>CAZHCO010000086.1:0-18780 GCA_964530965.1 uncultured Aestuariivirga sp. | reverse complement strand
TGGTAAGGAGGGCCCACGCCGCCTACGCCAACTTCAAGTTCGATCAGTCGCATTCGAAATTTTCCCATGATGCAATTCAGTCGAAGATTCTCGGGCGAATGAACCGGCCCTTCTGGGGCTATCGCCGCACCGAGAAGAAGCTGGAACTGGGCGATATCATTCACCGGAACCGCGGCACGGGAACCTTTACCTACGACTATGCCGAGAACCACTCCGACTTCAAAAGCCATTCCGATATTGTGGTTGAGGTGACAAGCCATGTAGCACGCGTTATTGGCGGCAATGTCGGCGATACCGTCTCCATGAGAAGTTTCGATAGCACGGGGGACAACATCCAGGAGTATGCCCTCGATGCGAACGGTTTTGTTGCGGAAGGTCAGCGGGTGATTGCACTTCTTAAGAACCGGGCGAAAGACGTTTCGTAGTCCGCTCTACTGCACGCCACTCTCCATGGTCGTCCCCGGACTTGTTCCGGGGATGAGTTAGACTTGATGCCAATGGACGGCCCGTCACTCTCTCCCTATCCTGCGACCGTCCCAATGACTCGAAGCGCGGGCAATTCCATGGAACCAAATCACCACCAGGCAAACACGCCGATGATGGCCGCAAAGAGCACGCCGTAGAGTTCCTTTGGAGGCTCAGTGAACTTAGTTGGCTATGTTGGACGAAGCTCAGTGAAGGCGCCACTCGGTTCCGACGTAGCTCAGCCGCGCTGGAGCCACGAGCCCGGCTTGCGCCACCCGGATGGTGGCAAGCGGTCCATTCAGATTATGCGACCAGAAATCCAGGAACTTGATCAGTTTCGGAAACCTTGGCGCCAGGTCGTAGTCCTGCCAGATATAGATCTGCATAATGTCCCGGAAGTCCGGCATGCGGTAGGTGATTTCTGCCGTTGTAAGACGCAATCCCCGCAACTGACTTTCAAAATCTCTCGCACCCATGTTGGCTCTCCAGTACCATGAGTGTCTCCGCATTAAGGTCGGAGACACAACCGCCAGTCAATGCCTAAAGGATTAAACAGTGTTTAAAATCAAAATGCTAGCAGCCATAATCAAAGACTGCTGCCAGGCATTTGCAGTTGCTGCCCTCTGGCTCGCCATGCAGGCCAAACACGACCTCTGGGAAGCCGAGCGGACAGTCGATGTATCAAAAATACCAACGCTTGAGCATGTGTACCTCACCACTATTTTGATATCTACGTGGACCGGTAGGGAATTGTCGAATGTTCAATTTCTACCTTGCCGTTCGAAAAACCAGTGGCTCGGAGACAGTCATCCACAAATTTTTCCGCCTTGATCCTGTCAGCAGCAGGTCCAATTACAATTTTCTTTAATGCATCAAGAGACTTCTCACCCCACTGATACTCAAGATATTCAGCAAGCGAATAGGGCCTTGACCTATACTTCCTATTCTTCGGTCGCTTGTTAATGCCAAAGCTGCTCAAGAACCGATACTCACTTTCATTCCTATAAGCTGCATGTTTGAAGAAACTGGCAGCAAATATTGCATTCGCACTCAGTATAGTTCCAATAACTGTCAAATATTCCTTGCCCCACTCCATTTTCAAATATCCTTGATCAGGAACTTGAACCGACTCCAATGCCGACAAAGCCAGTTTTTCAAGAATCTCAGCTAACTTCGCATCATCATAGGCTAAGGGGAATGCCCAGTTCGTCCCACAAGATTCTCGTGCGAAATCCAACTCAATACTGCCTGCATCAAACGCAAGGGCAAATCCTCTACCATTGTCAGCATATGCGCGCCATTGGCCAAGTTCATCACCATTGGAGCTAAAACTACAGCAGTAGAAGTAACCAGCTTCCCCAATACCCGTTCGGGCGAAATCGGCAAAGAGGGAAGCAAGTAGTGTGCTCTCTGGCCTTCCTCCCTTGATAAGCCCAGAAAGCCTATCAGATGCCAAAGTGAGTCCGTGCTTTAGTTCCGACGGATCATTCAAATCAAAAACACTGGTTAGCCAAAGTGTCTTGCTTTCAAGAATCCCTCGAAGTCCAGTGTCATTTGTATAATGATAGATCATTTTAGGAGGAGGACGGGATTCAATCTCCTTGGCATATTTATTTACACAATCATCGGTATTTTCTGAGAGCGACTTCAGTGCCAATCGATACTTTTCAGGCATGCTCATTTGCGTTATCCCGTGTCACAAACCTGATAGCAGATTTGGCCACAATTTCCATAAACGTCCGTGCTTTGCCTTTGGATGATCGGGTCGAAGCCCGACCATGGAGCAACAGAGGGAAATCCCCTCACAAAAGCCAGATCGCCGCCAAGCCTAAAAACGCGAAAAATCCCACCACATCGGTCACCGTGGTCACAAACGTGCCCGATGCGATGGCCGGGTCGATGTCGAAATGGTCAAGCGCCAGAGGCACCAGGATTCCGGCCAGCGCCGCAGCCATCAGGTTGATCACCATGGCGGCGGCAATGACCAGCCCCAGCTTGTCCGAGCCAAACCACCACCAGGCAAACGCCCCGATGATGGCGGCAAAGAGCACCCCGTTGATCAGCCCCACGGAACATTCGCGAAGCGCCACGCGCATAGCGTTGAGGGGGCCCAAATTGCGCGTGGCCAGCGCCCGCACCGCGACCGTCATCGTCTGGGTGCCCGCGTTGCCGCCCATCGAAGCCACAATCGGCATGAGGATGGCCAGCGCCACCATCTGCTCGATCGTGCCGTCAAACCACGAGATCACCCAGGAGGCGAGAATGGCCGTGAGCAGGTTGACGAACAGCCATGAAAAGCGCGAGCGCGTGGTCTGCCAGACCGTGTCGGTGATCGTTTCTTCAGCACCTACGCCGCCGAGGCGTAAGATGTCCTCCTCCGCCTCCTCCTGGATAACATCCACGATGTCATCCACCATCAGCGTGCCCACCAGCCTTCCCGCATCGTCAACCACGGCGGCCGAGACGAGATTATATTGCTCGAACTTGTAGGCAATGTCTTCCTGCTGCTCCAGAACCTTGAACACCGTCTGTTCATCGTCCATCACATCTGAAACTTTCCGGTCGCGCTTGGATCTCAAGATGCGCGCCAAAGGCATGACGCCTTTCAGGTGAAAGCCGGGATCAACCACGTAAATTTCAACGAAATCATCGGGGATATCCCGGGCGCTCCGCACATGGTCAATGGTCTGGCCCACGCTCCAGAATTCCGGCACCGCCACAAACTCCGTCTGCATCAGGCGGCCCGCCGAATATTCCGGATAATCCAGCGCCCGGTTCAGCGTCGCGCGGTCTTCCTTGGAAACTTTGGAAAGGATTTCCTCCTGCTCCGCCTTTTCCATGTCCTCGATGAGATAGAGCGCATCATCAGTGTCGAGCTTCTTGATGGCCGAGGCGATCACCTCATTGGGCAGCGCCTCCATCAGCGCATCGCGCGCGTCTTCGTCAAGCTCGGCCAGCGCTTCCACGTCAAAGCTGCGGCCCAGAGCGGTGATCAGCTTGACGCGATTCTCCTGATCGAGGTTTTGGATGAGATCGGCAAGGTCAGCCGCGTGCAACTCGCGGGTTGCGGCACGCACCGCCTTCTGGTCATCGCTGGCCAGGGCCTTCTCGACATGCTCGAGAAAGTCGGGCGCAATCGAGCCCCACTCATCCCCTACCCGCATATCGCCCTGCACGTCCGTCATCTTGCCTGCTCTCAAGCGTTGCGCTCTAACTATTGCATTCTCTCAACACTATTCCCGGGGCCAAGGCAACCAATGCGAACCGAAAATCTGGCGAAAATCGCCGTGGCCTTTTCAGGCATTGCCTGGGGCTTGTTCTGGATTCCCCTGCGTGGCCTCGACAATGCGGGCTTGGGCAGCTTCTGGGCTCTCGTCATTTTCAATGCCCTCCCCGCCCTCATCCTCCTCCCGCTGTTTCTCCTCAGGCTGCGCCAGCAAATAAGCGGCGGCCGCTGGCTTTTCGCCATCGGCATTGCCATGGGGTTCACTCAGTTTTTCTATTCCCTTTCGGTGCTGCACACGGAAATCGTGCGCGCCATGATCCTGTTTTACTTCAACCCCGTGTGGGCAACTCTCATGGCCCGCGTCTTTCTGGGCGAGGCCATCACCCCCGTCCGCTGGCTATCCATCGCCGTGGCCTTTACCGGCATGTTCATCATTCTCGATGTGGACCAAGGCTTCCCCTGGCCCAAGAACGGCGGCGACTGGGCCGCCGTCGTGGCCGGCGTCGCCTGGGCCTCATCCGTCGTGCTGCTCCGCTATCATCACGACCAGAAACCGGTAGACCTCTTTATCCAGAATTATCTGGTCACCGGGCTTCTGCTCCTGCCGCTCCTGGCGTTCACGGGCGCCGGTGATGCCCCGCCGTTAAGCCTGGTTTTGGGCCAGCTCTGGTGGGTTCTGCCCTTCATATTCCTCATCGCCATGCCGGGAGTTTACATGTCCATGTGGGCCGTACCCCTGCTGGCCCCCGCCATCGTCACCGTTCTCTACATGACGGAAATAAGTGCGGCCGCCATAAGCTCGGCGCTCTGGTCAGGAGAGCCCTTCGGTGTGCGGGAGCTTTTGGGCATCGCCCTGATCACCGTCGCCGCTGTCCTGGAAAGCGTGAGGGATTTGTGGCGCGAACGAAGATTGGCGCAACAATAAAACATCTCCACTTTGTCCTCGCCCGCAAAGCGCTATCAGATTCACACATCTTTGCTGCTATCTTTGCCGCTATCTTTGCAGCTATCAATGCGCTGAATTCATTCCTCTTTTCCGTCATCCCGGCGAAAGCCGGGACCCAGACTGTCAACCGGCACACAAGCGGAAAGTCTGGGTCCCGACGTACGTCGGGATGACGAAAAAATGAAATGCTTACCGGGATGGCAGAGCATTCTTTGGATTTGCAAAGAGCTGTGGCGGGAAATGAAACTTAAAAAGATATGTGCATAAGATAGCCGTGAAACGGGAAAAGACGTTACGATGCCAGCTTCAAACACCCGCCGCCTTTCACAACCCGCTTTGTCGAAGCCGGATGTTTCAGCAGCATGTGAGCGGGATGGATGGGCCAAGGTGAAAAATTCCCGCCGCACTTCATCTTTTTTCGCGCCTCGCGCCACAGCGCTCGGGATGCATGGACTATTGAATTCGTTCCATCGAGATACCGAGTTTACCGTAGTCAACCATGAAGTAGCCATCCGCATCCATGGAAACGGCCGAAGGTTCAACCTTCAGCACATCCTGGGCCATCACACCGAGATAAACCCCGACCCGATTGCGGTATTGAAATCGATAAAGCGGAAGGCCCAGCACTGTCGTGCCGATGCGGTGAATTTCGGTCTTAAGCCGGATGTCGGAGATCTTCTTGCCTTTGCGCTCGAAGTCCATGTCATAGATGGGCCGCATAACTGAACATTTTCTGACAGGTGCGACTGCGTTCAAGGACTTCCTCGACCCGCTGCACTTCACGGCCTTGTAGCAGCTTATGTCGTGCCGGATCATCCAGAACTGTGGGTGCTTGTAAACAAATTTGCTGCAACAATCGACGACATTCTGGCGCGATGGGCCTGAGCACTGGCTTAAACTTGTAACCGTCTGGGCGCTTCCAGGTTGAGCGAAAAACGCCAACGTTGCGATGGTTGCAAAGCTCATGCTGAGAGCTTCAATACGAAATTTTGAAGACTGGGTCATGTCAAACACCTCCAGATACTCGAACTCGACCGGTCGATGACGAAACGGGGACAGAAATACAAGGCCCATTTCAATGGGCGCAGGATATTCTCAGTTCATCCGGATTGCAATCTCATGCATCTTTCTTCGCGCCTCTGGCCACGATTTTTAGTGACCCATGCGGCAGAGGCCTCTGCAATTTCAATGCCTCTTCGGTTGGTGCCGTCATCCACATTTCAATTTCCTCTGGCGTTGCGAGAACGCAATTAAGATGGCGTTGGGTGATATCGCTGATGTGTGGCCAGATTCAATTGATGAAAACCAAGGGCAACCAAATTGCCCAACCAGCCCTCGCTGGCCTCGAGAGTTTCACGGGAGAAGACGTTAAGAGGCTAATTTCAAACACCCGCCGTCTTTGACCACCCTCTTTATCGAAGCCGGATGCTTCACCAGCATATGCGCGGGGCGAATGGGCCGCGGTGAAAAATTCCCGCCGCAGTTCGGGCAAACGCCCTTCAAGACGGTTTCGGCGCACTCTGCACAAAACGTGCACTCATACGTGCAAATCCGCGCGTCCTTGCTGTCCGGCGGAAGGTCCCGGTCACAACACTCACAATTCGGGCGAAGTTCCAGCATATCAATCCCCTCAGTCAGTTAGTTCGCAGTGCCTTCTTTGCGATCATTAAATCTCGCCCTGACGGAGTCAACTGTGTCTCCAAAGGTAAATCGCTCGACTTGATATCCGACGCTTGTAAGCAGTTCATCCCGGCGTTTGTCGCCATGGTCGATATGCCCGCTACCGTCATACTCTACCACGGCAACAACCTCAAAATCAGATTTCCTGCAAAGCACGAAATCCACGTACTTCCTGTTGAAGGCAAGACGAACGAACCGTTCCCATCGGGTGGTAGTTATCAATGCGCATGAGTTATGAGGGCGTTGAAGGACACCTGCGGGGAAACGTAACAGTCAGGCAACGCTTTGGTCAAAACGCGAAAAAAAATTCTTCTCGCCATTGTTCAGAATTTTCCGGCAAGCGAGATTTTCTCTCGGCGCAAATGGAAGCGCACTTTCACTGACCTTTTCCACGCGAAGGTGATTCATGGTTACCCCTGAGTAGCGGAGGCAGTTTGGCCGCAAATATGCAACTGTCGGTTACAATAGGGGATTGCTTCGGAAAAATGGCTAATAGTAAGTAAATATCGGTCATCCAGTCCGTCTACGCTCTGCGAACTACGCCGGACACGCTCCGCCCCAGTGGTCTCACCGTGGCCGCGCCACGCGTAGCCCACTGGGGCGAAGCGTGGTGCGGTCGAGAGGACTCGAACCTCCACGAGTTTCCCCGTTACCACCTCAAGGTAGTGCGTCTACCAATTCCGCCACGACCGCACGTCATTTGCGAATGCGCTGGGGAATAACAGGGCAATTGCCCGAAAGCAACCCCTGCTTAAACAGCCCTTAGGGTTAACAAATTGAAACCATATTAGTCTGCATTTTCATAGACTTATACCGCCGTTCTGAACGGCGCGGAAAGTGCCGCCATGTATGTTGGCCCCATAAATATAAACGGAATGGGGCATCAAATGAACATCAAGACCGCTGTGGGGGCGGCACTCTTAGGAATCTTCTGGAGTTCGTCTATGGCATTCGCTTACGACACCGCTTCAAAGGCTCCCGAAGGCCAATCCAAAAGATATTTCGCCAGTGAATTCGGCAAGACGCTGCCACCCGTGGGCTATGTGCAGTTCTGCACGACGAATCCTGAGGAATGCAAACCGAAGGGTGGCCGGAAATTCAAGCTCGCCATGTCGCCCGAGCGCTGGAACCTGATCTACCAGGTCAACACCTATGTGAACGGCAAGATCGCACCCGTGAGCGACCAGGATCTCTATGGCGAGCCCGAGCGCTGGGTCTATCCCACCGATGCCGGCGACTGCGAAGACTATCTGCTGCTGAAAAAGCGCTATCTCGAAGGCCTCGGCTTTCCGCCTGAAGCCCTGCTCATCACCGTGGTTCTCGATGAGAGCAACGGGGGCCACGCCGTGCTCACCGTCACCACCGATGGCGGCGATTTCATTCTCGATAACCGGCGAGGCGACGTGCTGCGCTGGAGCGATACAAATTACACGTTTCTCAAGCGCCAGTCCCACAGCAACCCCACGCAATGGATGGCCCTTGTAAAGCAACCGACATCAAACAGTGGTTTTGTCTCTGGAGGCACCAGCCGCTGACATAAGTCGCAAATTACGAGCTAGGCCCGGTCGGCGTCCCCCCAATCCCCCAACCGCCGGGCTTTAAGGAGCCGGTACAGTCCCACCCTGTGCCGGCTCCGCCTTTTTTGGAGTTACGCCTTGTTCTTGTAATAGACGTCGAGGAACACGGCGAGCATGAGGACGGCGCCCTTGATCACGAATTGCCAGTCAATGCCAACACCCATGATCGACATGCCGTTGTTCATGACACCAATGATGAATGCGCCAATCACCGCCCCGATGATCTTGCCTACACCGCCCGTCACCGCCGCCCCGCCAATGAAGCACGCGGCAATCACTTCCAGCTCGAAGCCAGCACCGGCCTTTGGCGTCGCCACGTTCAGCCGGGCCGCAAACACCAGGCCCGCAAGCGCTGCCAGCGCCCCCATGATGACGAAAATCATGAAGGTCATGCGCTCGGTGTTGATGCCGGATAATTTCGCCGCCTTTTCATTGCCGCCCATGGCATAGACGCGGCGGCCGAAGGTTGTGCGTGTGGTCAGGAAAACGAACAGCGCAATCAGGGCAAACATGACGATCAGCACATTGGGCAGGCCCTTGTAGCGCGCCATGAGGAAAGAGAAAGTGAGGAACGCACCCGCAATGAGCACATTGCGGCCGAGGAAGATGATGTTCGGTTCTTCCGCCAGGCCATGGGCCTGCTGCTCCCGGCGTTCCTTGATGTTGAAATAGATGATCATGGCTGTAACGACGGCGCCGATGAAGAGGGCCAGCAGGTTGAAGGGACCGCCAAAAAGGGTGATGGTGAACAGGTCAGGCACATAGCCTGATGAGAGAAGCTGGAACTGCCTGGGGAAAGGGCCGACCGACGCGCCGCCCAGCACGGTGAGCGCCAGGCCTTTGAAGATCAGCATGCCTGCCAGCGTGACTATGAAAGCGGGAATGCGGTGATAGGCCACAAAATAACCCTGCACGCCGCCGATGATCGCACCGAGCGCGAGGCAGGCTAACATGGTGACAAAGGGATCCAGCTTCCACGGTACCATCATCACCGCCGCAACCGCCCCCACAAAGCCCGAAACGGAGCCCACTGAAAGGTCGATGTGGCCCGCTACGATGATGAGCAGCATGCCCAGCGCCATGATGACGATGTAGCTGTTCTGCAGAATGAGGTTGGTCATGTTGACCGGCTTG
Organism: uncultured Aestuariivirga sp.; assembly: GCA_964530965.1. Classification (GTDB taxonomy): domain Bacteria; phylum Pseudomonadota; class Alphaproteobacteria; order Rhizobiales; family Aestuariivirgaceae; genus Aestuariivirga. The sequence goes on along the minus strand of CAZHCO010000086.1, from coordinate 9,752 downwards.
AACAGCGTGCCCTCTGTCGTGAACTGGAAGAATATCATGATGACCAGCAGCGACAGCAGCAGGGCGTAGTCGCGGATATTGGCCTTGACGAAACGGAGAATCTCCACCCGGTCTATGGCCTTGCTGGATATGTCTGTCATGTCACTTGTCCCACGATTTCATGATGGCCCGCATGATTTTCTCCTGCGTGGCCTCTTTGGCTGGCATTTCGGCCACAAAGCGCCCATTGTTCATTACATAAATACGATCGGAAATACCGAGCAGTTCCTGCATCTCCGAAGAAATGACGACGACAGCCTTGCCCTCTTCTGCCAGTTTGTTGATGATCCCGTAGATTTCGTATTTTGCGCCAACATCGATTCCGCGCGTCGGCTCGTCGAGAAGGAGAACGTCTGGCCCAGAAAATAGCCATTTGCTCAACACCACTTTTTGCTGATTGCCACCCGACAGGTTCACTGTGATTTGGAACACACCGGAACAACGGATACCGAGGTCCTTGCGATATTTGTTGGCCACCTTGAGTTCAGCCGCCTCGTCCACCACGGAATACGCCGATACGCCCTCAAGGTTGGCGAGCGTCACATTGTGCTTGATATGGTCGATCAGCACGAGCCCATAGGTCTTGCGGTCCTCAGTGGCATAGGCGAGGCCCGCTTCCATGGCCCTGGGAATGGTTGAGACATCGGCAGGTTTGCCGTGGATCAAAACTTCGCCGGTGATTTTCTGGCCATAGGCACGGCCAAAGACCGACATGGCAAATTCCGTCCGCCCCGATCCCATGAGGCCCGCGATGCCGACAACCTCACCCTTGCGGACCATAAGGTCCACCCCCTTGATCATCTGCTTGTCCGCATGAAGCGGGTGATAGACGCTCCAGTTCTTGACCTCGAATATAGGTTCACCGATTTTGTGAGTGCGCGACGGGAAACGGTCGGTCAGTTCGCGGCCGACCATGGCCTTGATGATGCGGTCTTCGCTCACCTTGGCTGTGCGGGTGTCAAGGGTGTCGACCGTCATGCCGTCGCGCAGCACGGTGATGCGGTCAGCGACCTTCAGCACCTCGTTCAACTTGTGGGTGATCAGGATCGAGGAGATGCCCTGCGCCTTGAATTCCTTGAGGAGCGCCAGCAGCGCGTTCGAATCTGTTTCATTGAGGCTAGATGTCGGCTCATCAAGGATGAGCAGCTTCACTTTCTTGTTCAGCGCCTTGGCAATTTCGACAAGCTGCTGCTTGCCCGTCCCGATATTCGTAATCAACGTGTTGGGATGTTCGTTGAGACCTACTTTTTTCAACAGCTCCTTGGTGCGGGCGAAGGCCTCGAACCAGTTGATGATGCCGTTCTTCGAAGTCTCGTGGCCAAGAAAAATATTCTCCGCAATCGACAAGAGCGGCACCAGGGCAAGTTCCTGGTGGATGATGATGATGCCGGTATTTTCGGAATCGGCAATGGTGCCAAACTTGCGTTCCTCGCCCTCGAAATGAATGGCCCCGTCATAGCTTCCCGCGGGATAGACGCCGGAGAGAACCTTCATGAGGGTCGATTTGCCGGCACCATTTTCGCCGACCACGGCATGGATTTCAGCCGGCATCACCGACAGGTTGACATCCGTAAGCGCTTTCACGCCCGGAAACGTCTTGGTGATGTCTCGCATTTCAAGGATTGGCTGCATGGCCGATCCCACCCTCCCATTACTGTCCGGCAGGTTCGCCCTGCTCTTTGAATTGATAGATACGCGAAAAGCAAAGGGCCCCGCAAGTCAGCTCACGGGGCCCGCCGTTCATTTACATGTTACTGCAGGTCTTCGGCCTTGATATAGCCGGAGCCGACGAGCAGCTTCTCGATGTCGTCCTTGCCCACGTCATAGGGGGTGAGCAGGTAGGACGGCACGATTTTCACCTCGTTGTTGTAAGTCTTGGTGTCGTTGATTTCGGGCTCCTTGCCTTGCAGAACCGCGTCCACCATCTTGGCCGTGACCTTGGCAAGTTCGCGCGTGTCCTTGAACACGGTCGAATACTGTTCGCCTGAAATCATGGCTTTGACGGACGGAACTTCCGCGTCCTGTCCGGTAACGACCGGCATTTCGCCGCCTGGGGCATAGCCTACGCCCTTGAGCGAGGAAATGATGCCGCGCGACAGGCCATCGTAAGGAGCAAGCACGCCGTTCACCTTCTTGTCGGTGTAGTTGGCCGACAGCAGATTATCCATGCGGGCCTGGGCCACGGCTCCGTCCCAACGGAGCGTGCCGACCTTGTCCATGCCCATCTGGCCCGAGACTACGGTGATGTCACCGGAATCGATCAGGGGCTGGAGAACCGACATGGCGCCGTCATAGAAGTAGAAGGCGTTGGTGTCATCCGGCGATCCGCCGAAAAGCTCCACGTTCCAGGGCTTAACGCTGCCAAAACGCTCCTTCAGGCCTTTTACAAGCGAAGTGGCCTGCAGCACGCCCACGCCGAAGTTGTCGAAGGTGGTGTAGTAGTCAACATCGCCCGTCTTGGTGATGAGGCGGTCATAGGCAAATACTTTTGCACCCGCTTCATGGGCCTTCTTCAGAATGTCCGAGAGCGTCGAACCGTCGATGGCCGCGATGATCAGAACCTTTGCACCCTTGGTGACCATGTTTTCGATCTGGGCCAGCTGGTTCGGAATATCGTCTTCGCCATATTGCAGATCGGTGTCATAACCGAGCGCGGTGAATTCCTTCACCATGGATTCGCCATCAGAAATCCACCGTGTAGACGACTTGGTCGGCATTGAAATGCCAATCAGGCCTTTGCCCTGCGCCATTGCCGGTGCCGTTACCATGAGCGCGCCGGCGGCAACCGATGCGACCAAGAAACTTCTACGAGTAAACATATATTCCTCCCTTTAGTGCAGCATTGCTGCGGTATAGACTTTCCAGACAGTTTCGCCCAGAAGCTTTACTGTTAGGATATTGGACGCCGTCGTGCAATGCATATTTGTATGATAATTTGGCGCAAAGTGAGAAAAATATGAACGCCGGAAAATTGAGCCAAAAAGCTTCCTCTGCGAAGTCCGGCGACACCAACCTCCACAGAAAATTGGCGCAAAGTATTGGAAATCAGATACTTAGTGGGGTCTATGCACCAGGTGCTATTCTGCCTAACGAAGCCGATTGGTGCCGCATCTACGGCGCGAGCCGCACCACCGTGCGTGAAGCCGTAAAAACACTCACCGCCAAGGGTCTGCTCAAATCCCGCACAAAAATCGGCTCGCGCGTGGAGCCCCGCGAGAACTGGAACATCCTCGATCGCGATGTCCTCTCATGGCACATCGCGGCCATGAACCCGCAGGAATTTTTTGCCTCTGTGCAAGAGGTGCGAAAAATACTCGAGCCGGAAATCGCCGCCCTCGCAGCGCTTAACCGCACCCCGCAACAATTGCGCGCCATCACGGAAGCCTTTGAAGACATGCGCAAAGCCAAAATGGGCCGGAATTCGGTGGAGCCTGACGTCAGGTTTCATTTGGCGCTTCTGGCCGCGGCCAACAATGCCTTGCTGACACCTTTTGGAATTATGATCGAGTCGGCGCTTACCCACATGTTTGAATATACGTCGACCCACAATCCCGAACCTGACATGTTCATTCCAAAGCACGAAGGCATTTTGAAAGCCGTAACCCGCGGCAATGCCAAAGCAGCGCGCAAGGCGGCACTGAGCTTGCTGACCGACACTGATCAAACGATTGCCCAGGTACCCACAAAAACCAGGAAAGCGCACAAGGTTAAAACCTAGAGCGCGATCAACTTTTTTGGAATCGGAATTCCGCTGTTTTCCTTCGCCCCATCGGGGAGAAGGAGGGGCCCAAGCGAAGCTTGGGAGGATGAGGGGGAACAGGTGATTCAATTGCAAGACCCGCTCCCCCTCACCTTCCCAACACTTGCGTGTTGGGCCCCTTCCTCTCCCCCAAGGGGCGAGGAAAAGTAAAGGCTATCGCTGAATATGAAGTTGATCAGGTTCTAGGCAGGCCGTATTCCCTTCGCAAACCTTCGCCAATTGCGCACATAGTTCGCCGCAGCTTTCGTCAGTCGCGCAATGGCAGCTTCGTCGAGTTCGCGCACAACCTTGCCCGGTGCCCCAATGACCAGCGAATTATCGGGAATGACTTTGCCTTCAGGGATAAACGTATGGGCGCCGATCAGGCAATTCTTGCCGATCACAGCATTGTTGAGAACTGTCGCTCCGATGCCGACAAGCGAGTTTTCACCAATGGTGCAGCCATGCAGCATGGCCTGATGGCCGATGGTGCAGTTCCTGCCGATTGTCAGGGGCGAGCCCATATCCGTGTGCAGCACACAGCCATCCTGGATGTTGCTGCCCTCACCAACCAAAATCAGCTCGTTGTCGCCACGCAAGACGGCATTGAACCAGATGCTGGCGTTTCGCTCCAGCCGCACCCGACCAATGACGTCGGCGCTGGCAGCAATCCAGTAAGCCCCCTCTTCCGGCAGTTCAGGTTCAACGCCGTCGAGAGCATATATCGCCATGAATAATTTCCGTTCAGGTGACGCCAAAGTATTGCGTCAAGATAAATACACCTTGTAGAAAGCTCCAGCCTAAACTTGCGGCAACAAGCAGCATTCCCGCAATGGGACGGTCGATAAAGCGCCATGCCCAGAGAAGAATCATAAGCGGCGCATAAGCGACAACCACCAGGGCGCGAATTGGTGCAAACGCGCTGGGTTCAAGCAACAGGCCAAAACGAGGTCTTTCCCCCGTAGCCAGGGCCCATAAACTTCCTGTGACGCCTGCGGCCACGATCCCCATGGCAGCCGCAAAAACGTAAGCAACATACACAATATCCATTTCACCCTACCCGTGGCCTGTATCATTCAGGCACATCCACACGACCCCAGAGGCAGTGCAGCAAGTCATGGACCAGACGGAAGGCCCGACCTATAGTTTTGCCCCATGGGCAGTCATCACCTTAATTACCTGCTTCAGCGCCGGCGCGAACGTTCGCTCGGGTTTCTCCTCCTCTTCGCGGCCATGGTGTTTTTCAGTCTCGCCGGCGTCTTGCTGGCAATTTACTTTGTGCCCCACCCTTAACTGCTTTTTGGCCGGCCTGAGATTGGCTCGCCAACCGAAAAGGTGATTGTAGCCACCTTGGAAGGTGTTAAATTCACCCTGCCGGAAACTATTGTAGCAAGCATCGAAGTTCCCATGCTGGGCGACGCAAAGCGCATCGATCTCCGGCTGCCTTGGCCGTTCGACCGGCAGCAGCTCAACATCGTCAACGCCTTGCCGACGGACCTGCAGAATTGGGTGCTGATAACGCTTGAACCCCGCCAGGACAGAACCGGGCTCGAAGAACGCATGGTCCCGATCTACAGTGTTTATCTCGATCCCGCTGAAAGCCAGGAGGCGGGCCTCGTCCTCAAGAAATTCAAGATTGACTCTCCCTATACGGATTCAGAACTTCTTGTGGCACCTACAGGAGAAGTCATCAGGTGCGATAAGAAGCCGTCAGTCCTGGGGCCAATCATCTGCGAACGCTTCCTGCCCATCACCCAAGGCGTGATGGCGCGGGTGAGATTCTCACGTCAAAGGCTGGAGGAATGGAAGGATATTGATGAGACCGCCCAGATTCTTTTGAAAGAATTCGCGCGCTGACTATTCCAGATCAATATCCAGAATGGCCATGGAGAAATGGTAGGACAGCTCGCCGTCCTCCTCGTCCTTCGAAATCACGCCAATGAACTCTTCGCCAATATAAACTTCGCAACTGTCATCCTTTTGCGGGCGCTTGCGAACGGAAATCGTCTGTGAGCCAAAGGTGTTGCGAAAATACTTGGTCAGCTTGGCAAGTTCATCGGGCTTCAAAGTGGCAGGCTCCTAAAAAGTGAATGCTGAGGTCTAACGCTATTCCACTTGGTCTGCAACATCATCAACCTGATGGTCCATGGCCCGCGAAGGCTCCTCGCACCCGGCATAGCCAACAATCTTGGCCGGCACACCTGCAACTGTCCGGTTCGGCGGAACGTCATGCAGCACAACCGAACAAGCCGCCACGCGCGAGCAATGGCCGATTTCGATATTGCCCAGAATCTTGGCGCCCGCGCCAATCAATACGCCGTGCCTGATTTTCGGGTGTCGGTCACCGCTTTCCTTGCCTGTACCACCCAGCGTCACACCCTGCAAAATGGAAACATTGTCTTCAACCACCGAGGTTTCACCAATCACGATGTCATGGCCGTGATCAATCATGATGCCCTTGCCGATTCTGGCGGCGGGATTGATATCAACACTTGAAATCATTGAGGAACGGCTTTGCAGGTAGTTGGCAAAGTCGCGGCGCCCCATCTGCAAAAGCCGGTGCGCCATGCGGTGGGTTTGGAGCGCCTGGAAGCCCTTGAAATAAAGCAGCGGGTCCACATAGCGGTGGCAGGCGGGATCACGCTCGAAAGTGGCCAGAATGTCGGCCCGCGCCGCATGGCCAATTTCCGGCTCTTCTTCCATGGCGTCTTCAAACGCCTGCACCACAAGCTCGGCGCTCATGTCCACATTGCCAAGGCGCTGCGCCAGGCGATGCACCAGGGCCTTTTCGAAAGTATTATGATTAAGCACCGCTGCAAAAATGAAGCCGCCAAGAACCGGCTCCTTGCGGGCGATATCTTCGGCTTCCCCGCGCATGCGGTCCCAGACGGGATCAATTGCTTGAACGACCTGCGGTTTGGTGGACTGGCGCATTGCAACTTCTCCTCAAGACCACATTTATAGCAGATTGGGTTACAGATGGGGAGTGCCCCCGTTAATTGTCAATGTCCAGTAAATGGGCTTTCAGGAAGGTTAAGGCCGAAGCCTTGAACTGCTTGTCGCCCACCGCGTTCATGTGATTGCGGTGGGGAAGCGTAACTCCGGTTGCCCCCGGAATGGCCGCTACAAGAGGCCCAATCGCCCCTGAAACGTCATCTTTTTCACCCGCAACCACCAGCACGGGAGCCTTGATGGTGGCCAGCATCTCCTCTGTAATCTTAACCCGGGAAGACTTTATACAGGCCGCCAGGGCCTTCAAATCGCCCCGGGTTTGTTCGGCAAAAACCCGGAAGGCGCGGGCCGTAATGTCAGTCACATCGAGGAGCGAGGAGGCTTCAAGCCCGCGGGCAATCTCGGCCCCGCCACCTACACCTGTAATCATGCGCGAGGCCAAGCCGCCAAAAATCACCGCCCCCACACGCGAACCATGATTTATGGCGAGGAAAGCGGCAATCCGGGCCCCCATGGAATAGCCCATGACATGGGCGCGTTCTATGGCGAGATGATCCAACAGACGCCGCGCATCCTCCGCCATGTCGGGAGCCGAATACAGATCGGGATTATAGAGTTTCTCGCTCTCCCCGTGGCCGCGATTGTCAATGGTGACCACGCGGTAGCCCGCATCCATCAGGGTTTTCACCCAGCCCGTATCAACCCAGTTCACCCGGCCATTGGAAGCAAAACCATGGATGAGAAGAATAGGCTCACCCCGCCCTACATCGTCAAAGGCGATTTCCACACTGTCCGAATTGAATTTGTGCATGGCCTCCAAGATATGCTATTTGGCTCCCCTCACAAGGAATTTCGAGGATCCCATGGCTTCTTCTGCAACGCCCCATTTTCAAAACGACATGGGGCTATCCAAAATCGAGATCGGCTCCAGGGAATTCATGTGCGTCGGCGCCAAGCCCCCTTTTGATCATCCGCACGTGTTTCTGAATATGGGTGCCGGCGAAGAAATCGTCTGCCCTTACTGCTCAACCCTTTTCAGGCACAACGCCAAACTCAAGCCGGGCGAGGCAAAACCCGAAGCCGCCGTCTGGCACGACGAGGCCGCATAACCCGCCCCTTCATCATCCGACCATACCGCGACAGCGATGAAGCGCAGGTCGTTGAACTTGCGCGCGAGCTCCAAGCATTTGAGTCTTCGATGTACAGATGGGGAAAACCGCCTGAGGATATTGGCTCTTGGTATTTGGAAGAGACCATGAAGTGGTGTGCCAAGAATGAAGGTGTAATTATCGTTGCTGAACACGCCAAAGCATTGCTGGGATACGCAACCATTCTTACCAAATGCGAAGCCGACGGAACAAGTGACGAGATTGCTTACACTTACGCCCATGTCGCTGATCTTCTCGTCACAAAATCGGCACGGCGGCAAGGAATTGGAGAGGCTCTCCTGGAAGCCTGCGAGAAAGAAGCCCGTTCCAAGGGCCGCAAAATTTTTCGCATTGGCGTTCTTGCCAAGAATGCGGGAGCGATTGCTGCCTATTACGACTTTGGATTTGCTCCCTATCACCAGACGTTGGAAAAAATTCTTGAATGAAACCCTCCCTTTCCCTTGCTGAAGCCCGAAGGTTGGCACTTGCTGCGCAGGGCTTCACCTTTCCCAAACGCGAGGGCAAGGCGAATTGGACGAAGATCAGCAATACGATCAACCAGATCAATCTTTTGCAAATCGATAGCGTGAATGTATTAGTGCGCTCGCACTACCTGCCCGTCTTCTCACGGTTGGGCCACTATGATCACGCAACACTCGATGCCCGCAGCTTCAGTAACAGGAAGCGCACCATGTTTGAATGCTGGTCCCATGAGGCAAGCCTTGTGCCGCTCGACCTGCATCCCTTGATGCGCTGGCGCATGAACCGCGCCCTGAATGGCAATGGCACCTACGGCTCGATGAACCGTTTTGCCCACGATGAACGTGACTATGTGAACAGCGTGCTCGATTTCGTAAGGCGCAACGGCCCCACGGCGGTGAGCGATTTTCCCGACAGCGGCAAAGGTCAAGGCGGCTGGTGGGGCTGGAGCAAGGGCAAGATGGCCTTTGAAACTCTTTTCGACCAGGGCCTCATTACGACAGCGGCACGGCCTTCCTTCGAGCGCATTTATGATCTCACCGAAAATGTCATTCCTTCGGAGGTCTTGCAGAAACCAACACCAACGGAGTCTGAAACCTTCCGCAAGCTGATTGAAATGTCAGCCCGCGCCTTAGGCGTAGGCACTGAATTTGATCTCCGCGATTATTTCCGCCTGCCCGTGGTTGAAACAAAAACTGCGCTGGCCGAACTCACCGAAGAGGGAACTTTGATCCCCACACAGGTGCAGGACTGGAAACATCAGGCCTATATCCACCGCGATACAAAACTCCTGCGCAAGGCCGGTGGCACGGCGCTGGTTTCGCCCTTCGATCCTCTTGTTTGGGAGCGCGCCCGGGCCGAACGGCTTTTCAATTTTCATTACCGTATCGAAATCTATACACCAGCCGAGAAACGCAAGTTTGGCTACTATGTCCTGCCCTTCCTGATGGGAGACCGCTTTGCAGCGCGGGTATGCCTGAAAGCGGATCGCCAGGCGGGTGTACTGCGCGCCAACACTGCCCACCTCGAACCCCATGCCGACGCAATGGAAACAGCGGAAGCCCTGAGCAATGAGTTGATTCTTATGGCAAATTGGCTAGGTCTTGGCGGCGTCGAAGCCGGGGCTAAGGGAAATCTCGCCCGCCATTTGCGAGCTGCCCTGTGATTCATATCGAAACTGACCGCCTCATTCTGCGCCTTGTTCCCCTCGCGGGCCTTGCCAGCACTGCTGCTGGAAACATCAAGGCGACGCGGGGTCTGGTCGGCGAAAAACTCCCAGAGGAGTGGTTCGAAGATTCCTGGGTGTACAAACTGCGCTATGATCAATGGCTCGAAGACCCCACCTACGCCCCATGGTCCATCCGTGCCATTGCCTCGAAAGAAACCGGCGACAT
>CAZHCO010000085.1:0-12070 GCA_964530965.1 uncultured Aestuariivirga sp. | reverse complement strand
TTTACAGGCTCACCCTGTACTTGTCGTCATCTTTGGGTAACATGACTGTCATGCAGGTTAAGTGATGGAGTTCCCGGGAATGACTGAATTGCGGTTTTGTTCTGCTCTTGAAATGGCCCGTCTGTTGCGGGCCCGAAAGGTTTCGGCAATGGAGCTTCTGGAAGTCTGCCTCGACCAGTATGCCCTGCATAACGACACGCTCAATGCGGTGGTCGTCACCGATCTCGGCCGGGCCAAGCATGCCGCGAGCGCCTCCGACAAGCGCCTGAAGAAAGGCACCCCGATTGGACCATTTGACGGGGTCCCGATGACGGCCAAGGAATCTTTTGACTGGAAGGGCACGCCCTCCACCTGGGGCGAGCCCGCCTACAAGGAAAATATCGCCACGTCCGATGCGGTGGCCATCACCCGCCTCACCGATGCGGGCGCCGTGATTTACGGCAAAACCAATGTGCCGCTCATGCTGGCGGATTGGCAGAGTTTCAACGAGGTCTATGGCACCACGAACAATCCCTGGGATACCACGCGCGCGCCGGGCGGTTCCTCGGGCGGTTCGGCGGTTGCGCTTGCCACGGGCATGAGCGCCTTGGAAATTGGTTCTGACATCGGTGCTTCTTTGCGTAACCCTGCACATTACTGCGGGGTCTATGCCCATAAGCCTACCTACGGCGTGGTCCCCTATCGCGGCCATCTCCTCAGCAATGTACAGCCCAGTGACATTTCCGTGGCGGGGCCTATGGCGCGCTCGGCCCGCGACCTCACCACCATGCTAAAACTTCTGGCGGGCACCGACGGCATAGAGGCGCGTGCAATGAGTATTCACTTGCCAGACCTCAAGCAGAAAACCTTTAAGGATTTCCGCGTCGCCGTGATGTTGAGTGATCCGGTGAGCGAGGTGGATCAGCCAGTGCAGGATTTGATTGCAAAGCTCGCACAATTTCTTAGCAAGAAAGTGAAAAGGATATCGCTTGAGGCACGGCCTGATTTCACCACGCGCGAGGCCATGGACATTTTTATCTCTCTCTTGCGCTCTGCCACCAGCCGCAGGCAATCGGATACGGACTTTGCCGCTAATGTCGAGCGCGTTGGCAATTTTGCTCCCGATGACAACAGCTACTATGCCAAGATGACACGGGCTTATGTCACGCCGCACCGCTCATGGCTCATGGCCAACGAGCGCCGGCACCAGATGCGTTTGCTGTGGGATCATTTTTTTGAGGACTGGGATGTGTTGCTCTGCCCCGCTGCTGCGTCTGCCGCCTTCCCCCATGACCATGTGGGTGACCGCCATGAACGCACCATTGAAGTGAATGGCAAGCGCGTGCCCACGACGGATCAATTATTCTGGGCGGGCTATTCCTGCGCTTTCTACTTGCCATCGACGGTCGCCCCCTTGGGCCTCGCACCGCAAGGCCTGCCTTCAGGCGTGCAGATCATAACGCGACAGTACGGGGATTACACGTCCCTACATTTTGCGGAGCTGCTGGAAAAGGAATACGCAAGCTTTGTTCCACCGCCGGGATATTGACCAGCGATGGCAGCAACGCTGAGGCGGGGAATTCTGGCTGATTCCGCAACCATCCGTGACTTGACACGGCTGGCCTATGCGAAGTGGATCCCGCTGATTGGCCGCGAGCCAAAACCGATGACGGTCAATTATGACAGGGCCGTGATCGACAACTTAATTGATCTCTATGAAATTGATGGCGAGGCAGTTGCGCTTGTTGAAGTTGTCCCGCATGCGCAACATCTCCTGATCGAAAATATCGCGGTGCGGCCTGATCATCAGGGCAAGAAAATTGGCGAGATGCTTCTGAGCCACGCCGAAACTATTGCACGCTCACTTCAACTGGCTGAATTGCGGCTTTATACAAATGCGGCGTTCATCTCGAACGTCGAATTTTACGCCCGCCACGGGTTTCAGGAATTTCACCGCGAACCATTCCCCGCCGGGGGAATTACCGTTTACATGAAAAAGATGATCAAGCCTGCATAGCCGGAGTTACAAGACTTCATCACGACCGGATTTGATCCGGCCATGATGAAAAAGTTCTTGAACTAATTCTTGCAGACGATCTTTTGAAAACCGTCGCAGAAGCCCTGGTCGCACACGGCGCTGGTTCCGATCAGGCGGGTCGGCGCGTAAGCGCCGATGTTGTTGGCTACGACATAGGAGTGCGCCGTTGCCCAGCCTTTCATCTGGCAATACTTCTTGGCGGCGGGCAGGCCGCAGCCCACACCCCAGTCAACGCAGAGGTCAAGGCGCATGCCGTTGAATTTCGGCTTGTTGTAGCCTTGCATGTCCGGAGCGGGAGGTGCTCCCGGCTTGAAGCAAGTTACCTGCGAGAATCCATCGCAGAAGGGCTGGTCGCAGACAGCACCCGTGCTTATCAGTCGGGTGGGCGTGACAGCGCCAATGTCATGAGCAACGACATGGCTCGAAGACGTGGTGAAGCCTTTGCTCACGCACCATGCGTCGGCGGAAGGTTTGCCGCAACCGGTTCCCCACTCCAGACACAGGTCGAGGCGCTGGCCGCTGACTTTGGGGTTTGCAAATGCCTGGGTTTCGGCTTGGGCAGCACTGGCGAATGAAATGATGCCAATGATGGCTGAAGCTGTCGTGACAAGAAGTGTTTTCATGGTGTTACATCCCTATGTGTTGGTTGCGTGAAACGACGTGCGGGAGTTTTGCCCGCGCTGTTTTCACTTTGATCCAACAAAACCGAATGCTTCCTGAACCCATCATTCATTCGTGGTTCATCACTCTTTCAAAAAAACCAACTTCCCGCGCCCATGCCACCTCTTCAAACATGGCTTCGTGGCCAAAGCCCTGGATAATTTCCAATTCCTTTGGCTCATTGGCAGCGGCAAACAATCTCTTGCCAAACTCCAACGGAATCAAAACGTCCTGATCGCCATGAACAACCAGCAGCGGCGCTTTTACGTCCGCGATAAAACCAATGGACCTGTATTGGTCCTTCATTAGCACATGCACGGGCAGCCACCAATAGATGCGTGCCGCCACATCAGCAGTTGACGTGTAAGGTGCATTCAGCGCTACGGCGCCTACTTGTTTCTTGGCAGCGATTTGCACTGCAATGCCGCTTCCCAAGGATTCACCCAGAAGTGCGATGCTTTGAGGTGCAATGCCTTTGGCCATGAGCCAGTCATAGGCTGTCATTGCATCGGTGAGCAGACCCTGCTCCGTTGGTGATCCGGTGCTGCCGCCATAGCCACGGTAAGAGACGTAAGCCACGCCAAGCCCACGTGAATGGTAATAGTTGAAGCGCAAGGGCCTGTCGCCGATCTCGCCGGCGTTGCCGTGAAAATAGAGAATGGTGGGCTTGCCTTTCGCCGCCGGGGCATACCAGACAATGATCTTCTCGCCGTCGTGCGTTGTCAGCGTTTCAACTGATGCGCCCACAACACCAACGCTTTCCGGTGTCAGGCCCTTATTCTCCGGAAAGTACTGCAGCTTGCGCTGAAACACGTACATGCCAAGTGCTGCGACTGCATAGGCCATGATACCAAACACAACGAAAATTTTAATGAGACTCATGCATCAACCATTTTGGCAGGGGTGTGGGTATCGCGGGTCCAGCTCCATACCGCCAATAACGGATGCTCCGCCGTTTTGGTTGCATGGTGCACATTGGGCGCATGGTAAATCACAGTGCCTGCGGGCTTCGTTTCAAAGTTTCCACTGCCCTGTTTCCATTCGGTCGGACCGGTAACGGGCCAATAGAGCTCGGGAGCGGGATGAAAATGGTCTTTATAATGACGATGTGGCCCCAGCATCAGGAGACCGAGCAGAAAATCATCTCCTGCAAAAAATCCTTGCGGACCGACGATCTGGCACCAGCCATAATTCTGTGAAAACCCCTCGCCCAGAATTTCATCGGTGCAGGATTTGGATTGCAGCCATTTGAGGTGGCCATCGAGGGAGGCAATTGCGGCTGCCAATTCGGACTCAAGCATCATGGTTTCGGCGATGCATGGGGCAAAGTACCGCGTGACAGGAAGGTTCTGCGAACGAGGTACAACAAGATCGCTCCGCGTCATGTCCTGCTCCGCAAGCCGCTGCAGTACCTCATCGACGTAAACGCCGCCCTGCGCGTGCAGCCCGCGGGCAACAGCACCCACCAGCCAGCGCGCATCATTATAGAGATCGTCACTCATGGCGGCACCATGAAGGCCCGACCTTTGAAAGAGCGTTAACGAAGACCGTAAACGAGCCGCGCGAGATCAACCAATTCCGCGTCGCCGGGATAGCGCTGGTTTGATTTCCGCATGGGGGCATTGGCGGGGCTCGCCATGCGTTCAGCCAGTAGCTCCGGTTTGGAAAGGTCAAACCCGTCACCCTCCAGTGAAATCTTCATGCCCGTTGCCCGCACGAGGCGTTCATAGGCATTCACAGGGTCGGCTGTTCCCATGGCTTTTGCAACCCTTGCGAAAGCCTGGGGGTCACCGTGGGAGACCCATTCCATGGTGGCAAGCATGGCAAGGCCCGTAGCCCTGCCATGGGGAATGGGGGCAAGATCGGCCATGGCGTGGGAGATGTTGTGGGCGAGCGCCGTTCCGCAGTTGTCGATGGCAATACCGGCGTAACATGAGCCGAGAAGCAGGCTGCCGCGTGCATCAAGATCATTCGGATTTTTGATGGCCCGTTCCAGATTCTCTATAATCAGGGAGACCGCCTTCAAGGCATAGAGGTCGTTGCCATCGGTGCGATGCTTGTTGGTTGCGGCCTCAATGGCGTGGACTAGGGCATCAAGTCCGGTTGCCGCCGTGACATGGGCCGGCACGCCCACGGTCAATTCCGGATCGAGGATCGCCACGTTGGGTTTTAGTTCCTCGCCCCAGGCCCAGACCTTTAGCTTGTCAACGTTAGAGAAAACCGAAACGCGGGTGACTTCCGATCCCGTGCCCGCCGTGGTGGGAACAGCAATAATAGGCAAGATGTTTTTGGGCAGCGGCGTTTCGCAGAGCTGGTAGCTTTGCGCAGGAAGCCCAGAGGCAGCGCAGGCCGCCACAAGCTTTGCCGTATCGAGGGCAGAACCACCGCCAAGACCCACTACGGTTTTCGCCATCATGGTGCGAGCCAATGCGGCGGCGCCATCAATGTCGGCAACTTTTGGTTCGCCCTTCAGGCCATCAAAGGCATGGGCTTCTAAACCAGCTTTTTTCAGAATCTCAAGCGCACGGCCGGTGATGCCCAATGTCGTTAGCATGGGATCAGCCACCACGAGAACGGCAGCACCCTTGCCCGCGAGGTGTTCAGCCTTGCCAGCAAGATCGGCGATACGGCCCGCGCCAAAGATGATTTCGGGAAGGTGTGAAAGAGTGAAAGTCTGCATAAGATAATCCGTGCCGTGAGGTTTCCTTCCGCATATGTCCGCGGCAGGAAGCGGTCAAGCGTGAGGCTTTCTCACCTTAAACGTCTTCTCCTGCGAAGTGGGAGAGGACATAGCAAACTTCACGAAATTCCGGGTCCGGTAATTTCCTTCAGCAGCTTGCGGTAGATTGCTTCCGCATAGGCCGCGTAATCATTGGCCGGGATCACAAAATTGCCCTCGCCGCCGGTTACCTGATTCTGGAAATAGACGTTAAGGGTTGGCCATTCATTGAGAATGGTGAGCGCGTTGATGGTGATGCCTTGGGCCACAATCCGGTCGCGCACGGCTACGACCGGAACGCCAACATTGTTGCGGCCGTCCGATGATATATCAATCACCTGCCGTGGCGAGCTTGGGGCCTTGCCGAGAAGTGCAGCCGAATAGAGCAGCGCGCTTGAAATCGAGGTGCCGCCCTCGGCGAGTTGACGCGGCATTACTGCCAGCCTTTCGCCGAGAAGCTCGGCGTCGTCATCGCTGGCAATAATGGTCCAGGGCAGCACCACGTTTTGATTGGATTCATCGGACCATTGCACCACGCTCACGGCGATGCGCTGCAGGTTTCCCAAGGAAATAGCGCGCTTGACATCCGGGTGCCGAAAGGCCTGCCCCAGGCCTTCCATCTGCAGGGCGAACTCGCTCAGATCCACGCTGAAGGAACAGTCCACGGCCAACACAAGGGCCAGATCGACTTCATAAGTTTGCGCAAAAGTTTTCGGCAACGGCGTCGCGAGCGCCAGAATTGAAATTGCCACCGCCACAACGCGACCTTTCCAATTTCGGGCGCGGGGCATGGGCAATTTCTCCTTCTGCTAGTGATGCAGCTCGATATAGTCGAGGGCGCGACAATCCTTGACTGACCAACCTACATTCACGGTTTTGCCATGGGCGATATTATCACTTCCAGCCTTGTTTGGCACCTTCACAATGAAGTTATCGTGACCGGCCACTTCAAGCCGCGCGCGAATGTGATCGCCGAGGTAAATGAGTTCGGCAATTTTCCCGCGCAACAGGACATCAACATTCTTGGCCAGCGGATTGATCTCTACGCGCTCTGGCCGGATGGACAGCAAAGTGCGCTCACCCTTCTTGCCCACATTCACCGCAAGCGCCTTTACCACGTCGGTGGAATCGAGCTTCACGGTGGCAATGCTTTGGCTATCCACTTCCTCAATCACACCCTTCAATTTGTTGTTCTCGCCAATGAACTGGGCCACGAAGGAATTCTGCGGGCGCTCATAAAGTTCATCGGGCGAGGACAGCTGTTGCACCACGCCATCATTGAATACGGCTATGCGATTCGACATGGTGAGCGCTTCCGCCTGGTCGTGGGTCACATAAACAATGGTAACGCCCAGGCGCTCATGGATATGCTTGATTTCATATTGCATCTGTTCGCGCAGTTGCTTGTCGAGCGCGCCCAAGGGTTCGTCCATCAGGACGAGATCGGGCTCAAACACCAGGGCGCGGGCCACGGCAATGCGCTGCTGCTGGCCGCCTGAAAGCTGGCCCGGCCTGCGGCTGGCCATTTGCGGAAGCTCCACCAGTTTCAGGATGCCTTTGACACGCTCCTCGATTTGAGCCCTGCCTATATTGCGCACCTGCAAGGGAAACGCCAGGTTCTCTGCCACCGTCATGTGGGGAAACAGTGCGTAGTTCTGGAACACCATGCCAATGCCGCGCTTGTGCGGCGGGGTATTGTTGATGGGCTTGCCCTTCACATAGATTTCGCCATGGGTTGCGGGTTCAAAACCGGCCAGCATCATGAGTGTTGTGGTTTTCCCGGAGCCCGAGGGCCCTAGCATGGTGAGGAACTCGCCCTTGGCAATGTCAAGGTTGAGATCCTTCACAACCAGAGTTTCACCATCGTAACTCTTCTGAACCTTGGCAAAACTCACCATCGGTTCGTTGGTCGGAATTTGATCAGCCATGCTTAGTCGCCTTACCCCTGTTTTTGGGACCATAATATGCAGTCAGGCCAAAAAGGGAAGCGACGATATTAGCGCGGCTTTCTGCCCCGCTTTCCTTTCGCTTTCACGATCAAATGCTCCGGCCCATAGGGGAAACCGGTGAGATTCCGGTTACCCTTTTCAGTGATCACCAGAATATCATGCTCGCGATAGCCGCCTGCTCCCTTTTGGCCTTCGGGAATCATGATCATGGGCTCCATGGAAATCACCATGCCGGGTTCGAGCACCGTGTCGCAATCTTCGCGGAGTTCCAGTCCGGCCTCCCTGCCGTAGTAATGGCAGAGCACGCCGAAAGAATGTCCATAGCCAAAGGTACGGTGTTTCAACAGATCTTGCTGGGCGTAAATTCCGTTAAGGGCTTTGGCGATGTCGGAACACTTCGCTCCCGGCACCAGCAGCTTCTTGCCCATATCATGGACATGGCAATTCACTTCCCACAGGCGCAGGTGCTCTTTGCTGACAGTCTCTGCAAACAGCGTGCGTTCGAGGGCCACGTAATAGCCCGCTACCATGGGGAAACAATTGAGCGAGAGAATATCGCCGCGCTTTATTTTTCGGCTGGTCACTGGATTATGAGCGCCATCGGTGTTCACACCGGATTGAAACCAGGTCCAGGTATCCATCAGCTCAGCATTGGGCCAGACCTTGGCAATCTCGCGCACCATAGTCTGCGTTGAATGCAACGCCACCTCATGTTCCGGCACACTAACTGCAATCGCCTCGACGCAAGCCGCACCGCCGATATCAGCGATGCGCGTCATTTTGGTGATGTGTTTGATTTCCTCGGTGGATTTGATCATACGCATCTTCATCGCGGGGGCGGCGACATCCACAAATTCCACTCCAGGAAAGGCATCCTGCAAACCCTTTCGGAAGTCTACACTCACATGATCGAACTCAATGCCGATGCGTTTGGCACCCTTGATCAGCCCCTGTAGGGCGGTGAAATAATTTTCCCGCGACCAATCGGTGTAGGTCACGTTATCGCCGAAGCTGCGCCTGGCAGGTTGGCCACCGTCGATGGCGGCGCTTACCGTCGTTGCCGCCTTCTGGGTGATCACCAGCCCGTATTTGCGGCCGAAGGAGCAATAGAGAAAATCCGCGAGATAGCAGATATTGTGGTAGCTGGTGAATAGGCAGGCATCCACATTGCTTTTGGCCATCCAGCCACGAATCTTATCCTGCCGTCCTTGCATCTCACCCGCCGAGAATGTTGGCATTGGCGGCTTTCCGTTTCCCCGGTAGTCAACAAGGCTTGGGCGCTGGTCAGCAGTCATCATCTTCCTCCGAAATCTGGCAGCCCTTTTGGGCGGCAAGTGGTGCTTGAGTCAAAAGATGATCACTCACATAATACATGAGAATTTTTCATGGAGCTGTCTTGGCCCGCCTGCCGCCCCTGAATGCCCTGAAATGCTTTGAAGCGGCTGCCCGCGGCAACAGCTTTTCCAGGGCGGCCGATGAGCTACATGTCACCCAATCGGCCATCAGCCACCAGATCAGGCAGCTTGAAGAGTGGTTCGGCGTGCCGCTTTTCGACCGTCAGGGCCGCCAGACCTTGCCAACGCCTGAGGGCGTGGAACTCGCAGCCTCCATGGCGGAAGCCTTCGGTATCATTGGGGCCGCGTGCCAGCGCATTGCCAAGAGTGACGGCAAGGCCTCGCTCACCATTGCGGCCATCCCCTCCATCGCAACAATCTGGCTCATACCGCGCCTGCCCGCCTTTATGCGCCAGCACTCGGAAATCAATGTCCGCCTGATGCATGCAATCTATGACCACCCGGTCGATTTTGAGGATGTTGACCTCGCCATTTCCTATGGCGATTGGGACGACGCCCCGGCGCACGCCACGAAGTTTCTCGAAGGCGTTTCCGTGCCCGTCTGCAATCCGGCTTATCTCAGTCAAATGGGTCCCTTTGAAAAACCCGCCGACCTGCTGAAATGCCTCCTGCTCCACGACCTTGATCGCAGGCCATGGTCACGCTGGTTCAAGGCGGCGGGCGTAAGGCTCGATGATCCACTGCCCGGCCCGCTGTTTGAGGGGTTCAACCTGCTGCACTCGGCCATGCTGGCAAGCCAGGGTGTGGGGCTCGCCCCCACCGCCATTCTCGCCGATGATTTGAAAAGCGGCAGGCTCATCCGGCTCTTCGACACGGAAGTGCTGCACGAAAAAGCCTACTATATTTCTGAACCCGCCACACCGCGCCTCAGCCGCGCGACTGAGGTCAAGATTTTCAAAGACTGGCTGCTGGAAGAGGTGATGACGAATTAACTTCCTCCCCTGCCGGGGGTATGGCTGCGTTGCGTCCCGCCAGCTGGCAGGGTCCCTGCATGTTTGCTAAACGGGCCAGACATTTAGGGATTTTTAGCTTGACCATAATCGAAAATCGCATCGCCAGAAGCACCGTCTTTGCAGTGCTGATTTCGGTCACCGCCTGCCACCTGATCAATGACACTCTGCAGGCCCTGATGCTGGCTATCTATCCCATCCTGCGCAATTCCTACGCGCTTACCTTTGCCCAGATCGGCATGATCACCATGGTGTTCCATGTCACGGCCTCAATCCTGCAGCCCGTGATCGGGCTTTACACGGACCGCCGCCCGCTGCCCTATTCGCTGCCGCTGGCTCCCGCCTGCACCCTCCTCGGTGTGGTGCTGCTCGGCGTCGCGACGTCCTATCCCGTCATTCTCGTGGCAGCGGCTGCCGTCGGCATCGGTTCTGCCATTTTCCACCCGGAGGCTTCGCGCGTGGCGCGGATTGCCTCTGGCGGGCGTTTCGGCATGGCGCAAAGCCTGTTTCAGGTCGGCGGCAATATCGGCACCTCGTTGGGACCACTGCTTGCAGCCTGGATTATCCTGCCGCGCGGGCAGGCCAGCGTTGTCTGGTTTGCCCTCATCGCCCTGGCCGCCGTTGGCATCCTCAGCGGTGTCGGGCGCTGGTACAGCCATCACCTCAGCCCAAAGAATACTGCCCGTTCCATGCCTGCCGTTGGCCACAATCTGAGTTCACGCACGGTGAGCCTGTCGCTCCTCATTCTGCTGGCGCTGATGTTCTCAAAGTTTGTTTACACCTCAAGCTTCAGCAGCTTTTACACATTCTATCTTATCGATCATTTCCGGGTGCCCGTGAAAGACGCGCAGATTTATCTCTTCGTTTATCTCGGCGCTTTCGCCGTGGGCACCTTTGCGGGCGGCCCCATCGGTGACCGCATTGGGCGCAAGGCCGTGATCTGGTTTTCAATTCTGGGGGCGCTCCCCTTCACGTTGGCGTTGCCTTTCGCGAACCTGTTGTGGACGGTGGTCCTGACAATTCCCATTGGCCTCATTCTCGCATCGGCCTTTTCCGCCATGGTGGTTTATGCGCAGGAGCTTTTGCCGGGTCGGGTCGGCATGATCTCCGGCCTGTTCTTCGGCACCGCCTTTGGCATTGCCGGATTGAGTGCTGTACCCCTTGGCTATCTGGCCGACCACACCAGCATTACCTTTGTCTTCCAGCTCTGTTCGGTGCTGCCGGCAATCGGGCTTCTCACGGTCTTTCTGCCAAGCAGTGAACGGCTGAAAGCCTCTCGATAACTTTACCTCGCCCCCATGAATATGGGGGAGAGGTGGATGCGAAGCAGACGGAGAGGGGGTGTTGGCAAAGGACTCTGCTGCAAACACCCCCGCTCCGTCATGGGCTTCGCCCACGCCACCTCTTCCCCGCTGTCGCAGGGGCGAGGTAAGATGAATTCACTTAACTCCAGCGCCACCGTCCCATGCCTTTTCCTCCTTTCACACTCACCTTCGAGCCTGACACATTCCCTGAATTTTGAAGGTTCCCCGAATGCAGACCCATGCAAAAGTTGTGGTTATCGGTGGCGGCGTTGTGGGCTGCTCCATTCTTTATCATCTGGCCAAGATGGGCTGGAAGGATGTGGTGTTGCTGGAACGCAAGGAGCTCACCTCCGGCTCCTCATGGCATGCGGCGGGCATCATCCACACGATCAATTCCGATTCCAATATCGCAAGGCTGCAGGGCTACACCATCAATCTCTACAAGGAGCTGGAAGAGCTCACCGGCCAGTCCTG
This sequence comes from uncultured Aestuariivirga sp., assembly GCA_964530965.1. Taxonomy (GTDB): domain Bacteria; phylum Pseudomonadota; class Alphaproteobacteria; order Rhizobiales; family Aestuariivirgaceae; genus Aestuariivirga. Next base: position 642 of record CAZHCO010000085.1, on the reverse strand, counting down.
CGGCATTCATCGCCCCGGCGGCATTTATCTGGCGTCCACCAAGGAGCGCTACGACTATCTGAAACAGGAACGGGCCAAGGCGCGCTATCTCGGGCTTGATTCCGATTTCATTTCGCTGGAACACGCGCGCGATTTGAACCCGCTCATTGACCCCACCAAATATGTGGGCGCGTTGTTTGAGCCAGTCGATGGCCATGTGGACCCTTCGGGTGTGACACATGCTTACGCCAAGGGTGCGCGTCATTACGGGGCAAAAATCCACCGCGAATGTCCGGTCATCGAAACCAATCCCCTGCTCGATGGAACTTGGAACGTGGTCACCCCGCAGGGCACGATCAATGCGGAAGTCGTCGTCAACGCGGGAGGGTTGTGGGCGCGGGAGGTGGGGCGGCTTGCTGGCATCGATTTGCCGGTGCAGCCCTTCGAGCATCACTACATCATCACTGAAACCATTCCGGAAGTGCGCGATCATGGCAAGGAAGTGGCGGTCACGGTTGACTATGAAGGCAATACCTACACGCGGCAGGAACATGATGGCCTGCTCTATGGCACCTATGAACTGAAGCCCCAGGCCTGGGCCGTGAACGGCACCCCGCTGGATTTTGCGGCGGAGCTCTTGCCGGACGATCTCGGCCGCATTTC
>CAZHCO010000084.1:0-6255 GCA_964530965.1 uncultured Aestuariivirga sp. | reverse complement strand
GGCAGTTTCAATAGAGCGACTGTGCGGCAACTTCCGCGAGGTTAACCAGATAATTGGCAAAGCCCACAAACAGCAGGACAAAGACGCCGCCGGCATAGGCCACCCACTTCACTTCGCTGTCCATGGTATCAAACTTCTCGGCGGGCTCATCGAAATAGATGACCTTCACGATACGCAGGTAATAATAAGCACCCACGACACTGGCGACGACGCCGATGATTGCAAGCGCATAAAGGCCGGATTTTACCGCTGCAAGGAAAACAAAGTATTTGGCAAAGAAACCGGCAAGCGGCGGAATGCCGGCTAGCGAGAACATGAGCATGGCGAGAACAAAGGCCAATGCCTTGTTGTTGTGGGCAAGGCCTGCAAGATCGGAAATTTCCTCGAGATGCAGGCCCCTGCGGCGCATGGCCAGAACGCAGGCGAACACGCCAAGCGTGGAGATGAGATAGATCATCATATAGACGATCACGCCCTGGGCCCCCTCCTGGCTTCCGGAAGCCAACCCCACGAGGGCAAATCCCATGTGGCCGATGGAAGAATAGGCGAGCAGCCGCTTGATATTGTTTTGGCCAATGGCGGCAAATGCGCCAAGCACCATGGATGCTATGGATACGAACACGAGGATCTGCTGCCAGTCCTGAACCACGGCAGCGAAGGGCGAAATCATGACACGGATGAAGAGCGCCATGGCTGCCATCTTTGGAGCGGCCGCAAAAAAGGCTGTGACCGGAGTTGGCGCGCCCTCGTAGACATCAGGCGTCCACATGTGGAAGGGCACGGCGGAAACCTTGAAGGCGAGGCCTGCGATGATGAAAACCAGGCCGAAGATGAGGCCCAGGCTTGAACCGCTCGCTGCTAGTGCAGCAGCGATTTTCGGGAATCCCGTTGTGCCGGTGAAGCCATAAACAAGGGAGGCCCCATAGAGAAGCATGCCAGATGACAGTGCGCCGAGTACGAAATACTTGAGGCCGGCTTCGGAAGATCTGGCACTGTCCCGGTCGATTGCGGCCACGACATAAAGCGAGAGGGACTGCAATTCGAGACCCACATAAAGCGAAATGAGATCATTGGCGGAAATCATCATCATCATGCCAGTGCTCGCCAGCATCACAAGTATGGGATACTCAAAGCGCGCCATTTTCACGCGCTTCATGAAGTGCGTCGATAAAACAATGGCAATGGCCGAGCCGAAGAGCGCCATGACCTTCATCACGCGGGCAAAGGTATCAACAATGAAGGCGCCTCCAAAGGCCGTTACTTTTCCTTCACTGCTGAAAATCACAAGTGCGGCGACGAGGGCAAGCGAGACGATGGCACCCATGGTGACATGATCATTGGCATCGCCTTTTTTGAACACGCCATACATCAGCAAGGCCATGGCAAGGCTTGCCAGGACGACTTCCGGCAGGCTGGCCACGGCATCATAGGATTGCAGGAAATTCATCAGCGGGCCTTTATTGCAGCGAAGCGGTTGAGAGCGCCTGGGCCGCAGCCGCAGCGGTTTGAACCGTCTTCATGAGATTTTCAACAGATGCGCCAAACACATCAAGAAGTGGCGCCGGGTAAACACCAAAGAAGACGGTGAGCACTACAAGGGGAGCAAGGGTGGCGAGTTCACGGGGTGTCATGTCCACGATATGCGCGAGGGATGACTTTTCCAGTTTGCCGAACACAACGCGGCGATAGAGCCAAAGGGCATAACCAGCCGAAAGGATCACGCCCGTTGTGGCGAAAAAGGCGACCCAGGTGTTATCTTTAAAAGTGCCAAGCAGGACCAAAAACTCGCCGACAAAGCCCGAAGTTCCGGGCAAGCCGACATTGGCCATGGTGAAGAGCATAAAGGTGAAGGCATAAAGCGGCATGCGGCTGACGAGGCCGCCATAGGCTGCGATTTCACGGGTGTGCATGCGGTCGTAGACCACACCGACGCAGAGGAAGAGCGCACCGGAAACAAGCCCGTGGGACATCATCTGGAACAGGGCACCATCGATACCCTGGCGGGTCATTGAAAAAATACCCATGGTCACAAAGCCCATGTGGGCCACGGATGAATAGGCGATGAGCTTCTTCATGTCCTCCTGCATCAGGGCCACAAGCGAGGTGTAGATGATGGCGACGATGGAGAGCGTATAGATGAAGGGCTGGAAAGAAAGGCTTGCGTCCGGGAACATGGGCAGCGAGAAACGCAGGAAGCCGTAGCCGCCCATTTTCAACAGAATCGCGGCCAAGATTACAGAACCCGCTGTTGGCGCTTCAACGTGGGCGTCAGGCAGCCAGGTGTGGACCGGCCACATGGGCATTTTCACCGCGAATGAAGCAAAGAAGGCCAGCCACAGCCAGGTTTGCATTTCGGGCGGGAAGCCGGGGCTGCGCGAGAGCAGTGCTACAATATCCGTGGTGCCGGATTGCCAGTACATTGCAATGATGGCGATGAGCATCAGCACGGAACCCAGCAAGGTGTAGAGGAAGAACTTGAAACTGGCATAGACGCGGCGCGGGCCGCCCCACACGCCGATGATCAGGAACATGGGGATAAGGCCAGCTTCGAAGAAGACGTAGAACAGCACAAGATCAAGGGCGGTGAACACGCCGATCATCAGGGTTTCGAGCACGAGGAAGGCGATCATGTATTCGCGCACGCGCTTTTCCACATGCCAGCTTGCCAGAATGCAAATCGGCATGAGCAAGGTGGTGAGCAGGACAAACAGCATGGAAATGCCATCCACGCCCATTTGATAGGAGGCAATGCCGCCCAGCCATTCATGGCGTTCAACAAGCTGGAAGCCGGAGTCGTTTGGATTGAAGTTCAACCACACAAGCAATGAGACAAGGAAGGTGACAATTGTGGTCCACAGGGCCGTCCAGCGGATGGTGCGTTTGGCAACGACATCCTCGCCACGGGCAATCAGAATGAAGGCCACGCCAATGAGGGGCGCAAAGGTGACGAAGGAAAGGATAGGCCAGCCAGACATCAGTGTGTCCCTCCGAAGGTAAACCAGGACACAAGGGCAGCCACGCCAATCAGCATGGCAAAAGCATAATGATAAACATAACCTGTCTGCAGGCGAACCACACCGCGCGTCACGTCAATGACGCGGGCTGATACGCCATCCGGCCCCATGCCATCAATCACAAAGCCATCGCCCTTCTTCCACAGGAAGTGGCCGAGCCACATGGCGGGACGGGTGAATATCAGCCAATAGAGTTCATCGAAGTACCACTTGTTGAGCAGGAATTGGTAGAGGGGCCAATTCATCCTCGCGAGTTTTTGCGGGAGCGATGTGTTGCGGATATAGAACAGGAAAGCCAGCAGGAAGCCTAGAACCATGACCACAAAAGGAGCGTACTTCACCCATGATGGAACCTCATGGATGGCGGTAACGATTTCATTTTCCGGCGCGCGGTAAATGGCCGAGCCCCAGAACAATGCTTCTTCATGGCCAATGAAATATGGCGCGAAGATAATGCCGGCCAGCAAAGCGCCAGCCGCCAGAACATAAAGCGGAACAAGCATCACATTCGGGCTTTCGTGGACATGCTCCTGCACATGGGCATCGGCGCGGGACTTGCCATTGAAGGTCATGAAGGCCAATCGCCAGGAATAGAAGGAGGTGCAGAAGGCGGCGATGACCAATAGTGCGAACGCGAACGTACTACGGCCCGCAAAAGCGCTTTCGATGATGGCGTCCTTGGAGTAATAGCCAGCGGTGAACGGAAAACCGGTCAAGGCCAGGTTGCCAATCACCATCAGTATCCAGGTCTTCTTGATGTGTGGAGCGAGGCCACCCTTCTTGCGCATGTCCTGCTCACCGGACATGGCGTGAATGACGGAGCCTGAACCCAGGAACAGCAGGGCCTTGAAGAAGGCGTGGGTGAAGAGGTGGAAAATGGCTACGCCATAGGCGCCCAAACCCAAAGCCACAAACATGTAACCCAATTGTGAGCAAGTCGAATAGGCGATGACACGTTTGATGTCGTTTTGCACAAGGCCGACGGTTGCAGCAAAGAAGGCGGTTATGGCACCCACGATGACAACCACTTCCTTGGCTTGAGGCGCGAGTTCATAGAGCGGCGAAAGGCGGGCCACGAGGAACACGCCGGCAGTCACCATGGTTGCGGCATGGATGAGGGCTGAAACCGGGGTTGGGCCTTCCATGGCGTCCGGCAGCCAGGTGTGCAGCAGGAACTGGGCGGATTTGCCCATGGCGCCCATGAACAACAACAAACAGAGTGTGGTGAGCGTATCAAATTCCCAGCTCAGGAAATGAATGGTCTTTCCGGTTTGCGCTGCGGCGTCGCGGAAGATGGTATCGAATTCAATGGATTGGAATACGTAAAAGCAGCCGAAGATGCCGAGCGCAAACCCGAAGTCGCCCACGCGATTCACAACGAAGGCCTTGATTGCGGCGGCATTGGCACTCTCGCGGGTGTACCAGAAGCCGATGAGCAAATAGGACATGAGCCCCACGCCTTCCCAGCCGAAGAACATCTGCAGGAGATTGTCGGAGGTGACCAGCATGAGCATGGCGAAGGTGAAGAGCGAGAGGAAGGCGAAGAAACGCGGCTGATGCTCGTCATGGCTCATGTAGCCAAGAGAATAGACATGGACGAGGGCTGAAATCGTGTTCACCACCACAAGCATGACGGCGGTGAGCGTATCAATCCGCAACGCCCAGTTGGCGGACAAGTAACCGGAATTTACCCAGCGAAGAACTTCGACCTTTACATCATGTCCCTCATGCAGGAAACCAAAGAACACAATCCATGACAGAACGGCGGAAACGCAAAGCAGGCCAGTGGTCAGATACATGGGCCAGGCCGGGCCATCATAATGGCCGTGATGGTCATCATGGGCGTGATCACCAGGCGCATGGGCCGTGTGATCGCCATAGACATCGGCATCGCTGCCGAGGTTTGTGAAAACCTTGGTGCCAGCTAGCCCTGCGATAAGGGCGCCGATCAGAGGAAGGAATACGATGAGCTGATACATGGAGTTTCGCTTCAGCCCTTCATGAGATTGATATCTTCCACCGCGATTGAGCCGCGGTTGCGGAAGTAGGTTACGAGAATGGCCAGGCCGATTGCCGCTTCACCGGCAGCAACCGTGAGCACGAGGAGCGCGAAAACCTGCCCCACAAGATCATGAAGCGCGGCGGAGAAAGCCACAAGATTGACGTTCACCGCCAGCAGCATCAGCTCAATCGACATCATGATGACGATGACGTTTTTGCGGTTCAGGAATATTCCGAAAATGCCAATGGTGAAGAGAATGGCGGCAACGGTGAGATAGTGCGAGAGACCGATGGTCATGATCAAATCCCCTGCCCCGGCTTTACTTTGACGACTTCAATGGCCGTTGCGGGGCCGCGCGCGACCTGGACGGAAATGTCCTGGCGCTTTATGCCTTGCTTGTGGCGAAGCGTTAGAACAATCGCGCCAATCATGGCCACCAAGAGCACAAGCCCTGCGGCCTCGAAGAAATAGACATATTTGGTGTAGAGAATTTGGCCCAGAGCCTCGGTGTTGGTGACGTTGCCTGGCGAAGGCGAACCCGCTGCTGTCAATGCATCTGACGAAATTGCCCAGGCGCCAACAACCAGTGCCAATTCCACCAGGACGATCAGGCCTATGGTTCCGCCCACGGGCAGGTAGTTCAACATGCCTTGGCGGAGCTGGACGAAATCCACATCCAGCATCATAACCACGAACAGGAACAGCACGGCGACCGCGCCGACATAGACCACGACCAAAATCATGGCCAGGAATTCGGCGCCCAGGAGAATGAACAGGCCCGCCGCATTGAAGAAACACAGGATGAGGAACAGCACGGAATGCACCGGGTTACGCGATGAGATCACCATTACTGCGGAGGCAATGGCCACGCTGGCGAAGAGATAGAAGAAGAGGGCTGCGATCATGGTGCTATTTCTCCCTCACCGGTACGGCGCATCGAGCGCAAGGTTCTGGGCGATTTCGCGTTCCCAACGGTCGCCATTGGCCAGAAGTTTTTCCTTGTTGAACAGAAGCTCTTCTCGCGTTTCGGTGGCATATTCGAAGTTTGGCCCTTCGACGATGGCATCCACCGGGCAGGCTTCCTGGCAGAAGCCGCAATAGATGCATTTCACCATGTCAATGTCATAGCGCGTGGTGCGGCGGGTGCCGTCATTGCGGCGCGGTCCTGCTTCAATGGTGATGGCCTGCGCCGGGCAAATGGCTTCACAGAGCTTGCAGGCAATGCAGCGTTCCTCGCCA
>CAZHCO010000083.1:0-13616 GCA_964530965.1 uncultured Aestuariivirga sp. | reverse complement strand
GTCTAGTATATAGGAATATAAGCGTCAAGGGGTAAATTCCTACTTCACCCCGACGCCAACGGGACTCCGGCGTCTCGCCTTGGCGAAGCTGAAGCTTCGCTTCGGCGTAGCCATGTCGCCGGAATGACGGGTTAGGGAAAGGCTTTTGCCAGTTGGCAGAAAAGGATGTCAGCTGAGTGCGCTGAGTGTTGTAAATGCTGAAAGTGCTTCCTTGCTGGATTTGACGTGGAGCACGGCGGCGCCGTCATGATCCAGGAATTCCTTAACCTTTGCATCGATGTCGTCGCCAAGGATAATGGTAACGGTAAAGACACCGAATGACTTAGCCCAGAGGGTGAAATCCGGATTGACCAAGTCTGTGCCTGAAACGCGGCTGGGGTAATGTTTCTCCTGATGGGTGCGAATGGTGCCGTAAATGCCGTTGTCTGAAATGACGATCTTTGGCTTGGCGCCGTACTGAACCGCAGTTGCCAGTTCCTGGCCGGTCATCAGCATGCCGCCGTCGCCGACAAAGGTGATCGCCATGCGGGTGCTGTCAACAATCGCGGCGGCAACAGCAGTGGGAACGCCAAAGCCCATGGCCCCGGCAATTGCGCCAAGCAAGGTGTTTTTCGGCGTCATCACCCAATGGCGATGCACCCAGGTTGACATGTTGCCGGCATCCGTTGTGATGACCGCGTTCTCCGGTGCCTGGGCCGCGATGGAGACCACCACCTTTCCAAAGTCTACCGCGTCATTGGGTTCAGGCGACTTGAAGAGCTGAAACTCCCGCACGAATTCATTTATCGACGTGCTCCATGCTTCCCGTGCTGAAGAAACAACGCGCGGATGCAATGCAAGATCGGACAGCACCGCAACGGGATCAGCGACAAGGCCCAAGTCAGTTCTGAATATCTTCCCGATTGGTTCGCCATCGGGGTAAATATGGATGAGCTTTTGTTTGGGTTCCGGAGCTGCTGGGAAAGTGTAATTCAAGCTCGCAACATCGCCTAGCCGTGTGCCCACCGCAATGATGAGATCGGCATTCGCCAATACCTGGCGGTGCTTTGGTGGATTGCCAAATCCCAGGTGTCCCGCATAAAGCGGTGAGCCATTATCAAAAATGTCCTGGTTTTTCCAGGTGACCGCCACGGGAATTCGCAACGCTTCGGCAAAGCGCTGGAGTGCTGCTGCCCCCTTGGTCCCGCGCAGCATGGCGCCCGCGACAACGATGGGCCGATTGGCCTCCTCGATCATCGCCTGGATGGCGGCAATGTCGCCTGGCCCATGATGGGCCGCCACAGGAGGGAAGGGAGAGGGGACAATTTCTCCCGCGTCATCGCTCAGGACATCTTCCGGCAGGGAGATGATGACCGGCCCCGGCTTTCCCTCCGCAGTGAGGCGAAGCGAACGCGTGACAATTTCGCCAATCTTTCTGCCATCGTGGATTTCATAAATTCCCTTGGCCATTCCACCAAAGAATTGCGTGTAATCAACTTCCTGAAATGCACCGCGGCTGCGTTCTTCGCGCGAAACCTGGCCGATAAGCAGCAGTACCGGCGTGGCATCCTGTTCGGCCACATGGATGGCAATGGAACCATTGGTGGCGCCAGGCCCGCGGCTGACCAGAAACACGGCGGGCTTTCCCGTCAGTCGCGCTTCCGCCACGGCCATGAATCCCGCACCCGACTCATGTCTGCAAATGATGATCTCAATCGAACTGCCATGCAGCGCATCCAGAAGCGCCAGATAGCTCTCGCCAGGAACGCAATAGACCCGCTCAATGCCATGGGCTTCCAAGCATTTAACAATGAGGTCCGCGGCGCGCATTGATCAACTCCGGAGGGGTTCAGAACATCCTGATAGATGCCTCGAACCCGTGGCGAAGTCGAGCCTGTTTCAGCAGATCATGGCTGGGCTGCGGCAGTTAGGGTCGTGAGGGCCTCCTCAGCCCCCGCAACACCGGCAGCTTTGGCCTTTTCATACCATTCCGCAGCCTTTGCCGCATCAGGCGTAATGCCGTTCACCTTCATCTCCTCAAAGACTGCGGGGTCATAGGTCTTGGCAACGCCCAAGGCACCTTCTGCTGCGCCCATTTGGAAGGCGCGGCTGTAGAACTGGCGGGCGATAATCAAGTCACCGGTTTTCATCAGTATGTCGCCTTTTCCCAGGAGTCCCGTAACTTCTGACGATAGAGCCGGCTTAATGGGTTCAATGGTTTTCTGCACTGGAGCAGACGAGATGCTTTCGACTTCGGCCAAAACCGGCGTGCCGGTTTCCGGAGGAGCGCTTGCAGGCGTTATTTGCAAGGCCACTTGCTCCGCCTCAAGCTTCACGTCATCGATGGCGACAGTCATTTCCTTCACGGGAGCTGCAAGCTCACCCGTATTGGTTTCGATTGCCGCGACTGAAATATCAAACTTTGCCTTGTCCGACTGGGACACGAACAGGTTGATGTCCTTTTCCTCGCCATCTTTGAGGATCCATGTGTCCTCGGAAATCTTCCTTCCAGCTGAAAGGTAGGCAGATGCCGGAAGTCCCGAAATCTTGATGGCCAGTTTCTGGTCCTCGAAGGCGGGCTCGGCGTTGAGTGCCAGGGGGATCATGCTGTTCAACGTGCCGGTTACATCGGAAACATCCAGTGAAGCAATGGCGATCGGTTTTTTCGAAATCGATGTTTCCCGTGTCGCAGGAAATACCGGGTCAGTATCGCTAGCAAGCAAGGTGCCCGCATATCCATAAACAGCTGTCATCGATTGCGATATTTGGTCAGACTTCGTCACTGCGAACCCAACGGTTCCCCCAGCGACCGCGGCAAATGCACCTGCAAACAACAGGCTCCGCCTAATCACCGAATTTTGGGGGTATGGCGCTGGTGCTAAAACATGCTCGCTCTGTTCCATTTCGCTGCCATAGAAGTGGTGCCTGACTTCAAGCTCACTGGCAGGAATGGTGGGCCGGGGCGGAACCGCCGGCATGGCAACGCGATCCATCTGCGTGTCCAATTGCTCGCGCTGCCTCTCCATGATCCGGCGCCTGTAATACTCATAGGTCCTGTTTTCAGACTGCCCGGAGGCCCTGTTTTCAGGCTGCCCGGAGGTCCTGTTTTCAGGCTGCTCGGAGGCTACTGCCCCTTCGTGTTTGCGGCGATATTGTTTAACCAGAGATTCGGCGTCGTCGTCGCGGTAGGTCTGGGCCAGCCATGTCGGCGAGGTGTTTTCCGAAGCAAATTCAGAATCATTGTCCATGGCGCCGGGTCCATTATTTGAACGGGGATGGTTCATGTCTAATCCTCCTATTGAATCGTGGTAGATGTAAGTGAATCCTGGGCCGGCTTGGTGGCGCCCATGAGATCTTTTGCGGTTAGATATAGATTCCAGCCTGGAACAGCGGCCGAAAAATTGGTGCTCTGTGCCGTGTTGCGGGTGGCGAAATAGGTTGAGAGCAGGGCCTTGTTGAATTTTCTCAGCTTGTAGAATCGTTCTGTACGATTTGGCCAATCAAACACTGCAAGGATCAATGCCGACGCAATGGTTTCAATGGCGGTGCCTTCGGCAATTAAATTAGGAAAGTCCTCATGGCTGAGAATTGCCGGCGAATAGACTTCCGCCAGGCTTTCAGGGAGCGACAGGGAAAGGATGTGCAGTCCGCTCGTGGTCTTGACGGAATTCAGCACGGCATTAGAGGCAGAGCCTGTGAAGACCGCCGCGTCAATGCGGCCATCAAGCAATGCCGCGAGGGAATTTTTCCCTGTGGTGGGCACCCGCTCGTAATCTGTTCCAAGGGCCCCGAACACCAGCTCGGCAGCCACGAATTCATCGCTGTTGGCAGGGCCGGTCGCAATCCTCATGCCCGGCAGGTCTTCGATCACGCCAATTTCCTTGCGCGCGAGGATTATGACATTCAGGTTTGCAAGCTTTGCAAGATATGCAAGTTTCCCGGTCTCGTCTTTGTAAAGGTTGTTTTGCTTGACATAGGTGAGGCTGTCGGAAGAAAGGAGCGCCACATCGACGCCGCGCAAAAATAGCAAGTCATTTATGGACTGCAAACTGCCACGGCCGATGATGGGGAGAACCCGCAAACCATCCGTGTGGTCCACGGAATTGGCAATTTCGAGCACGTTGGCCACAAGGCCAGGCTCGCTGGCAAGAAATCCAACTGTACCCTGATTGAGCTTAAGGGTGCGCGCGTCCTCGGACCGGGCTCCAGTACTCAACGCCACGGCCAACAACACTGCTACAAACACTACGTAGGCATTTTTCAATACCCCAACCCCTCAACTCACTGACCGTCCCACCCGGACTCACACATATTCCGCCGTATGTGCCTCATTATTTTGAGGCGCGGAATGCCGCCAGAATGTGGCAAAGTGCGGACAAGAATATGGTATTTGCGGTTAATTGTAGGGTTTTATGGGGAAAAAGGCGTGCAGGCAACCGATTATGCAAAGGCCCTAATTAACGGTAAACATTTACCAATTGTCATGCCGGAAGGCGGCGATGAGCGCATTCGCGCGGCCGCGAAAGTGTTGCGCTCCCAAAACTTGGCTGTTCCAGTTTTGTTCAATTCCGAGTTGCCTGCGCCTACCGCCCGGCTCATCAAGCATGTTCAAAAAAAGCGGCCGAAAATGACGGAGGCCATGGCGGTTCGCTTGCTTCAAAAACCGCTTTATCTCGCCGCCGCCATGGTGGCGGTGGGAGAATCGGTCGCCATGGTGGCCGGTGCCGCAAATCCAACCGCCCGAGTGATCGAATCGGGACACATGCTGATTGGCCTGGCGCCGGGAATTGCTACGCCATCAAGTTTCTTCCTCATGCAATGGCCCGACCGCCGCCTGATATATGCCGATTGCGCCGTCAATGTGCAGCCAACGGCAGGGCAACTGGCGGATATCGCAATTGCCACCGCTGCGAATGCGGAGAAAATCCTGGGTGAGGAACCACGTTTGGCCCTGCTATCGTTTTCGACCAAGGGTAGCGGCAATCATCCCGATGCCGACAAGGTTCAGACCGCTTTGAAAATTGTTCGCGAGCGCCATCCGGCGATTCTGATTGATGGCGAGCTGCAGGGCGATGCGGCACTTTCCTCAATCGTTGCGGCAAGGAAAATGAAAGATGTGGGAGAAGTCGCCGGACGCGCCAACGTGCTCATTTTTCCTGATCTGGACGCCGGCAACATTGCCTACAAGTTGACACAGCAACTAACGGGCTGCCATGCCATCGGCCCCATACTGCAGGGCTTTGCCAAACCAATTTCAGATTTGTCGCGCGGGGCCAGTGTAGAGGATATCGTGGACACGGCGTCGCTGCTCTTGGCGATGTCATTGCCGCAATAGGGCAGATACGTGCCTGGCAATAGTGAGTTCCTCGTTAGCCCTCACCACATGCACGTCATTCGCAGAGAGGCCCAGGAACGACAGTTGCACCAGTATTTTCCGCTGCACCGGTTCGGCATTTTCGCCAATGCCGCCAGTGAAGACAATGGCATCAACGCCACCCATGGTAACGGCGAGTGATCCCGCATAGCGCGCCGCCTGGTAGCAATAGGCGTTGACGGCATCAGCCGCCTCGGCTGCAAGGCTTGCCAGCAATTCCCGCATGTCTGAGGAGAGCCCGGAGATTCCCAGAAGGCCGCTGCGCCGATAGAGCAGGTCCTCCAGCCCTTCCGCTCCCAGGCCCTCATCGCGCATCAGGGCGATCAAAACGCCGGGGTCGATGGCTCCCGTTCGTGTGCCCATGAGCAACCCGTCCGCCGTGGAAAACCCCATGGTGGTTTCAACACTTCTGCCGTCAAGGATAGCACACATGCTTGAGCCATTGCCGAGATGGGCCACAAGCAGGCGTCGCGGCAGCGGCCTGCCGGTTTGCAACGGCAATTCCCGCACCACATGCTCATAGTTCAGGCCGTGAAAGCCATAGCGCCGGTAACCCCGCTCGTGATAGGCGCGGGGCAACGGCAACCGCGTGTGAAGATCGTCGCGCCCCGCATGAAACGCCGTATCGAAACAGGCGATATGCAGCACATCGGGAGCGAGCTTTCGCACCGCCGCCATCGCTCCAAGCCCGTAGGGCAGATGCAGGGGCGCAAGTTTACGCAAGGCTTCAAGATCGTCCTGGATTTTCTGATCGACGCGGACCGGTGCCGTATAGCGCGTGCCACCATGCACAATTCGGTGGCCAATGCCGCCGCAGTATTGCAACCCAATGCCTTTGCCTTCGATTTCGGCCAATGCCGCCTGCAGCGCGTCAGGGCCATAGCCCGCCACTTGTCCGGCCAAGACCTGTGAAAGTCCATCATTGAAAACGGCAAACTTGAGAGAAGATGAACCGGCATTGAATATGGCGATGGGCTTCATGGATGCTTACTTTCCCGACTTCCCTTGTATTTTATTTGATTCACACATCATTTACGCGATCGGTGAAATGGGAAAATACTGGAAAGGTTCAACTCCAAAATTCTTCCGTCATCCCGGCTTTCGCCGCTTTTGTATGCACACATCTTTCACCGGTCAGTCGATGCTAATCATTAACATAACTATATAATTCTAAACAATAATCCGTCATCCCGATTTTCATCGGGATGACGGAAGAAAGAATGAATTCATCGAGTTGATAGTCGTAACTGCGTCAACAAAGATGTGTGAATCCGATAGCGGCTTTCGCCGGGATGGCCGGGATGACGGAAATTTCATGAAATCCATCATCTACAGCGAGAAACTGAAATGTGCATGCCAATATCTTGCCTCAGGCCGAACCCTTTTGCGGGTGCATGTCAGCCTTGTTGATATGCGCGACAGGTACCGGTTTCTTCATCGCATCCCGGCGGAAGGGCTCGCCAAGTTCCTGATTGAGAATGACTTCGATGAAGGTCGTGATGCCTGCGGCCTGGTCATCCGCCGCTTTCTTCAAGGCTGCCGTAGTTTCGCTCTGTGTGCGGACGGTCACGCCTTTGAACCCGCAGGCTTCCGCAATCCTCGCGTAGCTCAGTTTCGGATCAAGCTCGGTGCCCACGAAGTTGTTGTCATACCAGAGGATGGAGTTGCGCTTTTCCGCACCCCACTGATAGTTGCGGAAAATCACCATAGTGATGGCCGGCCACTGGTCGCGGCAGATGGAGGTCATCTCGTTGATTGAAATGCCGAACGCCCCATCGCCAGCAAAGCCGAACACCGGCACTTCGGGCTTGCCGATTTTCGCCCCGATGATGGACGGGAACCCGTAGCCGCAGGGGCCGAACAAGCCCGGCGCCAGATATTTGCGCCCCTCTTCAAAAGTCGGATAGGCATTGCCGATGGCGCAATTGTTACCGATGTCCGAAGAGATCGTGGCATTTGCCGGCAAGCCTGCCTGAATGGCGCGCCAGGCCTGGCGCGGCGACATGCGCTCCTTGTCGCGCACCCGCGCATCGGCATTCCATGTCGTGCCTGGATCATCATCCTCATGGTCCATGGAAGAGAGCTTCTGCAGCCATGCCGACTTGGTTTGATGGATCGTTGCCTTGCGGTCGGCGCGTCCCGCGTCACCGGCCTTGGGCGAAAGACCTGACAAAATCTGCTGGGCAACCTGCTTGGCATCACCGCAAATGCCAACCGTGACTTTCTTGGTGAGACCAATCCGATCCGGATTGATGTCCACCTGGATGATCTTGGCGTTCTTAGGCCAGTAATCAATGCCATAGCCCGGCAGAGTCGAAAACGGATTGAGACGGGTACCAAGTGCCAGGACAACGTCAGCCTTGGAAATCAATTCCATCGCCGCCTTTGAGCCATTGTAGCCGAGTGGGCCAACCGACAGGTAGTGGCTTCCCGGAAACGCATCATTGTGCTGGTAGCCGCAGCACACCGCCGCATCCAGCCGCTCGGCCAACTTGATTGAATCCTGGATCGCGCCGCCAGTCACCACGCCTGCGCCATTCACTATGACCGGGAACTTAGCTTCTGAGAGAAGAGCTGCAGCTTGCGCAATCGCTTCCTCGCCACCCGACGCACGTTCGAATCGCACGATCTGCGGCAACTCGATGTCGACAACATGGGTCCAGTAATCGCGGGGCACATTGATCTGGGCGGGCGCGCATCCGCGCCATGCCTTTTCGATCACCCGGTTCAGCACTTCGGCAACGCGCGAAGGATCACGCACTTCCTCCTGGTAGCAAACCATATCCCGGAACAACGCCATCTGCGGAACTTCCTGGAAGCCGCCTTGGCCCATCGTTTTGTTGGCCGCCTGCGGGGTGACCAGCAACATGGGTGTGTGGTTCCAGTAAGCCGTCTTTACAGCAGTCACAAAGCCGGTCACGCCCGGGCCGTTCTGCGCAATCGCCATGCCCATTTTACCGGTGACGCGGGAATAGCCATCGCAGATCAGTCCGGCATTGGTTTCGTGGGCGCAATCCCAGAAGGTGATGCCCGCTCTTGGAAACAGGTCGGACACCGGCATCATCGCCGATCCTATGATGCCAAAGGCATGTTCAATCCCGTGCATTTGCAGCACTTTTACAAATGCTTCCTCAGTGGTCATTTTCATGGGCGGTTCCTTCGAAAGGGAAAGTGGTTTTGGGCCAATCTACTAGTCCGCCATCTGGCACCATAACAGGTCCAGATGGAAAAGGTTTCAGGTCCAGCTACTTCTGAATAATACATGAACCATCACTTAAGCAGCAGTTCAGTTTGCTTGGAACACATTGGGGCATGATTTGAAACACATCAAAGGGAGCTATAACCAACATGACTTCTTCAATCACCCGCAAATTTTCAGCCGCAATCATTATCACTTTGGCATTTTCAGGTTCGGCACAAGCCGCCAAGATCATCCCCGGACAGAACATCAAGACCTTTGCCGCTGCGTGCGACCGCTCGCCAAAATGCATCAATTGGGGCGGTGGCCACTTCTCGAATGATGGCGTGAACGTTACATGCAACAAGAAAAAATGTGTGAATCATGAAAACACCCACACCCGCACCAGTTCTGACGACAATCACAGCAATGATCCCTCCGGCTCCACTGTGAACGACGGGGGCGGCAAAACCAATGTGGCCAGTGGCGCAGGTGGCAGCCCAAGCTCGATGGGTGGCGACAGCGGACCGTCCATAGACTGACCTGCATTTAAGTCCAAAGTGACCTGAGGC
The DNA here is from genome assembly GCA_964530965.1 of uncultured Aestuariivirga sp. Classification (GTDB taxonomy): domain Bacteria; phylum Pseudomonadota; class Alphaproteobacteria; order Rhizobiales; family Aestuariivirgaceae; genus Aestuariivirga. The sequence goes on along the minus strand of CAZHCO010000083.1, from coordinate 4,513 downwards.
CGAAAAAGGCCGTGTCTTTTACGCGCCGCGCAGCGCCTTGAAAAGCTGAGTTCCGCGGGTCGGTGCAATAGGTCGTGCTCCACACGGCGCGGCGCTCGCCCTCGTTGATAGGGGTGACCTTGTGCCTGACCTTCGCGCCCTCAAAAAGGATAAGCCGGTTGGGCGGTGTGGCCACCTCCACATCGCGCCCGCCTTGCTTTGCCAGCAACCGTGCCGCCGAAAGGCCGCCATCGCGTCCCCGGTTCACAATCGGAATCAGCACGGTGAAATGACGGCCCCGATAAAAATTATGGTCATAGTGCCAGTTGATGTGATCACCAGGTTTTTCATAGAACAGCACCGAGCATGAACTCTCATCATGAAGAGGTGTGGGTTCTACCTCCGCACCTACGATGTGCGAAACAAGGTGGCGCATAGCAGCGGAATGATAGTGGCTCACGAGCGTTGGGGCATTTTCACGGAGCACAGAATAGGCCACCGTGCCACCCTTCTTGTGGGTTGGCAAATAGCTGCGCTCGGTTTCGATGAGCCCTGCCATTTCCGCGCTAACTTGCGCGAAGAGATCAGCTGCCAGCGCATGATCGAGTGTTGCAAGCTTTTCCGCGAAGGATGGAGTATCATAAGCGTCGCCTGTCGTGACAAACATATGTCAGCGGATAGGCGAGGATTTTGAACATTCGATGACGGTCTTGCTGGGTGCGTCAGTAAACCTTCACGGCTTTCCGGCTCATCGAAAAACCGTGGGCACCGCGCGTGCAGGTGAGTCCCGTGGTTGCGGAGATGCAACTGAAAGGGCCTTCCGACCAAACTTCACCATACTCAAAAATGTTGTCACCCCCGCAGCACGAAGCATCGCCGACATTGGTGATGCGCTCGGCCTCGCCGGAAGAGCCGAGCATCACACGCATGTAGGAGGGTTCGACCCGGTCGCAGGAGAGTTCCGCGCCGCCGTCCGATGTCTTGTAAACACCCGTGCCGCCCTCTGGCGTGTAGAAGCAGCCGATGTTGCCGGAAGGCATGTTGAATTCAGTAAAGCCCTGATCATTTGGCTCAAATTCAACGGCCAAGGCAGGGGCCGCCAGCATTAAAATGGCAAGCGAGGCAACAGCAAATCGGATCATGGCGAGAATCCTTTGTAAGCGATGAACTTGACCCACGCTCTAGCAGTTTCAAGATGAACACCGCTTGAACGCTATTTCAGCTCAATCTCGATGAAAGCGCAGTCCGTGTCATTGGCGCTGATCACTTCATGCTAAACTCCCTCATCGCGGAAAAAGGGAACGCCCTTTTTCATCTCGGCAAAGTTGGTGTCATCCTTGTTTCGGCCTTCTCTGTAATCCGTGTCAGGCAGCAGCCCTCCTGTCCGGGGGACCAGAGTTCAATCTCAAAGTCGAAGCCTGCTGCTTCCAGTGTCGCCTCGTCAAGCGCGGAGGCGCAGTAAAGCAAGGTGACGATTTCGTCTTGGCTGCATCCTGCCTCAACCCATGCGTCCTTGATCGGGCATGCCATCATCTTCACTTCGAGGCATGTGCTGTCGAGCCGCCGGATATCCGGGCAAAACACTGACCCGTCATCTGGTGATTTCGCGAAGCCTTGTGCCATACATTCGAAGTCCCTCGGGGCGCAGCCCGCGAGCGATTTGCCGATATAAAGACCATGGGCGCGACTTGCACTTCGCATCACATCCTTGGCTTCATCGTCGCCGTAGCGGGCCTTGAGTTCGCGAAAGACCATCAGATAAGCCGTGCCTCGGTCCCTGATGGCGTCATACAGCAATTTGTTGGTAGGCTTGTTGGTCAAATCTTCTCTCCGAGTATTGTGTTCATTGGAAACTCTATCGATTTTTGGTGATTTCCCATTCCGCGCCGCGGAGAGATTGAGCGCGCGTCCTATTTCAACTCAATCTCGATAAAAGCATAATCCGTATCATTGGCATTGATCACGTCATGCTCAACGCCTTCATTCCGGAAATAGGGCACGCCCTTTTTCATCTCGGCAAAGTTGCTGCCATCCTTGGTTTCAAGCTTCACCTTCCCGTCCATCAACGGCACGATAACATAGTCATGGCCATGCCGGTGCCAGCCCGTATTGGCGCCCGGCGCAAAGCGGTATTCTGTGACAATCACCTTGGTATTGTCGATATGGACGATGGCTTTGGCACTTCCGGTCATGGCAATAGCTATTGCTCCCAAAATCAAGTCAATTATTGTCTGACAGACTACAAGGCCTCAGGGAAGGGCCAACTGCCGTCCTCTGGCGTTATGCCTTGTTCGTGCTGTCAGCTTGTTTCGCCGGCGGTGTTTGGAAACTCTCGTGGGCAGGAATAGACTTGAGGCGATCTAACCAGCCTGCTCGCGAACGCATGACGACCTGCGCATCGGGTCGATATTCGCTTGGGTTCGTCAATGTGGCAGCGTGGACATGCGTTTCCTTTGGCCACTTTTCCGACCGAAAGTAGAGCCGTGTGCCGCAATTGGTACAGAACCCTCTATAGGTCCCTGGACTGCTCTCAAAATGTTCGATCTTTCCGTTCCAATGAAGCTGTTCTGGGTTCATGCCCAAGAAGGCCTAAAAGGGGGAAGACGTAGCGCGCTGACAATCGGCGCAGTGACAGACAAGATTGCGCGTGATTTGTCCCGAGTTGGTCCACGTCACCGCCCCACACATGCATTTGCCTGAAAGGTGATCCATTCCGCCCGCCTTTTGTTGCGCTCCGCGTCAACGACCATATCGCACCGGAGGTCTTGGATCGAGTTTCATTCGACTGGTCGCCCCTGGGTAACCGATGGACCATGCGGTTTAGCGGCTGTTGGGCAGCGGATTTCAAACTGAGACGCATGTAGACGGGGAACTAGCAATTCCTAAAAGTATGTTATATTATAACAGTATGACCTTCCTTGACCCCCACCATGACCACGCCCACTGCACCGCCGATCTGATCGCCAGGGCCGAGCGCACCTGTGAGCGGCGCGGCAGCAAACTGACTGGCCAGCGCCGTGAAATCCTGAGCTCCGTGGCCCAAAGCCACTCCGCTGTCGGCGCCTATGACATTATCGAGCGCATGGCCGAACATGGCCCACGTCCGGCTCCCATCACTGTTTACCGCGCCTTGGATTTTCTCCTCGCCCACGGTCTCGTCCACAAGATTGAAAGCCGCAATGCTTTCGTGGCCTGTTCCCATTCCCACGAGGGCCAACCCGCGGCACTGCTGATTTGCGAAGCCTGCGGCACCGTGACGGAACTCGATGCGCCGGAGATATTTGAACGCATAGCTCAGAAGGCGAGGGCGCAAAGATTTTCACCGGCCCACACCGTGATTGAAATGTCGGGCACCTGCGGGTCCTGCGCGAGGGCCGGCTGACATGCTGAAAGCCAATGATGCGCTGTTGAGTGCTCGCGATGTGACGCTCGATCTCAACGGTCGCTTGATTCTTGACCGCGTGAATCTGGATGTGCGCCGGGGCGAGATCGTCACCGTGATCGGCCCCAATGGCGCTGGCAAATCAACGCTCGTGCGTGTGATGCTCGGCCTTCGTTCTTTGACATCGGGGCGCATTGAGCGGCTGGCCAATCTGAACGTTGGTTATGTACCGCAACAGTTCCCGCAAACCGCCAATGTGCCGATGAATGTGAAGCGGTTGCTGTCACTCACCTTGAAACCTGGGGAAAGGGATATTGATCGCGCCTTGGATGAAGTCGGAATTGCCCATCTGAAAGAAGCGCGGGTTGCGTCTCTCTCCGGCGGTGAATTGCAACGTGCACTTTTGGCCCGCGCCCTGTTGCGCAATCCCGATCTGTTGGTTCTCGATGAGCCGGTTCAGGCCGTCGATTTCTTCGGTGAAATGAAACTCTATGAATTGATCTCCGGCATTCGAAAAACCCATGGCTGCGGCATTCTTATGGTGAGCCATGACCTGCATATGGTGATGGCCGAAAGCGATCATGTCGTCTGCCTCAATGGCCATGTCTGCTGCGAAGGTGGGCCGGAGAAGGTGCAGCAGGATCCGGAATTCGCCAAACTCTTCGGGCCATCAGCCGCGCGCATGATTGCCGCCTACGCGCACCATCACGACCATGACCACGAACCCCATGACCACCATCATCATGATCACAAACATTGAACCTTTCCGTCATTCCGGCGAAAGCCGGAATCCCATTAACGCTAAAAGGATTCCGGCTTTCGCCGGAATGACAAACTTGGGGGGAGGGCAACTGCGATGAACTCCATCCTATCCGAACCCTTCTTCCAGCGCGCGCTTCTTGCAGGCATTGCGGTGGCTCTTGTGTCCGGCCCCGTGGGCTGTTTCATCGTCTGGCGGCGCATGGCGTATTTTGGGGAATCTCTCGCGCACTCCGGCCTGCTCGGCGTGGGGCTGGGTTTGCTCTTCAGCTTCAATATTACGCTTGGTGCTGTCGCCACGGCCATTGTGCTGGCTTTGCTTCTCCTCGCCTTGCGCCGTCAGCAAGGCTTGGCCACCGACACACTGCTTGGCATTCTGTCGCACACGGCCCT
>CAZHCO010000082.1:0-32510 GCA_964530965.1 uncultured Aestuariivirga sp. | reverse complement strand
CTTGTCTTTCATCTCGCGTATATCAGCGCCCGCGGCAAAGGCCTTTTCACTCCCTGCAATAACCACGCAGCCAATGGCAGGGGTTTTTTGAAATGCCCAAAGGGCATCATTCAATTCATCAATCAGCTGCGAGTTCAAGGCGTTCAAGGTCTTGGGCCGATTGAGCGTGATGATCCCCACGGCGTCCCTGGTTTCACTGATGATATTTTCGTAGGCCATTTGCATTTCCTATTTCTGGCAGGACGGACAGTAAAATGTTGACCGGCCTGACTGCACTATACGACGGATTATGCCACGGCAACCCGTCCTTGGGCAGTTTTCACCTTCACGATCATAAACGGCAAATTGCCGCTGAAAAGCACCCTCGCTGCCGTCTGTTGCCGAAAAGTCCCGCAAGGTGGAACCACCTGCGGCAATGGCTTCATTCAAGATATCACGGACATGGCGCACAAGATTATTGAGGCGGGCATCATGACCAATCTTGCGAACAAGCGTTCCAGCTTTGCGCCGGGGCGAAAGCGCGCTGCGGTACAGGACTTCATTGACATAGATGTTCCCAAGGCCCGCAATAATCCGTTGATCAAGCAGGGCAGCCTTCAGGGGTGCTGATTTTTTCCTGAACCTGCTGGCAAGAAAGGCGCCACTGAATTCATTGCCCAGGGGTTCCACGCCGATATTCTTCAGAAGCCTGTGGCTTGCCAGTTCACTTTGATGGAGAAGATCCATTACGCCGAAGCGACGATGATCCGTGTAAACAACGCGTACCCCATCATCGAGCGTGAAAACAACATGGTCATGGAGGCCTGAGCCAGCATCAACCGCACCCTTCTCAAAATAAAATTCCCCCAGATTTTGGGGCAGCGATTTATTCCCCAAAACACTAAAGCGCCCGGTCATGCCGAGATGCACCAGGAGAGTATGGCCATCATCAAGGTTAACCAGAATATACTTGGCGCGCCGTTGCAGACCCAAAATTTGCCTGCCTTTTAATCTGGCCACAAAATCAACCGGAAAGGGAAAGCGAAGTCCGGATCTGCGAAGTTCAACGCCAGCAATGGAATGCCCGACGAGAACGGGGATTAATCCGCGCATAACAGTTTCAACTTCGGGAAGCTCCGGCATGGTTATTAAGCAATAATGCGTATGGCACCATACTGGCAATAGAACTCACGAAACCTTTGGTTTATGATGGATCCATGGTTGAACCTGTTGAAAATGACGTGGACTTCGGTTTTCGCCGCGTGGCCGAGAACGAGAAACAAGGCCTTGTAAACGAGGTCTTTTCCAAGGCCGCAGAACGTTATGACCAGATGAATGATCTGATGTCCGGCGGGCTGCACCGGTTCTGGAAAGACGATCTGGTCACAATGCTGAATCCGCCGCGAAAATCGGCTTCTTTCAAGGTGCTCGATGTGGCAGGCGGTACAGGCGACATTGCCTTTCGCATTGCCCGTACTGGTGGCACCGGGACGCATGTGACCGTTGCCGATATTTCTCCCGAAATGGTGGGTGAGGGCAAAAAGCGGGCGGAGCGCGAAGGCCTGCAGGATCGTTGCGATTTCACCGTGGGCAATGCCGAAAACCTTGCTTTCCCGGACAAGAGTTTTGATGCCTATATAATCGCCTTTGGCATTCGCAACGTCACCCATATTGACCGCGCTCTCTCGGAAGCGCACCGCGTCTTAAAACGTGGCGGGCGTTTTCTCTGCCTTGAATTTTCCCATGTCGATGTGGACATGCTTCAAAAAGCCTATGATGCGTTCTCATTCACGGTCATCCCTGCGGTGGGCAAGGTTGTCACTGGAGACGGCCAGCCCTACCGCTATCTCGTCGAAAGCATCCGCACCTTTCCCAAACAGGAAGAATTCAAGGCGATGATCGATGCGGCAGGTTTTGCACGCACAACCTACCGCAATCTCTCAGGTGGCATTGTTGCCATTCATTCGGGTTGGCGAATCTGATGATTTCAACCGCGAAGAAAATCTGGCGACTTGCAAGAGCCGGAAGAACCCTGGCGCGCTATGATTTTTTCATGCAACCGGAACAGGTTTCGGATTTGCCCTGGTTAGCAAGAACGGGCCTCAGAATCGTAAAATTTGGAACCGCGGCACCATCTGAAGATGCAGACAGCCGCGTCACCGCGGCACTCTCATCCCTTGGGCCGAGCTATATCAAGCTTGGTCAATTTCTTTCCACCCGTCCCGATGTTATCGGGGCCAAGCGCGCCTTCGAGTTGAAATCTTTGCAGGACCGTTTGCCGCCTTTCAGCATGGACGAAGCTCGCAATACCATTCGTCTCAATCTTGGCCAGAGTGTTGAAGAGCTGTTCGCTGAATTTGGTGAGCCCGTTGCCGCGGCCTCGATAGCGCAAGTCCACAAGGCTATAACAAAGCAAAGGACTCAGGTTGCAGTCAAAATATTGCGTCCAGGCGTTGAGAAACGCTTTGCCGATGATCTCTCCAGTTTTTATTTCGCCGCGCGGATGATGGAACGGTTCTCAAGCGAGGCGCGACGTTTACGCCCCGTGGCTGCCGTTGAGATGCTAGAACATTCGATGAAGCTTGAGCTTGACTTACGCATGGAAGCATCCGCTATTTCGGAGATGGCCAACACGACGGTCGATGACCAGAATTTCCGCCTGCCCCGCGTTGAATGGCCGCTGACTGCGCGACAGGTTCTGACAACGGAATGGATTGAGGGAATTCCGATTTCGGATATCGCTAGCCTGAAAGCAAGGGGATTTGATCTCAAAGCCCTGGGCGACAACATCATCCAGAGTTTCCTGCGCCATGCCATTCGTGATGGTTTCTTTCATGCGGACATGCATCAGGGAAACCTCTTTGTGGATGCAAGTGGCCATCTCGTCGTGGTCGACTTCGGCATCATGGGCAGGCTGAGCGAGGGAGACCGCCTCTTCCTTGCTGAAATTCTTTTTGGTTTCATCACACGGGATTACACCCGGGTGTCCCAGGTTCATTTTGATGCGGGTTATGTTCCGCGCGACCAGGATGTGGCCGATTTCGCCCAGGCGCTGCGTGCCATCGGTGAGCCCATCATGGGCCTTGCGGCAAATGAAATTTCCATGGCGCGGCTTTTAACGCAGCTTTTTGAAGTGACCGGGCAGTTCAACATGGTGACCCAGCCGCAACTCCTGCTGCTGCAAAAGACCATGGTTGTTGTCGAAGGGGTTGCCCGCACCCTTAATCCGGAACTCAATATGTGGGTCACCGCCGAGCCTGTGGTGAGGAGCTGGATTGAACGGAAGCTGGGGCCCATCGGCAAAATAGAGGGTGCTGTGAAAAGTGCAGCTTCGCTTGGCCGTTTGGCTTCCATGCTGCCAGATGTGGTGACTGAAATCGTACAATCTGGCAGCATCAAGCTCGACAGCGATACGACAAACCGCATTGCCATCGCCCACCATCGTGCCAACCGCTTTCAGCGCTATGCGTTGATGGCAGGGGCGGCTGCGCTGGTGGTTATCGCCCTCAAACTCGTCCTTTAAGAAAGAGCAGTTAGTCGCTACATTATTGCCATGACCGCAGTCTCCGGAAAAACCATACTTCTCATCATTGGCGGCGGAATTGCCGCCTATAAATCCCTTGAATTGATCCGCCTGCTCACGGGCCGGGGGGTGGGCGTTCGCACAATCATGACGAAGGCTGCGGAAGAATTCGTAACGCCGCTGTCGGTTGCCAGCCTCACGGGACAGAAGGTTCACACGGCCTTGTTCAATCTCACCGATGAAATTGAGATGGGCCATATTGAACTGTCGCGCGCGGCAGATTTGCTGGTTGTAGCACCTGCCACGGCAGACCTCATGGCGAAGATGGCCCATGGCCAGGCCAATGACCTCGCATCAACGACTCTCCTTGCCACGGACAAGCCTGTGCTTATCGCACCGGCGATGAATGTGCGGATGTGGCACCACGCGGCGACCCAGCGCAATCTTCGGCAATTAAAGCGCGATGGCATTCTCCTTGTCGGCCCCAATGAAGGGGACATGGCCTGTGGCGAATATGGGCTGGGACGCATGGCGGAACCCGCGGAGATCGTTGCAGCAATTGAAGCGGCGTTGGCTCCAAAGCAGCAGCCCCTCAAGGGCAAAAAAGTTTTGATCACCGCTGGACCAACGCGAGAAGCCATTGACCCCGTGCGTTACATTTCCAATTATTCTTCCGGCAAGCAGGGCTATGCCATTGCTGCTGCTGCAGTGGCGCTCGGCGCCGAAACAGTTTTGATTTCCGGCCCGGTGGACCTTCCAATTCCGCCCGGCGTGCAGTTGATCCCCGTGACAAGCGCTGTTGAAATGTTGGCCGCAAGCGAACGGGAGCTTCCTTCTGATATCGCCATCTTCACCGCCGCAGTTGCCGACTGGCGCGTGGCGAAGGAAAAAGATCAAAAGACCAAGAAAGTCGGGAATGGAATTCCCGATCTGCAATTTGTGGAAAATCCAGATATCCTGCAAATCATCGCCAAGCGTACATCGAAGCGCCCGGAATTGGTTGTTGGCTTTGCGGCAGAAACTGAAAATCTCGTGGATAATGCCCGTGAGAAACTGAAGAAGAAGGGCTGTGACTTGATCGTTGCCAATGATGTGAGCAAGGAACGGGGGGTTTTTGGCGGTGAACAAAACACCGTGCAGCTTGTTTCGGCTTCTGGTGTTGAAAGCTGGGGGCTCATGTCAAAGCAGGAAGTGGCGCAGCGTCTGATGAAACAACTCGCTGGGCAATTATCAACAGGCAAGGCGTGACCGCCGTGAGGATCATGCGGCTGGCCAATGGTGAAAACCTGCCGTTGCCATCCTATGAATCACCCGGTGCTGCAGGCATGGATCTTCGGGCTGCGGAAGATACGGTTTTGAAACCGGGCGCGCGCTTTCTGATGCCAACGGGTTTTGCCATTGCGCTTCCCGATCGCCATGAGGCACAGGTGCGGCCCCGCTCCGGGCTTGCGGTCAAGCATGGGGTAACGGTTTTGAATACACCGGGCACGATCGACAGTGATTATCGCGGCGAAATCAAAGTGCCGCTGATCAATCATGGCACGTCTGATTTCGTCATAAAAAAAGGTGACCGCATTGCCCAGATGATTGTGGCCGCAGTTGCCCGCGCGACATTGCAGGAAGTTTCAGGTCTCGATGATACGGCACGCGGTGACAATGGCTTTGGCTCGTCAGGAGTTCGCTGATGGCACTTTCACCAGAAGAACTTGAACGCTATGCCCGCCACATTGTGGTGCCTGAGGTCGGCGGACCTGGACAAGCCAAGCTCATCAAAGCAAAGGTTCTGGTGATCGGCGCTGGAGGCCTCGGTGCACCGGTGCTGCTCTATCTCGCGGCGGCTGGCGTTGGCACCATCGGCATTTGTGATAATGACAAGGTGAGCCTTTCAAACCTCCAGCGGCAGGTTGTCCATACAACCGCACGGGTTGGTGAATACAAGACTAAAAGCGCACGTGCGACCTTGGAGGCCATCAATCCACATCCCAAGATTATCGAACATTGCCTTCGTCTTGATGCCTCCAACGCGCTCGACATCATACAGCAGTACGACATTGTCGCCGATGGCTGCGATAATTTTCCGACAAGATTTTTGGTCAGCGATGCCTGTTACTTCGCCAAGAAACCGTTGGTCTCTGCCGCAGTCGGCCAGTTCGATGGCCAGATTTCAACGTTCAAGCCTTACAAAAACGCACCGTCGGGCGAGCCCTGGCCAAGCTATCGCTGTTTCATCGGTGACCTGCCAGCGCGGGGGTTATTTCCGGCCTGTGAAGAGGTCGGTATTCTGGGCGCTCTCCCCGGTATCATTGGCTCCATGCAGGCGATGGACGTGATCAAGGAAATCCTGGGGATCGGGGATAGTTTAGCGGGCCGCCTCCTGATGTATGACGCCCTGGCGACGCGGTTTTACGAAACCAAATTGTCGTGGAATCCGGCCAATCCGCTAACCGGCAACAAGCCCACGATCACATCGCTTCAATCCCAGAACTACATTTGAGAATATAAAGAAATCTTTATGTCCTTATTGCAAGGCTGCGCGACGCCTGCTATAGGCACGGCTTCAATCGTAATTTCCCTGTTTTGGAGCACACCCCATGGCCGCTTTCACTGACTACCACGTTGCCGACATCAAGCTTGCCGATTGGGGACGCAAGGAACTCGACATGGCCGAGGTTGAAATGCCGGGCCTGATGTCCACCCGGGCTGAATATGCCAAGGCCCAGCCCCTGAAGGGTGCGCGTATTTCGGGCTCGCTCCACATGACGGTGCAGACTGCGGTTCTGATTGAAACTCTGAAGGCGCTGGGTGCCGACATCCGCTGGGCTTCCTGCAACATCTATTCAACCCAGGACCATGCAGCGGCGGCCATCGCCGCCTCGGGCATTCCAGTTTTTGCCTTCAAGGGTGAGACCCTGAAGGAATACTGGCAGTATACTGCAAAGATCTTCGACTGGGCCGATGGCCAGACGACCAACATGATCCTTGATGATGGCGGCGATGCAACGCTTTACATTCTGCTCGGCGCGAAAGCTGAAACAGACCCGAAGCTCATTGCATACCCGAAGAGCGAGGAAGAGGAATGCCTCTACGCTGAAATCGCCAGGCGCCTGAAATCCAGCCCCGGCTGGTTCAGCAAAGTGCGTGCCTCAATTATTGGCGTTTCAGAAGAAACAACAACCGGTGTTCACCGTCTCTATGAATTGCAAAAGAAGGGTGAACTTCCCTTCCCCGCCATCAACGTGAATGACAGTGTCACCAAGTCGAAGTTCGACAACAAGTATGGCTGCAGGGAATCGCTGGTTGATGCCATCCGGCGCGGAACGGACGTGATGATGGCCGGCAAGGTTGCCGTTGTCTGCGGTTACGGTGATGTTGGAAAAGGTTCGGCCCTGTCGCTTCGTGGCGCAGGTGCCCGCGTGGTCGTAACTGAAGTTGACCCCATCTGCGCGCTTCAGGCCGCGATGGATGGTTACTCCGTCCAAACCCTTTCGGATGTAGTGGGCAGCGCCGATATTTTTGTCACCGCGACTGGCAACAAGGACGTCATTACCATTGACGACATGAAGCAGATGAAGGACATGGCCATTGTCTGCAACATCGGGCACTTCGACAATGAGATTCAGGTTGCCGAACTGAAGAATTTCAAATGGACCAACATCAAGCCGCAGGTTGACCTGGTGCATTTTCCCAAGGGCAACCGGATTGTGCTCCTCTCGCAGGGCCGCCTCGTCAATCTTGGCAACGCCACGGGCCATCCCAGCTTTGTCATGTCTGCGTCCTTTACCAATCAGACACTGGCGCAGATTGAGCTCTTTACCAATACCAAAACCGGCAAGTACAAAAACGAAGTCTATGTGCTGCCGAAGCATCTCGACGAGAAAGTGGCAAGCCTCCATCTGGAAAAGCTCGGGGTCAAACTCACCAGGCTGCGCGATGACCAGGCCGCCTATATCGGAGTTGCGCCAAAAGGCCCCTTCAAGCCAGATTATTATCGCTACTAGCGGAAGCATGCGGGCGCGTTATTTGCGTGCAATGAAGCAGGTTCCGACAAGCTATTTTTGAGTCTATATCTCCGGATGGGACAGGTGCGGGCTGATTCGGGCCGCACCTTGCAGGTGGCCGGAGAAAAAATGCGGGAAGGCAACAGCACAATGAACGCAATTATGCGTCATACAGCGGTTGCTGTTTTCGCATTTTTGCAGTGCAGCAGCGCCTCTGCCGCCTCCTTCCAAATTCCTGAATTTGATCCGTTCACCAGTTTTCTCACCTTCGCGGCCATAGCGGTTTTCATCTGGGCGTTCCTCGTGGTCAGAAAACTGGTCAGCGGCGAAAACCGGGCGCGCCAGCGCGTGAGTGAACTGGAGATCCGATTGAATGAAGCGGAGTCGGCTTTTGCGGCGGAGGCCCATGTCATGATTGTCTGGCACGGCAAGCAGGACTTCCCCAGCCGCATCATCGGAAACATGTATGGCAGCGCCAGCGTTCCATCAGCTGCCGAAGACATGCTGAATTTTTCCGGCTGGCTTGAGGCTGATTCCAGCGACATCATTGAAGACTGCATCAGAACGCTGCGCGAGGTTGGAAAACCCTTCAACATTGGCGTCAAGACACTCAACAACGAACTTCTTGAAGCTGATGGGCGAGCCGCCGGCGGCATGGCGACGCTGCGCTTTCGGCCTCTTTCCGGCGAGCGGCGGCAAATCACCGAGCTCAATTACGACGCGCGGAAATTGGGCATGCAGGTTGAGCGCTTGAGCGCGGTGCTCGATTCGGCTCCCTTGCCAATCTGGCTCCGCAACGCGGAGGGGAAGCTGAGCTGGGTCAACCAGGCATATGTCAAAGCCGTCGAGCTTCCCGACAGCAATGCCGTTCTCAAGTCCCTCATTGAGGTTGCGGCTCCCGACCGGATCGACACGACAAAAGCCGATCCCAAGGTGGGATTACTGGGGCGAACCCATACGGTCTTTGCCGGTGCGATGCGGGCGTTAAACATCCATGAAGTTGCTCTGCTGGAAGGCAAGGCCGGCTTTGCGGTGGATGTATCGGCATTGGAAGAAATTGAGAAGGAGCTTGACCGGCATATCAAGGCCCATGCCTCAACGCTTAACAAGCTTGATACGGCCATAGCCATCTTCGGGCCTGATCAGCGGTTGCGTTTCTATAACATGGCCTTTGCCCAGCTCTGGCCAATCGACGGCCAGTGGCTCGACTTTCACCCCACCGACGGTGAAATCCTTGATCGCCTGCGGACCCAGCGCTGCATTCCGGAGCAGGCCAACTACAGGGAATGGCGGGCCCGGCAGCTTTCTTCCTACACTACACTCGAAATGCGGGAGAGCTGGTGGTATCTGCCCGACGGGCGTTCGTTGCATGTGGTTTGCGAGCAGCATCCGTTTGGCGGCGTCACTTATCTCTATGAAAATGTCACAAAAGAAATCCAGCTGGAAAGCCGTTACAATGAACTCATTGGGGTTCAGCGCGAAACCCTCGACAATCTTGAAGAGGCAATCGCACTTTTTGGCTCCGACGGCCGCCTGAAACTTTTCAATCCGGCTTTTTCAAAATTCTGGAACTTTGACGGCGCATTCCTCCAAAAAGAACCCCACATCGACCAGCTTGCCGGCGATGCCGTTGTGATCAAGGAAGCAGGGGCCGCCTGGCAGGAGATCAAGTTTGGCGTGACCGGCATGGAATCTGAACGCCGGGCATTGCGTGGGCGCCTGACGGCGAGCGACCGCATTCTCCAGTACAGTTCCGTTCCGCTGCCCGACGGCAACACGCTTCTGACGTTCTCGGACATTTCGGACCCTGCAAAAATGGAACGAGCATTGCGCGACCGCACCGAAGCCCTTGAGGCCGCAGACCGCCTCAAGAATGCATTCCTCAGCAATGTTTCCTATGAAGTCCGCACACCTCTCACCAGTATCCTGGGCTTTGCCGAAACCTTGGACCTTGGCCTCGTGGGCGAACTCTCGCCTAAACAGCGGGAATATGTTCTCGATATCAAGCGGTCATCGGAAGAACTCAAAGCTATTATTGACGCCATCATCGACCTGTCAGCAATTGACGCAGGGGCGATGGAATTGAAGCTCGCCAAAATCGATGTTTCCACAACCCTGCAATCCGTGGCAGAAAAATTGTCACCGGCAATGACACGGCGTGATCAAACCTTGAGTATTGAGTTTGCGGAGGATTCCCTCTCATTTGTTGGCGATACAATGCGGGTTGAACAAATCATTTCGAACTTGCTTTCAAATGCCATTGGGTTTTCGGCGCGGAGCAGCCAAATTCGCATGGGAGCCAGACGCCTGGGCGCAAGTGTCCAGGTTTGGATTGCCGATTCGGGCCGTGGCATTGATCCCGAATTCCAAAAGAAGGCTTTCGAGAGATTTCAATCCAAGCCCCTGCCGGGCAGCCACCGCGGACCTGGCCTTGGCCTCGCGATCGTGAAGAGCTTCACTGAGCTCCACGGCGGCAATGTTTCCCTTGTTTCCAAACTTGACCGCGGCACAACAGTTGTGTGTAGTTTCCCAATCGATGGACCCGCGAAACAAATCCTCAAAAACAGCCAGGTTGAACGCATCAGCCCGCAGCGTGTTGCCTGAACCAGCCGGCCATGATCATTGACCGCCCGGCCACCACGCTTGCGGCCATGGAGGCTTTTGCACGGGAGCTTTCCCTTTGGGCGAGGCCGGGATTGGCTATCCACCTCTCGGGTGATCTGGGGGCCGGAAAATCGGCCTTTGCGCGGGCATTCATCCGGGCCCTGGCGCTGGATGAGAGGGAATTCGATATTCCAAGCCCTTCGTTTTCACTGGTTCAAGCTTATGAAACCATCCGGGTGCCCGTGGCGCACGTCGATCTTTACCGGATAAAATCGCCGGCGGAAGTGACTGAACTCGGGCTTGGAGAATTTTTCCCGAAATATCTTACAATCATTGAATGGCCGGAAAATCTCGATGAAGCCGTCTCTCCGGATTGCCTGAAAATTTCTTTCTCAGGATCAGGTGATACACGTGACCTTCGGCTTGAGGCCACGGGAAAGTGGATTGAAATCCTCAAACGGAATGAAACAATCAACGGATTTGTGAGCCAGTCGCCAATGAACGGCGGGACACGGTATTTTTTTGAGGGCGATGCTTCAGCCCGGCGTTATGAACGCATCGAAACCTCTGCCTCAACGATGTTGCTGATGGACATGCCTAGCAGGCCCGATGGCCCGGTGGTGAGAAACGGCAAAAGCTATAGTGCCATTGCCCACTTGGCCGAAGGCATTAGCGCCGTTGTGGCCATCAATGATTACCTTTTCAGCCTCGATTATAGCGCGTCCGCGATTTTCGATGTGGACATCAAGCAAGGCCTCGCCCTTATCGAGCACCTTGGAAGCAACGTGTTTGGAAAAATGATTGCCCGGGGGGATGACATGGGAGAGCCCATGAGGGCAGCGGTTGAGGTCCTTGCCGATATGGCGGTGCGAGACTGGCCCACCGCCGTTCCGGTGCGCGGAAGTTCCAGCTACAAACTTGCCAGATATGATCTCGATGCCATGCTGATCGAGGTTGATCTGTTGCCTTCCTGGTTCTGGCCCTTGCACAAGAAGTCTGAACCCGGCGATGAGGTGAAAACGGAATTTTCAGCCATCTGGCAATCGCTCCTGGCCGATATCATTCCCAATAAGCCCGTCTGGACTTTGCGGGATTATCATTCACCCAATCTGCTCTGGATGCCGGAACGAAAAGGCCTTTGCCGGGTTGGACTCATTGATACACAGGATTGCGTGATGGGGCATCCGGCCTATGACCTTGTCTCAATGCTGCAGGATGCCCGCGTTGATATTGATTTCGAGCGGGCCGATGAACTCTATGACTATTATTGCGGGCTTCGCTCCACGATTGGCCCGTTTGATCCCCGCGAATTTTCCCGCGCCTTTGCAATTCTGGGAGCCCAGCGCGCCACCAAAATACTGGGAATCTTCGCGCGCCTTTCCAAACGCGACGGAAAGCACATCTATCTCAATCATATTCCCCGCGTTTCACGCTATCTCAAGCGCAACCTGGCTCACCCTGATCTTGCCATTCTAAAAAATTGGTATGACCGGAACTTGCAGTTATAAGGCGGGGTGCAATGACAGATACAATCGGCAGCCATGCCATGATACTTGCCGCAGGCCTTGGTTTGCGCATGAGGCCCTTGACCGATCATAAGCCCAAACCGCTCATTGAAGTTGCCGGAAAACCCCTTATAGACTATGGCATGGACCGGTTGAGGGAGGCCGGCGTTCAACGGGTCATTGTCAACGGCCATTATCTGGCAGATCGGATGTTGTCCTGGTCGAAACAGCAGACCTCGCCTGAAACCATATTTTCCGATGAGCGGGCTGAAATTCTTGACACGGGCGGCGGCATTGCAAAGGCCTTGCCCTCGCTTGGCGAAAAACCATTCTTCGTGCTCAACAGCGACAGCTTCTGGATCGAGGGCAGGGTTCCGGCGTTGAGCCGGCTACGCAATGCCTGGGATGACGCAACGATGGATTGCCTTCTCCTGTTGTGTCACGTTGACCGTACAATTGGTTATGATGGCCGGGGGGATTTCCTCTTGGGGCGTGACGGGCGCCTCATCCGTCAAAATGGATCGGGGGCCCTTGCCTATATCGGCGGCTATCTCGTGCATCCTCGCCTTTTTGCCGGTGTTGCTGTAAAAAAATTTTCAATGAATGTTTTGTGGGACAAGGCAATTTTGGGAGGCCGCTTGCATGGCATGGCGCACAGCGGAAAATGGCTTCATGTGGGAACGCCCGCCGCCATTGCCTTGGCCGAAGCCGAGCTCGCCAAAACCTAGGCCATGAGCGAAAGGCCAAATCGCGTTTACACCATAGCCAGCGATGCGCCTTTTCTGGACGTTCTGGCGAAGGCAGTGCTGAATGGCTTTCCCTGTGGGGGCAATAGCCCGGAGAAAATTCCATCGCTTGCGGCGTGGACCATACTTGTCCCCACGAGACGGGCGGCGCGCGAATTGCAGGAAAAGCTGCTTGTGGAAAGCGGCAAGTCGGCGCTTGTGCTGCCGCAGATCAGACCCATCGGCGATCTGGATGAAGAGATTCTCGATGCGCAACAGTCTTTTATCGGGCTGCCCGATGCCATATCCGACATCGGCCGTGAATTTGCACTCCTTGCCCTTATCGATGAATGGGTGCTGGAAAATCCCCAGCTTCGCCTCGCGCAGGAACTCGCAGGCGCGCCACAACAAATCCAGGGCCTGGCCACAAGCCTTGCCGAATTGATCGATGTCATGGAAACCGAGGAGGTTTCGCTCGCCCGCCTGCCGGAAGCCTATTTGATTGATCTCGCCGTCCACCGGGAGGCCATCCTGAGCCTGTTCAATCTCGTGAACAAAGAACTGCCAACGCTGCTCATGGCGGAAAACCTGATGGGAGCGAAGGAACGCCGCAGCCGCCTCATTCGCCTTGAAGCCAAGCGGCTCATTGAAAGCCCGCCGTCAGGGCCCGTCATTGCGGCAGGCTCCACGGGCACCATTCCAGCCACGCGCGAATTGCTTAAGGCAATTTCAAATCTTGAAAATGGCGCCGTGATATTGCCCGGCCTTGACCAGGAAATGGATGCAAATAGCTGGGATGCGGTTTCGCCGCAACATCCGCAATATGCCATCAAGCAGCTTGTTGAAGCCATCGGCGTTGAGCGCCAGGAAGTCTTGCAGCTAGGAACAGGCTCTGGAAACCGCGCGTGGCTTGCCAGCGAACTCATGCGCCCATCTGAAGTATCCGACCTCTGGCAACAGTCCCTTGCCGGCCAGGGCGGCAGGATAGGACAGGCTCTTGCCAATGTCTCCCTGGTTGAGGCCCGCGATAAAAACGACGAGGCATCGATCATTGCGCTGATGATGCGGCAGGTCCTGGAAATGCCTGAGGGTGATTTGGCGTTGGTGACACCTGACCGCGATCTGGCGCGACGGGTGAAATCAAATCTATTGCGCTGGAACATCGGGGTTGATGATTCCGCGGGCGAGCCCCTTAGCCGCTTCGGGGCGGGATCATTGCTGGTTCTCCTCATGGATGCAGTCGCGGAGAATTTTTCCGCTTCTTCGCTTTATGCTCTGTTTACCCATCATTTGACCAGATTTGGTTTTGAGCGAATGACATTCATCGCCTCAGCACGGAATATTGAAACCGCGCTCTTCCGTTCAGAACCGATGATACATGGGCTGGAAGGCCTTTTGCCTTCGTTTGAGCAGGCTTTCAAAAGATCACAATCCGAATCCCATGCCCACCCCATTGTGACGCGTCTCAGCGACAGTGATTGGCGTGAGATGAATGGCTGTCTTAGGCAGGTTACAGAGATACTAGGCCCACTCTCGCAACGCCCCGCGAATCCATTTGTTGAGCATCTCAACAGTCTGGTTTCCGTCGCGGAAAAGATAGCGGGCGAGGGGTTTTGGAATGGCCCCGAAGCGGAGGAGCTTGAGTCCCTTATCGAAATGCTGCAGCAGGAGTCCTTCAGGCTTCCCATCTGCAGTTTCGCCCATGCCGCAGCGATTGTCCGCCCGCACCTGCAAAAGATACCGGTCCGGGAAAACAAAAACTCCAACACGCGGCTTTCAATTTTCGGGCTTCTGGAAGCGCGCTTAATCCGTCCACGGATCATCATTCTCGGCGGTCTGAACGAAGGAACATGGCCACGGCTGCCGGACCCAGGCCCCTGGCTCAACCGACCCATGCGCGATGTATTCGGCATGCAGCAGCCGGAGCGCAACATTGGCCAATCGGCCCATGATTTTGTCCAGGCCTTTGGCGCGGAGAAAGTCTTTCTCACTTGGGCGCGGCGCGACGGCATGGACCCCGCCATTCCTTCGCGGTGGATTCTGCGCCTGCAAACAATCCTGATAGCTGCTGGCCACAGGCTGGACGCCAGCCAATCGGACAACTGGCAGCTTTGGGCCATGGGACTTGACCGCCCCGACAGGGACCAGCCCACACCTGTCGGAAAACCGCAGCCCCGGCCACCCGTCAGTGCAAGGCCGAGGCGGATCAGCGTGAGCCGCGTTGAAACCCTTATCCGCGACCCCTACGCGATTTACGCGGATGCCGTGTTGCTGCTTAAGCCGTTGCCCAACATCTCAGCGGAGCCTGATGCCGCGCTGCGCGGAACACTTTTTCACAAGGCCATAGGCGACTTTTTCTTGCTTCACCCAAAGGCGTTGCCAAGCGACGCGGTGGACAGGCTTGTGGCCATTGGCGATGAAATTTTCCGGCCCTTCAGAAATGATCCGGAAATCATGGGCTTCTGGTGGACGAGATTTCAGCGCCTGGCCAAGTGGATCGTTGAGAACGAATGGTCCCTGCGAAGCGACGTCGAGCACGCCCTTGCGGAGGTCAAGGGAAGCTTGGCGCTGAAAGTTGGTTCCGCTGAATTCACGCTGAGCGCGCGGGCCGACAGGATAGACGTTTTCAACGACGGCACGGCGCGCATCCTTGATTTCAAGACCGGCGCCATACCCAGCACCAGAAAAATTGAAGAGGGGTTTTCTCCACAATTGACGCTGGAAGCCGCCATGCTTGAGCTTGGGGCCTTTGAACAATTGGGCAAGCACCTGACGAGCGATCTGACGTACATCCGGATAACTGGCGGTGTTCCGCCCGGTGAATTGAAATCCGTTGACATTTCGCCAATGGAAACGGCGCGCCAGCACCTTGCCCACCTCATTGGGCTCCTTGAAAAATACCAGGACGCCGACCTTGCTTATCTTCCGCGCTATGCCATCGAAAATGTCGAGGCTGTTTGCGATTACGACCATCTCTCGCGGTACCGCGAATGGATATTGGCAGGTGACAGCTGATGGCCAAATCCATGAATGCCACGCCTGAGCAAAAAACAGCCTCCAATCCGGCGGCTTCTGCCTGGGTTGGCGCCAATGCGGGCTCCGGCAAAACCCATGTGCTGGTGGACCGGGTGACCCGCCTCATGCTTGCGGGCGTCGATCCCATGTCAATCCTTTGCCTCACCTACACAAAGGCCGCCGCCAAGGAAATGGCGAACCGGCTGCATGAAAGACTGGGCGCCTGGGTCGGCCTGTCCGACGCGGCGCTCTCCCGGCAACTAGTTCAAATGGGGAGCGATGATATCAACCACCGGATGCTTTCCCGGGCCAGGCGGCTTTTCACCGCAGCGCTTGAAACGCCCGGTGGCCTCAAGATTCAAACCATACATGCCTTCTGCGAGAGAATTTTGCAGCTCTTTCCGGTTGAGGCTGGCCTTGCTCCAGGCTTTGAAGTTCTCGAGTCCAGCCAGAGCAAACAGCTTCTCCGGGAGGCGCGCGATCACGTGCTGCGTGAAGCCCAGGGAGATGAAGGCTCAGTTTTCGCCAGTGCACTGGAGATTGTCACGCGTCACACGCATTCAGACAGTTTCGATGCCTTGCTGGAACGCCTCCTCTCAAAACGCAAGGCTTTGACAGATGCGGTGGCGCAATATGGCTCCATCGAAGGCATTGGCCAGGGGCTTAGGGTTCAATTGGGAATAGGCCCGCAGCAGAGGGTGGAGACCCTCAGGGAAGAATTGCTGAAATTCAACAAGACAACAATTGCGGGAATCATTCCCCTGCTGTCTGATTCGCTTGTCACAAACCAGGAAACGGCACGCCATTTCGCAGCTCTTCTGAAAGCATCAGAACCTACGCAGGCGGAACAACTTTATCGCCGCATTTACTTTACGTCTGACGGTGAAAAGCCAAAAAAAATGACGTCGGTGATTACCGCAAAGCTTCTTAAGGCCCACCCTGGAATCGAAGAATGGCTTTCACAGGAATATTCCCGAAGCCTAGGCATCATCGGGCAAATCGACAATCTCACACGGCTTGAAGCAACCGGGGCATTGCTCGGGCTCGCCTTTTCAATGATTGCAACGTTTGAATCCTCAAAAAAGCAACGCGGGGCCTATGACTTTGACGATCTCATCCTGAAAACCCGCGATCTGCTTGTCGACAGGTCCTCGTCACAGTGGATTCTTTACAAGTTGGATCGCGGCATTGAACATGTCCTTGTCGATGAAGCGCAGGACACCAGTCTTGCCCAATGGCAAATTGTGAACGCTCTCACCGAAGAATTCTTTTCCGGAACCGGCAGCCGCGAGGTTCCAGACCGGACGCTGTTTGTTGTCGGTGACCGCAAGCAGTCAATCTTCAGTTTTCAGGGCGCCGATCCTGCCGCTTTTGAATCCTCCCGCGAAATATTCGGCGCGCAAATCACCAATGTGGGGCAGCCCTTTAACACTGTCGATCTTACCATTTCCTATCGCTCCACGGCGGAGGTGCTGAAGGCCGTTGATACCGTTTTTGCCGAAGGGTCACGGGCCCGCGTTGGACTTGACGGGCTTCATCCGCAGATTCTGCACCATGAATCGAACCGGAAGAATGAACCTGGACTGTTTGAACTCTGGCCGCTCATGGAGGCCGATGAAAAAGCTGAAAGAGAGCCCTGGCAGGCTCCCGTTGACCAATATCCACCTAGGTCAGCCTTGCGCAAATTGGCACAGAAGCTTGCCGGCACGGTCAAGTCCTGGATCGGAAATCGCCATATAGCAGCACTCAATCGCGCGGTTGAGGCAGGCGATATTCTTATCTTGTTTAGAACCCGGAGTTCATTTTTCGACATCCTGATCAGCGAATTGCGAAAGTCCGGAATTCCGGTTGCAGGTGCCGACCGCCTCAAGCTTTCAGAGAACATCGCCATCCTCGACATCATGGCGTTGGTGCAATTTGTGCTTCTGCCGGACGATGACTATTCCCTGGCCTGCGTGCTCAAGAGTCCGCTGGTGCCCTCGCCTCTCACAGAAGACCTGCTTTTTGAATTGGCCCATGGGCGTGGAACTGTATCTCTCTGGACAAGATTATCCACATCAGGCGACGCAAGCTGTATCGAAAACCACACAGTTCTGCAGGACTGGTTAAGAGCCTCCGAAAGCGCCAGGCCATTTGAATTCCTGTCGTTGGTTCTGATCAGGACCCGAAAAGCCGTCTTGGCGCGGCTGGGAAGCGAGGCTGGCGATGCGCTTGATGCGCTGCTTGAGGCATCGCTCTCCTATGAAGAAAGCCATTCCTCCTCCCTCGCCGGCTTTGCCACATGGTTTGCCTCCGAGGACACCGAAATCAAGCGCAACATGGAGCGCGGGAGCGGCGAGGTGCGTCTGATGACGGTCCATGGCGCAAAGGGACTTGAGTCCAGCATTGTTATTCTGCCGGACACGACGTCGACGCCGAGAAGCAACGCGACAACGGCACTCATGTTTGTTGAAGCAAATTCAGGTGGACCGACGTTGCCATTCTGGAGGCTGTCGGGCCTCGCCCAATCTTCAGTGATTGAAAACTGGAAGGACAAAGACAAGCAGACAGAATTGGAAGAACAGCGGCGCCTGCTTTATGTGGCGATGACGCGGGCCCGCGATGAACTTTTTGTCTGCGGCTACAAAACTTACAAGGAAAGCCCCGAGAACAGCTGGTATGCCATGATTGCGGAAGCCTTGCACAATTCACCGCAGGGCAAGGACATCATGCGCGCCATCGAGTCCCCTGACGGAATTTCCTGCTGGCGATCCGGCCCGGACCCCACCTGGGACAAGGCACCTTCGGCCGCGTCCAAGGTGATCCAGAAAATTCCCGATTGGTTGGTCAAGAGCCCAAATTATCCTGACTCTGTTCTTAAAAGCTGGCCGTCCGCGCGATTGCCACATGTGCACCATGGAATTGGTTCCAGCGTTGCCGTAACCCGCGGTCGCACCGTCCACAAAATTCTGCAGGACTTGCCGCAAATGAGCCAAGACGCGGGGCTGAATTTCGCACGGCGTATTCTCCTTAAGAATAAGCTCGATGCGGGCCTGGCCGCGAAAATAGTTGATCTCATTGTCAATCCTGAATTCAGGGATTTTTTTGGACCGGACAGTCAGGCAGAAGTCAATATTGGATCGATTTTGCCGAACGGCCAACGCATGACCGAAAGGATTGACCGTCTTGCCATCCGGGCAGACGACATTCTCGTGCTCGACTATAAGACCGACTGGAACGTGCCTGACCGGCTCGAGTCCGACCACCCCCACGTTTTGCAGTTGGCTGGCTACGTAAGAACTCTCGGGCAGGTTTATGGCGGCAAACCCATTCGCGCCGCCATTCTCTGGACAAGCCTGCCGCGCCTGGACTGGATTGCCGACGAAACACTCAAGAAGGCCATTTCGGACATGGCAGCCATCACGTGAGCGTGTGCCGCCCTTGACCGGCCCCCCGGGGATACCTACCTTCCATTGCAACTCAGGAATGACGGAGAATCAATCGTGTCCACCCAAAAAGTTTCCGATGCCTCATTTGACCTCGATGTCTTGAAATCAGGGACGCCTGTCGTTGTTGATTTCTGGGCGGAATGGTGTGGACCCTGCAAAATGATCGGCCCGGCCCTGGAAGAAATTGCCCAGACGCTCGGCTCGAAGGTCAAGATCGTCAAGATCAACGTCGATGAAAACCCGCAAACACCGTCCAAATATGGGGTTCGGGGCATTCCGACCCTGATGGTGTTCAAGGGCGGGGCGGTTGCCTCCACCAAGGTTGGGGCCGCGCCTAAGGGCCAGCTGCAATCCTGGATTGAGCAATCGATCTAACGCCGGGCGGTGCCGGAAACGCCGGACATCGGCTTATTCTCGTGGAGGCTGAGCACATGGCCCGCGAGATAGAGTGAGCCGCAAATGAGAATTCGAGGGGCAGGTGTCGTCAATGACGCCTGCCCCAAAGCTTTGGTGAGTGACGTTGCGGTTTCTGCCGAAAGATTCCGGCTACGGGCGATTTCGGCGAGTTGATCCGCCGGAACGGCGTTTGGCTCATCGGGTATGGCAATCGTCACCACCCGTTGCGCCAGGCCGGCAAAGGGTTCGATGAAGCTGCCGGCATCTTTTGTGTTGAGCATGCCCCAGATGAGAACGAGGGGCCGCGAAAAACGGTCGTTGATATCGGAGAAAGCTCTCGCAATGACACGGCCCGCAGCCGGATTGTGGCCACCATCGAGCCAAAGTTCGGCGTCCTTCGGAACAAGATTGGTGAGGGTGCCTGCCCCCAGCTTTTGCATGCGTGCTGGCCAAACTACGGATTTCAATCCGTGCTCAATTTGGGTTTCAGACACGCGCGCATCATCCAGTAATCTAATTGCCGCTATAGCATTGCCGGCGTTATCGACCTGATGCCGTCCCTTCAGCTGCGGCAGGCTGAGATCAAGCAAGCCATTTTCATCCTGGAAGACCAGGCGCCCATGCTGTTCAAAAGATTGCCAATCCTGATTTGCAATGAAGACCGGAGTCCCAATTTTTTCGGCGACACGCTCAATTTCTGCCCGCGCCTCGTCGGGTTGCGCGCCAATAATTGCAGGGATGCCCTTTTTCAGGATGCCCGCTTTTTCATGGGCGATGGTGGTCAGTGTGTTTCCAAGATATTGCTGGTGATCATAATCAACGGTAGTGATGACTGAAAGGGCGGGCTTTGGAATGACATTCGTTGCATCAAGTCTTCCGCCCAGTCCCACTTCAAGAATGAGATAATCGGCAGGGGTTCGGGAGAAAGCCAGAAATGCGGCGGCGGTTGTGATTTCAAAGAACGTAATCGGCGCATCACCATTGGCAATTTCACATTCTTCCAGCAGAGCCGACAATTCCTCCTCAGCAATTGTTTCACCGGCCACATAGATGCGCTCATGAAATTTCACGAGGTGGGGCGAGGTGTAGCAATGCACCTTTAGTCCAGCCTGCTCAAGAATGGATTTAATGTAGGCAACCGTGGAACCCTTGCCGTTGGTTCCCGCTACATGAATGACCGGCGGCAATTTATTTTCAGGGTTTCCCAGCCGCGCCAGAATCCGTTCCATCCGCTCAAGGCTGAGATCGATGATCTTGGGATGCAACGACAAGAGCCGGTTCAATATGGCATCACTGCGCGCCAAAATATTACTCGACGCTGATCGGAACCAATGCCCCGCTGTTGGAACCCGGCAACTCTGCCGACTTCGTCAAAATCCGTGCCACGCGGCTGACGGTTTCGCGCATCTGGTGGCGATGGACCACCAGATCAACCATGCCGTGGTCTTGAAGATATTCAGCGCGCTGAAAACCTTCTGGGAGTTTTTCGCGGATGGTCTGCTCTATGACGCGCGTTCCGGCAAAACCAATCTGGGCTTTTGGTTCGGCAATATGAAAATCACCCAGCATGGCATAGGAGGCGGTGACGCCGCCCGTTGTAGGATTTGTGAGGACAACGATATAGGGCAGTTTATGGGCGCGCAGCTCCTGCACCACGACAGTTGTGCGCGGCATTTGCATGAGGGACAGAATGCCTTCCTGCATGCGCGCTCCCCCGGATGCCACAAAGAATACGAACGGGCATTTCTTGGAAACGGCCAGACGCATGGCGGTAATAATGGCTTCTCCGGCTGCGGTCCCAAGCGAGCCCGCGATAAAGCCCATGTCCTGAATGGCGATCACGATGGGAAGCTGATCAATCGTGCCAAAACCAGCGTGGATGGCATCATCGCTGTTGGCCTTGGCGCGCGCTTCCTTCAATCTATCAACATATTTCCGCTCGTCCCTGAACTTAAGGGGATCGGCAGGTACCGCAGGAAAATCCACCGTTTCATATTCGCCATTGTCGAACATGGACTTCAGCCGCAGGTCTGGGGCGAGGCGATGGTGATGATCGGAACCCGGAAACACGAACTGGTTTGCTTCGAGATCCCGGTAGAAAACCATCTGGCCGGATTCAGGGTCCTTGATCCACATGTTCTCCGGCACGTCCCGCTTGACGCCCAGAATGGAGCGGATTTTCGGCCGGACAAAATTCTTGATCCAGTTCAACTGATCTAACTCCTCACGCCACGGGCAATATTGCTTACCAGCGAGTGTACCGCTTTCACGGTCTTTGGTGAAGCGGTGCCGGATTTTGTGAGATTGTCCTTAATGGCCGAGACAAGGGCGGAGCCAACCACAACGCCATCGGCGCTTTTTGCAATGGCGCGGGCCTGTTCGGCAGTCTTTACGCCGAAACCAACTGCAATGGGCAGGTTCGTATGATTGCGCAATCTGTTTACATTCCTCTGAACACTCTTGAGGTCCGGAGCCTTGGTACCGGTGATGCCCAGAACCGAAACATAATAAACAAATCCGCTGGTATTCTTGAACACGGCGGGGGCGCGCTTGTCATCGGTTGTGGGCGTGGCAAGCCGGATGAAATTGAGGCCCGCCTTCATCGCTGGGATGCAGAGTTCATCATCCTCCTCGGGCGGCAGGTCAACGACGATCAAGCCATCGGCGCCTGCGGCCTTGGCGTCCACAAGAAATTTGTCCACGCCATAAACATAAATGGGATTGTAGTAACCCATCAACACGACCGGAGTGTCCTTGTCTCCCGCTCTGAAGGCCTTCACCAGCTTCAAAGTTTTCTTCAGTGTTTGCCCAGCACGGAGAGAGCGCAGTCCCGCCGCCTGAATGGCAGGACCATCGGCCATGGGGTCGGTAAAGGGCATGCCGAATTCAATGATGTCGGCACCGGCTTTGGGAAGGCCCTTGATGATCTTCAACGACGTCTCATAATCGGGATCGCCGGCGGTCACGAAGGTGACGAGCGCGGCGCGGCCCTTTTGCTTGAGTTCAGCAAAACGGCGTTCAATGCGGCCCGTCACAGTTTCACTCCCAGGATATCCGCCACCGTGAAAATATCCTTGTCGCCGCGGCCGCACATGTTCATCACCATCAAATGGTCCTTGGGTTTTGTTGGCGCAATCTTCATGACATGGGCGAGCGCGTGGGAGGGCTCAAGGGCTGGAATGATACCCTCAAGCCTGCAACAGAGCTGAAAGGCAGCGAGCGCTTCCTTGTCGGTTGCGGCCACATACTGCACGCGCTTCATATCATGGAGCCAGGAATGCTCGGGGCCGATGCCGGGATAATCGAGGCCCGCTGAAATGGAATGGCCCTCGGTAATCTGGCCATCATCGTCCATCAGCAGGTAAGTGCGATTGCCATGGAGAATGCCGGGCTTGCCGCCGGTGATGGAAGCCGCATGTTTCTTGGTGCGAAGGCCGAGGCCTGCCGCTTCCACGCCGATGATCTCCACATCCTTGTCATCAAGGAAGGGATGGAAAAGCCCCATGGCATTTGAGCCCCCGCCGATGGCTGCGACAAGGGAATCCGGCAGGCGGCCCTCACGGGCCAGTATCTGACGCTTGGTTTCAATGCCGATAATGGACTGAAAATCGCGAACCATTTCGGGATAGGGATGGGGGCCGGCAACGGTGCCTATGCAATAGAATGTGTCTTCCACATTGGCTACCCAATCGCGGAGTGCTTCATTAAGCGCATCCTTCAAAGTGCGTGAGCCTGAAAGAGCGGGGACAACTTCCGCGCCCAGCAGCTTCATGCGAAACACGTTGGGTTTCTGCCGTTCAATATCCACCGAGCCCATATAAACAATGCATTCAAGGCCAAAACGTGCGCAGGCGGTCGCCGTTGCAACACCGTGTTGGCCTGCACCGGTTTCAGCAATGATGCGCTTCTTGCCCATGCGGCGGGCCAGCAGGATCTGGCCCATCACATTGTTGATCTTGTGGGCGCCCGTGTGATTGAGCTCATCGCGCTTGAGATAAATTTTCGCGCCGCCCAAGTGTTCGGTCAGGCGTTCGGCGAAATATAGCGGGCTCGGGCGACCGACGTAGTGCTCAAGGAATGAGTCGAGTTCGGCCTGAAAGCTGGGATCGACCTTGGCGTCCTTGTAGGCCTGTTCGAGCTCAAGGATGAGCGGCATCAAGGTTTCGGCCACGAAACGCCCGCCATAAATGCCGAACAGCCCCTTTTCGTCGGGGCCGGTGCGATAGGAATTGACCTGTGCTGTCGTCATAAAAACTCGCTTTCAAAGCCGTTTTAGCGGGCGGCTTTCGCCGCCTCAATGAATTTCCGAATAAGGCCTAAATCCTTTTTGCCGGGTGCGAATTCAACTCCCGAGGAGACATCTACAATGGGGGCTCCCGTAACACGGATTGCTTTTGCGACATTATCCGGACTAAGGCCGCCGGAAAGGATAAAGCCTTCGGATTGCCGCGAACTGCCCAGCAGGTTCCAGTCAAAAGCCAGACCATTACCGCCGGGAAGTGCATTAACCAAAGTCTCGGGCGCTTTCGCATCGTAGAGAATAAGACTTGCCTTGCCCGCATAGTCGGCGGCCTTGGCGATATCCTTAATGTCTCCGACCTTGATGGCCTTGATCACTGGCTTGCCTGTCAGAGCGCTGATTTCGAGCACCCGTTGCGGTGTTTCAGAACCATGGGCCTGATACAAATCGGGGGCGGCATACTTATTTATGTCCTGAAGTGCCACATCATCGGCATCGACAATCAGGGCCACTATTTTTGCCCGGCCCCGCGCGTGATCGGCAAGCGTTTTTGCCTGCTGCACAGATACATGGCGCGGACTCCTGGAATAAAACACCAGGCCTATAAGGTCAGCGCCAGCATCGATGGCCGCATCGATGGAATCCAGCGTGGACAGCCCGCAAATCTTGACGTCAACCATGGCCCAGCTCGTCCAGAATTTTCTGTGCCGCAGCGACGGGATCAGGAGAGCCTGTGATGGCTCGGCCAATCACCAGAATATCAGCGCCTGCAATTCGCGCCGCCTTTGGTGTGGCAATGCGCTTCTGGTCATGGGAGGCATCCTCGGCAGGACGGATGCCGGGAACAACGGTCAGGAATTCCAGGCCCGTCGCGGCGCGGATGCCTGCCAAATCATGGGGACTGCAGACGACGCCATCCAAGCCAGCTGCTTTCGCAAGTTTTGCAAGTGAGGCTGCGTGAGCGCTGGTTTCCTGTTTCGCATTGAAGCCAACGGCCCAAATATCTTCATTGGAGAGGCTGGTTAAAATGGTCACAGCAATGAGCTTGGCGCGCCCGTCCACCGCATCGGCAGCCGCCTTCATCATGTCCATGCCGCCAGCGGCATGGAGATTTATGATTGCCGGACGGGGCGAAAGCTGCATCAGGGACTTCATGCTGGAAGCCACCGTATTGGGAATATCATGGAGTTTGAGGTCAAGAAAAATGGGCAGGCCTTCGGCGGCCACGGCCTCATAGCCCTTGGCGCCATAGGCATAGAAAAATTCCATGCCGATTTTCATATGACCGACATGGGGCATGAGCGCCTTCGCAAGGGCCCGCGCCCGGTCAATATCCGGCGTATCAAGGGCCACGCAGATGGGGTTAGGTTCGCTCATGGGGCTCTCGTTAGCCGCAAATAGTCAGGAGCGCAAATAGACCATGATTGCGGTGGCAAGGTCCTCAATGGCGGTGCCGCACGACTTGAACAGGGTGATTTCCTCAAGGCTCTTGCGCCCCTTCACAACGCCACGGCACAGATCAAAAAGATCGCCCTGGACATTGGCAAAATCAAATTTTCCTTCGTCGCGGGCCTGTAAGAGATCGCCGGCTTCAGAAAGGGCCCCTTCCCTCGTGTCGACATAAACCCGGGCGCGGGCCACTACGTCGCCGTCGGTTTCGCGCATGGCTGGCCGGAAGGCTCCAGCGAGGTCAACATGGG
The DNA here is from genome assembly GCA_964530965.1 of uncultured Aestuariivirga sp. Lineage (GTDB taxonomy): Bacteria > Pseudomonadota > Alphaproteobacteria > Rhizobiales > Aestuariivirgaceae > Aestuariivirga. The sequence continues at coordinate 7,397 of CAZHCO010000082.1, read as the reverse complement.
CACCGGGTTTCAGCCATTCGCCCCTGACAATGGGCGTTGTGGAGGTCGTGACACAGGATATGATATCGGCTTGCCCTACGGCGCTTTGTAAATCGGTGACACCTGATGCATCGAGCCCATCGGTTTTCAGTTCAGCGGCGAGTGCCGCCGCTTTCTCCGGTGACCTGTTGTAGATAAAAACCCGTTTGATTGGCCGCACCGCTACATGGGCCCTAACGAAGTGTGCCCCCAAGGCTCCTGCACCGACCAGCGCAAGCGTCGAAGCATCGGAGCGCGCCAGATAATCGGCCGCGAGGGCCGAGGCTGCGGCGGTTCGCCTTCGGGTGAGTTCGGTGCCGTCCATGATGGCAACGGTTTCACCGGTCTCATTCTTGATGAGAAGGTAGCTCGCCTGAACCGTGGGCAGGTTTTTTGCCGCATTGTCGGACTTGACGACGACGGTCTTCAAGCCTGTCCATTCCTTTGACCAGGCCGGCATCAGAAGAAGTGTTGCGACCGCAGAGGTTTCGTGATGGTGGCGGACCGGCGTTGCGATGTCCGCCCTGAACCCTTCTCTCAGCGCCTCGACTATCGCACTATAGGGTGCAACTTTTGCAAGCCCGGCGGCAGAAATAACTTTCACAGAAAACTATCCGGAGGGGTCACGGTTTCGCGGCGCAGTTGGGTGGTTTCTTCTTGGGCGCGCGCCAGCTCCTTGCGGGTGTCCTTGGCCGAGCGCCGCCATTTGCTTTGGGCAAACCAGCAGGCGATCCATCCGGCGATCAGGCCAAAAAAAACGCCGCAAAAAAACAAGACCCATAGGGGCATGTCCATGGCGGCAAACGGCGCATCTTTTGAGAAGGGGTCAAATGAAATTGTAATCCACTGGCGGTTGGCAATGGCGAAAGACACAACAACAATGGCTATGGGCAGGCCTATGGTCCAGCGCAGAATTCGCTGCAGCATCATTCCGTCTTGCCGTTCAACCGCGCCCGCAATTCCTTGCCGGTCTTGAAAAAGGGCACGCGCTTGGGAGTGACTTCAACCGCCCCGCCGGTGCGCGGATTGCGGCCGGTGCGGGCACTTCTGGACTTGACGGAGAAGGCGCCGAAGCCTCGCAGTTCAACGCGCTCGCCGTCCTTCATGGCGCGGATAATCTCATCCAATATCTTGTTCACAATGCGCTCAACGTCGCGGTGATAAAGATGGGTGTTGCCGTCCGCAATCTTTTGCACGAGTTCAGATTTGATCATGATTTTGGCCTGCCTCTTTTGGGGGTCAAAGCTGAGGGTGCCAAAGCACGAGCAAGCCGTCAAGCCTCGCGCTTTCGACCTGCCGCCCCAGGCCTTCAAAACCCAAAACCTTGAGCGCGGTGTTGGCTATTGAAAAGCCCAGGCCTGTGGGGTCGGCCATCAACGGATTGCGCCAGTCGATAACTTCCATATCCTTCGGCAGTTTTTTCTGGGTTTGAAGCCATTCCAGTGCCACTTCTTCACCGCCCAGCGCATCAATGAGTTTTTCTGTTACCGCCTGACGGCCCGTATAGACGCGGCCATCGGCCAGAACCTTGACCCGTTCCGCTGAAAGCTTGCGGCGCTCAACCACAAGACCCGTGAACCAGGCAAAGGACTCCTGCACCATTTCATTGGAAACCTGGCGCGCCCGATCTGACACGGGTTTGTAGGGCGATGGTTCAGCCTTGAGTTCACCGGACTTGATTTCCTCCATCTTGATGCCCAGCGTATCAAGAAGCTTGGAGATTTCCGGAAATGAAAAGATCACGCCGATAGAGCCCGTGATGGTGTTGCCGCGAGCCACGATAAAGTCAGCTGCAATGGCCGTGATGTATCCACCCGATGCCGCCACCGTATCCATGACAGCTACCACCGGTTTGTCCTTGGCAATTTTCCTGATCTGCTCATAAATCGCTTCAGAGCCAGCGGTTGTACCGCCGGGGCTGTCAATGCGGATGATGACGCCCTTGACGTGATTTGATTTGGCAAGATCGTCGAAAAGATTGAGGGTTGCCTGGTCTCCGGTGATCAGGCCATCGATTTGGACGCGGGCAATATGGTCGAAGCGTTTTTTGAAATCGCCGCCGCTCCAGAAGAGCGAGCCCAGTGCCAGGAGAACTGCAAGGATTGCGAGAATGCGCCAGCGGGTGAGGCGTCTTTTCAACTGCCTGCGGTCAACGATCACTTCAGCCTGGCTTATTGACATACGCATCCTCCAAGGTCTGACCAATGATATATACAAAAACTCCGTCCGAATGAACCCATCCGGACGGAGATAATTGTCACGTCGTCCAAGAATTATTCCTTGCCTTCGGCATCTTTCTTCTTGAGGGCTGCCACAAGAATATCGCCCAGGGAGGCGCCCGAATCGGACGAACCATATTGGGCCACGGCTTCCTTCTCATCGGAGATTTCGAGGGCCTTGATCGACACGTTCATCTTGCGTGCCTTGGCATCGTATACGGTCACCTTGGCGTCGAACTTCTCGCCAACCGCAAAGCGTTCGGTGCGCTGTTCGGAGCGGTCACGGGCCAGATCGCCGCGCTTGATGTAGGCGGTCATGTCGGAGCCTGCGACCTTCACTTCAAGGCCTGCGTCTTCAACCTTGACCACTTCGCAGGTCACGGTGTCGCCCTTCTTGATGCCGGTGCCTGCCGCGGACTTTGGCTGATCGCCAGAAAGCTGCTTGATGCCGAGCGAGATACGCTCCTTCTCGCGGTCAACATCGAGAACGATGGCCTTTACGACATCGCCCTTCTTGAATTCCTTGATGGCTTCTTCGCCAGGCCGCTTCCAATCGAGATCGGAAAGATGGACCATGCCATCGACATCGCCGTCGAGGCCGATGAACAGGCCAAACTCAGTGATGTTCTTGATCTCGCCCTCAACATGGGTTCCGTTAGGATACTTCGACGAGAAAGTTTCCCATGGATTGTCCTGGACCTGCTTGAGGCCCAGCGAAATGCGGCGCTTGGACGAGTCGATTTCCAGAACCTGCACTTCAACCTCTTCCGAGGTCGAAAGGATTTTTCCGGGATGCACGTTCTTCTTGGTCCAGCTCATTTCCGAAACGTGGACGAGGCCTTCAATGCCATCTTCAAGCTCGATGAATGCGCCGTAGTCGGTGATGTTGGTGACCTTGCCGCGAACCCTGGCGCCAATCGGATATTTGCCAGCCACGAGTTCCCATGGATCCTTGTCCAGCTGTTTCATGCCAAGCGAAATACGCTGGGTTTCCGGATTGATGCGAACGATCTGCACCTTCATGGTCTGGCCAACGGTCAGAACATCGCTGGGATGGTTCACGCGCTTCCAGGCAATGTCAGTGACGTGGAGCAGGCCGTCAATGCCGCCCAGATCAACGAAGGCGCCGTAATCGGTGATGTTCTTCACCACGCCATCAACGATCTGGCCTTCGGCAAGATTTTGCACGAGTTCCGAGCGCTGTTCAGCGCGGGTCTCTTCCATGATGGCGCGGCGCGAGACAACGATGTTGCCACGCCTGCGGTCCATCTTCAGAATCTGGAAGGGTTGGGCTACATGCATAAGCGGGCCCACGTCGCGGATGGGGCGAATGTCAACCTGTGAGCCGGGCAGGAAGGCCACGGCGCCGCCCAAATCAACGGTAAAGCCACCTTTCACACGGCCGAAGATCACGCCATCGACGCGCTCATTCTTGGTGCTCATTTCTTCCAGACGGGTCCAGGCCTCTTCGCGGCGCGCCTTGTCGCGCGAGAGAACTGCTTCGCCGAGAGCATTTTCAATGCGCTCGAGGTAAACCTCGACCGTGTCACCGGCCTTTATGGCCACGTCCTTGCCGGGCTGGGAGAATTCCTTCAGCGCCACGCGGCCTTCGGTTTTCAAACCGACATCGATAATCACAAAATCATTTTCAACGGCCGTCACACGGCCCTTAACGACAACGCCTTCGGTGGCGGGATTGTCCAAATAGCTCTCGGCAAGGAGTGCTTCAAAGTCTTCGCGGGTGGGGTTCATGGAAACGACAGATTTCGCCATGGGTCAGGTAGTCCTAAAGGTTATGGGGCCCATCCATTGCGGACGGTCCACGTTAAGTCGTTCCAGCCCAACACATAAGCTCGGAGGCTTTGCAAATTGTGCCGATTCTGAAACAATTAAGGGCGCACTGCGAGCAGTCTAGCGCCCCCATTTATGTTCACCCGCACCAGGGCAGGCGACCTCCAACGGGGCTCGCTATAGCTCAAACCAAAGAGCAGGGCAACCGCTGGATTCAACCTCGACTTAGGGGCCCCATTCGCCTACATAAAGCCCATGAAAATCATTGATGAAAGCCATCCCTTCTACAAACCCCTGTGGCGGCGGGTGGCACTGGTTGGCGTGCTTGCGGGCTGGACGGCTTTTGAAGTGTTTTACACTCAGCAGCCGCTGTGGATTGTGGTGGCGGGCGCCCTGTTTGCCTATACGACCTGGATATTCCTGATTTCCTGGCCCCGCGCGTGATCAGGTTAAGTGGGCACCGGTTAACCGTCCGATCACGTGCCGACATTGAATCGACGATCACGTTCATCACTTTGGGTCGGTTCGACCCAAAGTGATCATGATCTAGGGACTCAGCGGGCTGAGTTTGCGACTCTCGTCGCTGCGGCAATTGCCTCTTCTGCGGTCATCTCGGATGTATCAATAACCACGGCGCCAGCGGCGGATACGAGGGGGGCAACGGCGCGGGTTCTGTCGCGCTCATCACGCTGTCGGATATCTGCCAAGACCGCATCAAAGGATACATCGGCGCCATAGGATTTGAGCTCGGCCAAGCGGCGCCCGGCCCTGACTTCGGGAGACGCCGTGATGAACAATTTCAGGTCGGCGTCCGGGCAAACAATGGTGCCGATATCGCGACCATCAAGCACCGCTCCGGGCAGCTGGTCAGCAAAGTTTCGCTGGTAGGCAAGAAGTGCTGTGCGCACTTCCGGGATGACCGCCACGATTGAGGCGGCGGCACCCACGGCTTCGGTTCGCAGTTCAAGATCGGAGTAGGGATGCGAATTCAGGTTTTGGGCAATGGCCACGGCTGCCTTGACGTTTCGCGGATCATCACTGGTTTCCAGAAGTGCCAGACCCACTCTGCGATAAAGTGTGCCCGTATCCAGGAAATGATACCCGAAATGCTGGGCCAGGGCCCTGGCAATGGTTCCCTTGCCTGCCGCCGCCGGGCCATCAACGGCGATGATCACCTGGGTTCAAGGGCCGCCATGCGCGCACCCATGCCATTCATCAGACCGACAAAATCAGGAAAGCTTGTGGCGATGAAACTGCCGTCATCAATGCTGGTGTGAATGCGCGACGCCAGCCCCATGACAAGGAAGGACATGGCGATGCGGTGATCCATATGGGTTGTGACCTTGCCACCGCCGGGTGCGCCACCACCTGAGACTTCCAGCCAGTCAGGCCCAGAATGGGTCAGCACACCATTGACCTGCAGACCCGCCTCGACAGCTGCAAGACGGTCACTTTCCTTGACCCGCAGTTCTTCCAGGCCATCCATACGGGTGGTGCCTTCCGCGAAGGAGGCAGCAACGGCAAGGATGGGATACTCATCAATCATCGAGGGCGCGCGCGCTGCCGGCACACGAACACCATGGAGCTTCGATGCCCTAACCCGCAGGTCACCAACGTCTTCACCGCCGCTAATCCTTCGGTTTTCAATTTCAATATGGGCGCCCATTTCAATCAGCGTGGTGATCAGTCCGGTGCGCGTGGAATTGAGCATGATGTTCTCGATGGTAATAACCGAACCCTCGCTCAGGAGGGCGGCAACCATGGGAAAGGCCGCCGAAGATGGATCGCCCGGAATATCAATGTCCTGGGCTGTCAGTTCGCGCTGGCCTTCAACCGAGATATGGCGGGCGCCATCTTTTTCTTCAATCACAAGCCTTGCCCCAAAGGCTTTCAGCATGCGCTCCGTGTGATCGCGTGTTGCCACGGGTTCGATAACCGTAGTGCGCCCCGGCGCATTGAGGCCTGCCAGCAGCACCGCCGATTTCACCTGGGCCGAAGCCACGGGCAAGGTGTAGGTAATGGGAACTGCATTCTTCGCTCCATAAATTGTGAGTGGCAGCCTTCCTCCTTCGGCAGCTTCAAAACGCACGCCCATTTCCTCGAGAGGTTTTGTCACCCGGCCCATTGGGCGTCTTGAGAGCGAGACATCGCCAATGCATTTGGCAATCAGAGGAGTTGATGCCATTAGGCCAAGCGCGAGGCGCACGCCGGTGCCGGAATTGCCGAAATCAAGGGCGTGATCGGGTGATTGGAGGCCCGCAACGCCAACCCCTTGCACATGCCAGACGCCTGCGTCGTCGCGCATCGTCCCAGCACCAAGGGCCGCCATTGCCTTGGCCGTATTCACCACGTCTTCGGCTTCCAAAAGGCCCTTGATCCGCGTTTCGCCAATGGCAACGGCGCCAAGCATGAGGGCGCGGTGGGACATGGATTTGTCGCCGGGAACTCTGATTCGTCCCTTCAAACCGGAAACCTTGCGCGATATCAGAGGTTGTATTCGAGGCTGCATTTCAGTCATTGCGACTGAATTCGATACACGGGTTAATTTGCACTGTCACCCCCTTCTCGTCCCGGGCTTTGACATTCCGTAAGACCCGTGGCATGGGAGCCTCAATTCCAGTCTTTATGCGATCTCGAAAGGATCAACCGTGGTCAATGCTGAACTCGGAACCAAGCGGACATGCCCTTCATGTGCTTCAAGGTTCTATGATTTGTTAAAGAATCCCATCGTCTGCCCCAAGTGCGGTGTAAGCTTCATTGCGGCTGCAATTCTCCCCTCGAAGGGTGATTATCCCGGCGCCGTGCCGCCGCCCATGGCGAAGGTGCGCGAGAAGGTGGAGGTTGAAGAAAGCGAAAACGCCGATGTCGAACTCATCAGCCTTGAGGATGTCGAGGAAGACGGCAAGGATGATGACGAAACGGCCGGAATCGAAGACGTCGATCTGGGCGAGGACGCTGAACCCGCCGATGCGGAAGAGGACGACACGTTCCTGGTTGTCGAAGAGGAAGAAGGCGACAATGTCTCCGGCCTCCTGGACAGCGGCCCCTCGGGCGGCAAGGAAGGCGAAGAGGAAGTTTAGAAGTTTTGCTTGATTGTTGAGGGGCGCGGAACTAGGTTCCGCCCGCTTCCAGAACCAAATGACTTTGGTTCATCTTGAAAACCTGTGGGGTCATAGCTCAGTTGGGAGAGCGCTTGCATGGCATGCAAGAGGTCGTCGGTTCGATTCCGTCTGGCTCCACCATTCTTCGCCTGCGGCGAAGCTCCGAAGGAGCGAAGCGGGGCTGAATGCCCTGAGATTATGCTCGCCCGAAAAATTGCATCGACTTGGACTTTTTTAGTATCCTACCAATGGCATTTTTATAGGAAAA
>CAZHCO010000081.1:0-9169 GCA_964530965.1 uncultured Aestuariivirga sp. | reverse complement strand
GTTATTCGCGTCTGGTTTATGATTGCAACCGGCCACCGGACTCCGCCGGCGCCATGCCGGAAATGAGTGAAACCACGCCCGTTCCCGGAAACAAGGGCTTGAGTGCAGTGGACACGTTGGCCCGCGTCGAGGCTATTTACTGGCCATTTCACGAGCGGCTGGCCCGCATGCTGGACGCCCGCGCTTGTGAGGGACGGGCCACAAGCCTGGTCACCATTCACAGTTTTACGAAGCTGTACAAAGGCAAGGATCGCGCCGTTGAGCTTGGCATTCTGTTCGACCGGGATGCACGCATTGCCGACAAGCTGATCAAGGCTTTTCCGAAAGTGGACGTGCGACTGAATGAGCCCTATGGGCCGAAGGACGGAGTGTTGCACACTCTCAATCTTCATGCGGCACCCCGGGGGCTGAAATCCGTTATGATCGAAATTCGCAATGACTTCATTGCCAATGAACGCGGACAGAATGAATGGGCGCAGCGTCTGGCGGGGCCGCTCATTCACGCGATAACAAAATAGGGAGACGAAAATGGCCAATGGCATGCTGACACTGGAAGAACTGAAAAAGGAAGTTAAGGCCGGAACCATCGATACGGTGGTGGCGGCCATGGTGGACCTCCAGGGCCGCCTCATTGGAAAGCGCTTCCACGCGCAGTTCTTCGTTGATGGTGGTTATGAGGAAACCCATGCCTGCAACTATCTTCTCGGCGTTGATATCGAAATGGAGCCGGTGCCGGGCTACAAGGCCACGAGCTGGCAGAAAGGCTATGGCGACTTTGTGCTGAGGCCCGACATGTCAACCTTGCGCCGCACGCCATGGCTGGCAGGCACGGCCTTGGTGCTTTGTGACGTCCTTGACCATCACACCCATGAGGATACGCCGCATAGCCCGCGCGCCATCCTGAAGAAGCAATTGAAGCGCCTTGAAGCCATGAAGATGAAATCCTATATGGCCTCCGAACTCGAGTTCTTCCTGTTCGACGACAGCTATGAAACGGCCCACCACAAGGGCTACCGGCATCTCAAGACGGCCGGCTATTACATTGAAGATTACAACGTGCTGCAAACGGCCAAGGAAGAAGTCTATATGCGGGCGCTGCGCAATGGCCTCGCAGGCGCCGGCATTCCGGTTGAGAATTCCAAGGGCGAATGGGGTCCGGGCCAGGAAGAAATCAATGTGAAATATGCCGAAGCGCTGGTGATGGCCGACCGTCATGCCATCATCAAGAACAGCGCCAAGGAAATTGCCTATGGTGTCGGCAAGTCAGTCAGTTTCATGGCCAAGTGGGACTATGGCATGGCGGGCAATTCGTCCCACATCCACCAATCCCTGTGGACCACCGATGACAAGCCGTTGTTCCTCGACAAGAACGGTGAACACGGAATGTCGGACATGATGAAGCATTATCTCGCGGGCCAGCTCGCCCACGCGGAGGAGATCACCTACTTCCTGGCGCCCTATATCAATTCCTACAAGCGCTTCATGGCGGGGACCTTTGCGCCTACCCGCGCGGTGTGGAGTTTCGACAACCGCACGGCGGGCTACCGCATCTGTGGTGCTGATACCAAGGCCATTCGCGTTGAGTGCCGGGTGGGCGGGGCTGATCTTAATCCCTATCTTGCTTTTGCAGCGCTTCTGGCTGCCGGGCTTGATGGCATTGAGAAGAGGATGGCGTTGGAACCGGTTGTCTCCGGAGACATCTATGACACCTCGCGCAAGCTGCGTGAAATTCCGAAGACACTGCGCGAGGCAACGGACCTGCTTGACGGCTCCAAGTTCCTGCGCGGCGCGCTGGGTGATGATGTGGTTGACCACTATGTGCATACGGCGAAGTGGGAACAATTTGAATTCGACCGGCGCATTACCGACCTTGAACTGAAGCGCGGCTTCGAGCGGTATTGAGGTTCGCCATGGCTGAAACAATCAAGTGCGTTTCTCCGGTCAATGGCAAGCTCTACGCGAGCCGGCCTGTTGTATCGAAAAAAGAAATCGCGGCAACTTTCGCTGCGGCCCATGGGGCACTGGAAAAGTGGAAGAAGCTGCCGCTGGCTGAAAGGGCTGCCTATTGTTCGGCGGCAGTTGATGCCATGCTGGCGATGCGGGACGAAATTGTTCCGGAACTTGCTTGGCAAATGGGCCGCCCTATTCGATACGGAGCAGGTGAATTGCGCGGCTTTGAAGAGCGGGCCCGTCATATGATAGCCATTGCGGATGACGCGCTATCCAACCATGTTCCCACCGCCAAGGAAGGCTCTACTCGTTTCATTCAACGGGAGCCGTGGGGTGTAGTGTTCACCATTGCGCCGTGGAACTATCCCTATCTCACGGCGGTGAATTCCATCATTCCTGCCCTGATGGCTGGCAATACGGTGGTGCTGAAACATGCCTCCCACACGTTGCTCGTTGCCGAACGTTTCCAGAAAGCCTTTGACAAGGCCAAGCTGCCCAAGGGCGTTTTCCAGCATCTTGTGATGAACCATGCGCAGGCCACGGGTGTAATTTCCGATGGTCTTGCCAACATGGTGTGCTTCACGGGTTCGGTTGCCGGTGGCCGCGCCATGGAGCAGGCGGCGGCAGGGCGCTTTATCAGTGTTGGCCTCGAACTCGGCGGCAAGGACCCGGCCTATGTGCGGTCAGATGCCAATCTCGCCCATGCGGTTGAAAATCTTGTGGACGGGGCTTTCTTCAATTCAGGTCAAAGCTGCTGCGGCATTGAGCGCATCTATGTGCACAAGAGCCTGTACAAAGATTTTGTCGGGTGCTTTGTCGATCTGACAAAAAAATATGTATTGGGTTCGCCGTTGGAAGAGGCCACAACGCTTGGCCCCATGATCAAGCCGGAAGCCGCCGATTTCGTCCGTAAACAGATTAAATCTGCACTGCGTGGCGGAGCCAAAGTGCATATTGATGCAAAATCATTTGCCATGGACAAGGCTGGAACAGCTTACATGGCACCCCAGGTTCTGACCGACGTGAACCATCAGATGAGCGTGATGACGGAAGAGAGTTTCGGGCCTGTCGTAGGCATCATGAAGGTTTCCGATGACCAGGAAGCCGTTACATTAATGAATGATTCCGATTATGGCCTCACCGCCGCTCTGTGGACATCCGATGCAGACGCCGCCCAGAAAATTGGCGACCAGCTCAATACTGGTACAGTATTCATGAACCGCTGCGACTATCTTGATCCCGCTCTCGCCTGGACCGGCGTGAAAAATACGGGCCGCGGCATAACCCTTTCAGCACTTGGCTACGAAGCCATGACCAGACCAAAAAGCTATCATTTGAGGACTAAGTTATGACCATTCCAAATCGCAATTTCAGCTATCCCACCGCACTTAAATTTGGCGCAGGTCGCATCAAGGAACTGGCGCATCAATGCAAGGCGAATGGCATTGCCCGTCCGCTCTTTGTCACCGACCCCGGCCTCGCAAGCATGCCCATGGTTCGCGCTATTGTTGATGATGTGAAGCGTGCTGGGCTCGTTATTGAGGTATTCTCGGATGTGCGTCCCAATCCCATTGAGGCCAACATCATTGAAGGTGTGAAAGCCTATAAGGCGGGGCGCCATGATGGCGTGATCGCTTTTGGTGGCGGCTCGGGGCTTGACATCGGCAAGATGATTGCGCTCATGCACGGGCAAACGATTTCGGTGTTCGAGCTTGAAGATATCGGTGACTGGTGGACGCGGGCCGATGCGTCTAAAATTTCTCCGATCATCGCGGTGCCGACAACGGCAGGTACCGGCTCGGAAGTAGGGCGCGCTGGGGTTGTGACCCATCCCATTACCCACGAGAAGAAAATCATTTTCCATCCGGCGATCATGCCGAAGGTGGCGATCCTCGATCCGGAATTGACGGTTGGATTGCCGGCAAAACTGACGGCGGCCACGGGCATGGATGCTTTGGCCCATTGCCTGGAAGCCTATTGTGCGCCCTTCTATCATCCACTCTCAGCTGGTGTTGGCCTTGAGGGCATGCGGCTGATCAAGGAAAACCTGCCGAAAGCCGTGAAGAAAGGTTCTGATCTTGATGCGCGGGGCAACATGCTGATGGCCTCCACCATGGGGGCCACTGCCTTCCAGCGCGGGCTAGGCGCCATTCATGCGCTGTCGCATCCCTTCGGCGGGTTGTATGATGCCCATCACGGGCTGCTCAACGGCATTGTGATGCCCTATGTGCTGAAAGCCAACCGGCGCAAGATTGAAAAAGACATTGAGCGCGCCGCCGCTTATCTCGGCATCAAGGGCGGGTTCAACGGTTTCCTGAAATGGGTTCTGGCTCTACGCAAGGAAATCGGCATTCCCCATGCGCTGAAAGATATCGGCATTGATACCAAGCGCTTGGGCGAAGTGGCGGCGATGGCGATCAAGGATCCTTCCGCTGGCGGCAATCCCATTCAGTTCACGGAAAAGCAATACAAGGCGCTAGCGAAGAAATGTGTAGTTGGCGATCTTTGACGCAGCCGCAATTCCGACTACATATTTTGCTTTAATACGGCTTGCACGATCTTAGATATCGTTAAGCGACCTATGGGCTGGGCGGCGCAATGCAGATCCTCATAGGAGGTTGAAATGTGCGACTACTCACTTGAAGTCTATGGCTCGCGTCCGGCCCGCGAGGGCGAACGCTATGTCACTTCCCGTTTCCCGAGCGGAACGATTGGCCTGACCTCGCCGGAGCATGCTTCGACGGCGGTTTGCCTCAACTGCGATACGGCGCTTGAAATCCACGGCATTCCGGAAGCGATGTGCCGTGAGTTGGGCATCAAAACCGATGAAGACGCGGTTTTCATCCGTTTGGATGCGGGCACCTACAGGGACGGCATACGGTTCAGCAATGGCGCTGAAGTAACGCTGCAGAAGTTCCCACCAGGTGTCGGCTTTGCCGTGAAGCAATTGCTCGAGAACATGAAGAGGCCTGCAGTGCGGCACCCTGTGCTTGAACTGATGGGGCTGGCCTAAAGCCTTGCCTGGAGCGATAACCAGGCTGTGACGCGTGACTTTGAAACAACGGTCGCGGCTGTAAGAGCGTGCGATATCTGCAAGCCCCATTTGCCTTTGGGGCCGCGCCCGGTTTTTCAAATTGGCCAGATGGCCCGCATTCTGGTTGTCGGGCAAGCGCCGGGCCGGCGGGTGCATGAGACCGGCATTCCCTTCAATGACCCCAGCGGTGAGCGATTGCGCAGTTGGATGGGCATTGACCGCAACGTGTTTTATGACAGTGCCAGAATTGCCCTCCTTCCTATGGGTTTCTGCTATCCGGGAACCGGCAAGTCCGGCGATCTGCCGCCTAGGCCGGAATGCGCGGAAAAGTGGCGTAAGCAGCTTCTGGGCCTTTTGCCGGACATTCAATTGACGCTGGTCATTGGCCAGTATGCGCAAGCCTGGCATCTGGGTGAGCGGCAGAAGGACACGCTCACGGACACCGTGAAGAACTGGAAGGAATACTGGCCGCGGGCTCTCGCCCTTCCCCATCCCAGTCCGCGCAACAACCTGTGGCTCAGGAAAAACCCCTGGCTTGAGGAAGAAGTTTTGCCGGTTCTCAAGGACAGGGTAAGTCAACTTCTGGCGTAAATTTCTTATGAAAATCAGTCGCCGGGCTTTTCTTCCACAAAGACTTCAATCTCGGTTTCCCCGGAATTGAGGAAGTCGAGAACTATCTTGAAGCGATCACCTATGCGTAGTGGTTTTTTCAGGCCCACAAGTCGCAAATGCCGCGCTGTGGGGCGCATGGGCACGGGCTTTTTGAGATCGAGCGCAATGGATGCGAGCGGCGGATCGTCATAGCGGTTGTTCTGGCGCAATTCGATTGATCCGCAAATTTCTGAGCGCGCCGCCACAAGCTCATCATGCTCAGTTCCCTGATTGGCAAGGGGAAAGAAAACCTGGCCGTCATTCTGCTGGCTGGGCAGGGCCCAGGCGTGGCCAATGGCAATGTTGCCATGCCTGAAAGAATGGGCCTGGGCCGCGGCTGGCAGCAAGATTGTCAGGAGGAACGTTCGGCGTTTCATCGGGCAAGTCCTAGCGCCTTGGCAGGTTTTTGGGAATGTGACAGTATTGCCCCATGGCGCGCGTGACATTTACGAGCAATTTGCGCAGGCATGTGGATTGCGCAACAGTCGAGGCCAAGGGCCAGACGGTGCGCGAGATTTTGAATAGTGTCTTTGAATCCAATGATCGCCTGCGAACTTATATTCTTGATGACCAGGCCGCATTGCGTAAACATATGACCATCCTTGTGGATGGAAAGCGGGTGAGTGATCTATCCGGACTTAGCGATCCGGTTCAGCCAAGAAGTGAAGTTTTTGTCCTGCAGGCACTTTCGGGAGGTTAGTAATGAGTAACACCATTCTGGTTTCGACGCGCAAAGGCCTATTCACGGTCAATCGCGGCAGGGGCGGCTGGACCGTTTCCAACGGTGATTTTGTGGGCGACAACGTCACGCTCACCATGCATGACCCGCGCGACGGCACGGATTATGCGGCACTCAATCACGGCCATTTCGGCATCAAGCTGCACCGGCGCGACAAGGGCCGCAAGACCTGGAAGGAAATCACCACCCCCACCTATCCGGCCAAGCCCGAGGGGCTCAATGACCTTGATGGCTGGGGCAAGCCTGTCAACTGGACAACGCAGCTGATCTGGGCCCTTGAAACCGGCGGGGCCGACGAACCGGGCGTAATCTGGTGCGGCACCATGCCGGGCGGCCTGTTCCGTTCGCGCGACCGGGGCGCAACATGGGAGTTGATCGAAACCCTGTGGCACATGCCGGACCGCAACAAATGGCTGGGGGGCGGTGCGGATATTCCAGGCATTCATTCCATTTGTGTCGATCCCCGCTCTTCCAAGACGGTTCGCGTGGGTGTTTCCTGCGGTGGCGTATGGGTGACCCATGACGGCGGGACCACGTGGGCGCAGTCCGCCCATGGCATGAAGTTTGACCAGGGGCCAAAGGAACAGGCGGAAAACCCGGATACGCAGGATCCGCACATGATGGTGCAATGCAAGGCTGAGCCCGACAAATTCTGGGTGCAGCACCACTGCGGTATCTTCAAATCGACAGACAATGCCAAGAGCTGGAAAGAGGTGAAGGCAAAACCCTCATCCTTCGGCTTTGGCGTGGTGGTCCATCCCGACGATGCCGATACGGCGTGGTTTGTGCCCGGCATCAAGGACGAGAAACGCATTCCCGTTGATGGCGCGCTGGTGGTGACGCGCACGCGCGACGGCGGCAAGACCTTCAAGAGTTTGAAAAAAGGCCTGCCGCAAAAACACGCCTATGATCTCATTTTCCGCCATGGGCTGGCGATTGACAGGCCGGGCGAGAGGCTTGCGATGGGGTCGACCACGGGCGGCGTATGGGTCAGCGAAGACCAGGGCGACAGTTGGCGGAGCGTGAGCCATTCCCTGCCACCGATCTATGCGGTCCGTTTTGCGTAGAGCGTGATCAATTTTGTCAGATTCGAAATTCCTTAATTTTCCTTCTCCCCGGCGGGGAGAAGGCGGGGCCCAAGCGAAGCTTGGGAGGATGAGGGGGAACAGGTGATTCAATTGTGAGACTTAGTCCCCCTCACCTTCCCATCCTGCTTAGCTTCGCAACGCTGGACGGGCCCCTTCCTCTCCCCGCTGGGGCGAGGAAAACTATAAGTGATCGGTTCGTTTGAAGATGATCAGGACTAAAATTCAAAACTCTCTCCATGGTCGGACTTGATCCGACCAACCAGCGACGGCCACAAACTCGAAGTCTGGGTGGCCGGTTCGAAGCCCGACCATGGAGAAAAAAAGAAGTTACGTCAGCCGGCGCCAGGAGTGTTTTTTGAGTGCTGCGGTAAAGACGTCCGTTTCCCAATTTTCTGCCAGGGCCTTGGCCATGAGTTGTTGCTGGGTCTGCGGGGCGAGGCCGCCGATGGGTGGATCGCGATCGAGATTGGTTGGGAAGGAATAGCCTTCGGCACAGGCGGCAATGGCGTTTGAAGTTTCAGCGGGGCTCAATTTCATCTTGCGGAGTGTTGGGTAAAGAATGGCGCTCATGCCAGCCCGGTCCATGCTTTCCATGGCGCGGCCGTATGCCGAGGACACCTGCAGGAGGTTTGCCATGCGCTTGATATCCTTGGTGCGGTTATGGCCTGCCGCATGAAAGAGGGCGGGGCTGAGGAAAACCGCATCGCCCTTGGCCAGTGGCAACTGGATATAGTTTTTGTTGAAGTAGTCCTTGAACTCGGGCTTGCGCCAAGCGAAATAGCCGGGCACAAAATTTTGGCTGTAGGGCAGATAGAGCGTGGGGCCGCTTTCGACGGGCATATCGCAATGGGCGATGGCGCCTTGCAGGGTCAGCACGGGGGAGAGCTGGTGGGCGTGAAGTGGAAAGCGCTCAATCTCGGCAGCGGTTTGAAACCCCATGTGATAATCGCGGTGAACGGATTGCGCCTCGCCGCCGGGGTTCACCACATTGAGTTGCGAAGTAATTTGATAGCTTGTGCCTAGCCAACTTTCCGAGATGAGTGCGATGATTTCATTCGAGTAATATCTGGCGAATAGTTCGGGATCGCGCAGGCAGAGCTTTTCCAGCGCGTTCCAGATGCGGTCATTGGCGCCGGGCTTGGCAAAATGATCGCCGCCGCCCGTATGGGCCTCGTGCTGTTCCTTGATCATGGCGTTGAATTGTGTGGTTGCCGCGTCAAGGACGGTTTTATCGGGGAAGGCATTTTTGAAAACGAGAATGCCGGGGCCGGAATAAATCGCTTCAGCCCATTCCGCCATGAGTGCCTTGCGGTGGTCGGGATCGCCGGCAGCTTTGCGCACGGCATCGCCTTCATAAACCAGCACATTGGATTGAACCGCACTGGCCAGGGGGTAGTCGCTCAGGCTGGTTTCGCGGGCGATGAGCTTCACGAAATCATCGAGCTTGCAGCTTTCGGCGGTCAGCCAGGTGCGGTCGGAGCGGCGCTTGGCAATGCTATCGGTTTTCATATCATTCCTGACGTGGTTCCAAGGGAGCCAAGGAACAATAGTCCTCCAAGACCGGCAATCGCAAGACCGCCGCCGAGACGTAAAGTGAAGGCAAGCCGACTCAGCCACTTGTCATCTCGGGCGGCGAGCCGCATGGCGAGTTTTTTGGAATAGACCGCAATGGCGGCAATGACCGACACAGTTAAAAATGTGCCGAAT
>CAZHCO010000080.1:0-4847 GCA_964530965.1 uncultured Aestuariivirga sp. | reverse complement strand
CAAGTCGAGCTGGTAGGGCAGACGGACAAGGAGACGAATAAATGAGTGCAAGTGATCCAATCGGTGATTTGCTGACCCGCATCCGCAATGCGCAGGAACGCGGCAAGTCCAAGGTGTCTTCACCGGCATCCAGGCTGCGCGAGCGTGTGCTTGAAGTGCTGCAGCACGAAGGCTTCATCCGCGGCTTTGCCACGGTGCAGCAGGGTTCGGGCAAGGCCGAGATCGAAATTGAATTGAAGTATTTCGATGGCGCTCCCGTCATTCGCGAACTTCAGCGGGTATCGAAGCCGGGCCGCCGGGTTTATGCCTCGGTTGATACCCTTCCAACCGTTTTCAACGGCATGGGAATTTCCATTCTGTCAACGCCGAAGGGCGTTATGTCTGATGCGGAGGCTCGTACCCAGAACGTGGGTGGCGAAGTTCTCTGCACGGTATTCTAAGGAACGTTGCAATGTCTCGTATTGGTAAAAAAGCAGTTCCAGTTCCGGCCGGTGTCACAGCATCGGTAAATGGCCAGATGGTTTCCGTGAAGGGACCAAAGGGCGAGCTTAAGGTTGTGCTGAATGACCAGGTTCTGGCCAAGATGGAGCAGGGCGGCATCAAGGTTGATCCCAAGGACAAGTCCAAACTCGCGCGCTCCTCGTGGGGCATGTCGCGCACCCTTGTTGCCAATCTGATAACGGGTGTTACCGTCGGATACTCTAAATCGCTGGAAATCACCGGCGTTGGTTACCGCGCGGCGCTCAACGGCAAGGCTCTGCAGCTGAACCTGGGTTACAGCCATGACGTTGTCTACGATGTGCCGGCAGGCCTTGAAATCAAGGTGCCGAAGCCCACGGAAATCGTGATCAGCGGCATCGACAAACAGCGGGTTGGCCAGGTTGCGGCTGAAATCCGTGAATATCGTGGCCCCGAGCCCTACAAGGGCAAGGGCGTCAAATACGCAGGCGAATACATCTTCCGCAAGGAAGGCAAGAAGAAATAATTGGTGGTATAAATGGCTACAAAAATCACTCCACTCGCACGGCGCACAATTCGCGTTCGCAAGGCGCTGGCAAAGCGCGGCAATTTGCGTCCTCGGCTTTCGGTGTTCCGCTCGAGCAAGAACATTTATGCACAGGTCATTGATGACAAGAAGGGCGTAACCGTCGCTTCCGCGTCAACGATGGAAGAAGGTTTCAAGTCGGCCAAGAAGACGGGCGCGGACATGGCGGCAGCAAGCCAAATTGGCAAGTTGGTGGCCGAGCGCGCCCTCAAGGCAGGCATCAAGGACGTGGTCTTCGATCGCGGCGGCTATATTTTTCACGGGCGCGTCAAAGCGCTGGCGGAAGCGGCGCGCGAAGGTGGACTGAATTTCTAATCTGATCAGTGGCGAATAGGCAAAGAACATATGGCTAAAGAACGAAGCGAACGGGGCGGAGACCGCAAGGATAACCGCGAGGACCGCGACAGCGAGTTCATCGACAAGCTGGTTCACATCAATCGCGTTGCGAAAGTTGTGAAGGGCGGCAAGCGCTTTGGCTTTGCGGCACTCGTTGTTGTGGGTGACCAGAAGGGCCGCGTTGGCTTCGGACATGGCAAGGCGCGTGAAGTGCCGGAAGCCGTGCGCAAGGCGACTGAGGCTGCAAAGCGCGTTCTCATTCGCGTGCCTTTGCGTGAAGGCCGCACACTGCATCATGATATCGACGGCCGTTGGGGTGCGGGCAAGGTTACCTTGCGTGCGGCACCCCCGGGAACCGGCATCATTGCCGGTGGCCCGATGCGCGCCGTATTTGAATCGGTTGGCGTTGCCGATGTCGTGGCCAAGTCCAAGGGTTCATCGAACCCCTACAACATGGTGCGCGCGACATTTGACGCCTTGAAGAAGCAGACGAGTCCACGTTCGGTGGCGGCACGTCGCGGCAAAAAGGTCAGCGATGTCTTGCGTCGCCGTGACCCGGATGCGGCAGTAGAATAAGTCGAGGATTGAAGGTTATGGCGAAAGCACCAGCAGCAAAGACAGTCACCGTTGAGCAGTATGCCAGCCCGCAGAGGCGGCCAGCTGACCAGCGCGCCACGTTGGTTGGGCTTGGCCTCAACAAGATGAACCGGCGTTCGACGCTGGCGGATACGCCATCGGTGCGTGGCATGATTGCCAAGGTCGCGCATCTGGTCCGCGTGGTCGAGCAAGTTTAAGGAATACGACAATGAAGCTCAATGAAATTGCCGATAACGCCGGGGCCCGCAAAATCCGCAAACGCGTTGGCCGTGGCCTGGGTTCCGGCCTTGGCAAAACCGCCGGTCGCGGTGGCAAGGGCCAGACGGCCCGCAAGGGTGGCGCAAAGGCCGGCTTTGAAGGCGGTCAGATGCCGATCTACCGCCGGTTGCCAAAGCGCGGCTTCAACAAGCCGAATCAGGTTCCCTATAATGAGGTCAATCTGCAGACCGTCCAGGCGGCCGTTGACGCCAAGAAGCTCGATACTAAGTCTGCGGTTACCGCTGCAAGCCTGATCGCGGCTGGTGTCATTTCGCGCCCGCTTGGCGGGGTTCGCTTGTTGGCGAAGGGTGAAATCAAGTCAAAGCTCGCTTTTGAGGTGTTTTATGCCACAAAGGGGGCCATTGCCGCGGTTGAGAAGGCCGGTGGCAGCGTCAAGGTATTGCGTCCAGTCGAGGCGCCTGCGGAAGTGAAGTAAGGTTGCAAGGGTTTACGGGCCGCCCCACATAGGGAGCTTGTAACCAAAGCTCAAGGATACGACATGGCATCGGCAGCTGAACAACTTGCGGCAAACCTGAATTTCGGGGCCATTGCCAAATCCCAAGAGCTGAAGAACCGCATCTGGTTTACGCTGGGCGCGCTGATCGTTTACCGCCTCGGCACCTACATTCCCATTCCGGGCATCGATACCATTCAACTGGCAAAATTCGCGGCGCAGAACACGTCGGGCATACTTGGCTGGGTGAATGGCCTGGCGGGCGGCGCCCTTGGCCGCATGGCGATTTTCGCCCTCAACATCATGCCGTATATTTCGGCCTCCATTATCATCCAGCTGATGACCACGGTTTCACCCCATCTTGAAGCGCTCAAGAAGGAAGGCGAGTCTGGCCGCAAGAAGATGAACCAGTACACGCGCTACGGCACGGTAGTTCTGGCGGCGTTGCAGGCTTACGGCATAGCCGTGGGGCTTGAAGGGCAGGGCAACCTTGTCACCGATCCCGGCCTGTTTTTCCGCGCGAGCACGGTTATCACGCTGACTGGCGGCACCGTGTTCCTGATGTGGCTTGGTGAGCAGATCACATCGCGCGGTATTGGCAACGGCATATCGCTGATTATTTTCGCGGGCATTGTCGCGGGCTTGCCTGGTGGCATTGCCGCCATGCTGGAGCTCGGGCGCACAGGCCAATTGTCCACCTTCGTTATTCTGGGCATCATGATCATGGCGCTCGGTGTGATTGGTTTTATTGTTCTGTTCGAGCGCGCGCAACGGCGCCTGCTTATCCAGTATCCCAAACGGCAGGTAGGCCAACAGATGTCTCAGGGCAGCAGTTCCCATTTGCCGCTGAAGCTCAATACGGCTGGCGTTATTCCGCCGATTTTTGCCTCGTCACTTTTACTGCTGCCGATTACTGTTGCAAATTTCAGCGCTGGCCAAGGGCCTGACTGGCTGATTGCGATGACGTCGCTTCTCGGCCAAGGCAAGCCCTTGTTCATGCTGCTTTACGCTGTTTTGATCATGTTCTTCGCGTTTTTCTACACGTCGATCATGTTCAACCCGAAGGAAACGGCGGAGAACCTGAAGAAATATGGCGGCTTCGTTCCGGGCATCCGTCCAGGTGATCGCACGGCTGAATACATCGACTACGTGCTGACGCGCATTACGGTCGTTGGCGGCATCTATCTGGTAATTGTCTGTCTTCTGCCGGAATTTCTCATTGCCTATTCCGGCGTGCCTTTCTACTTCGGCGGCACGTCATTGCTGATCGTTGTGAGCGTCACGATGGATACGGTGGCGCAGTTGCAAGGCCATCTCTATGCCCAGCAGTATGAGGGCCTGATCAAGAAATCCAGGCTGCGCGGCAACCGGAAATGAATGTTATACTTCTCGGGCCTCCGGGTGCTGGCAAGGGTACACAAGCCAAGCTGCTGGAGCTGGGCCGTGACATGAAACAGCTTTCAACCGGCGACATGCTGCGGGCCGCGGTGGCTGCGGGAAGCGAAATTGGATTGAAGGCCAAGGCGATCATGGATCGCGGCGATCTGGTGTCTGACGAGGTCATTCTGGCTGTGGTGGCGGAACGGATGAACCAGCCCGACATCAAAAATGGCGTGGTGTTTGACGGGTTTCCGAGAACGCCGGCCCAGGCGGAAGCCCTCGATGGCATGCTGGCCTCACGGGGTGAGACGCTAGATGCCGTGATTGAGATGAAGGTTGAGGACGAGGAACTGGTGAAGCGCATTTCCGGGCGCTTTACCTGTGCCAAATGCGGCAAGGGCTATCACGACAGCTTTGCCAGGCCGAAACGCGGCGGAATTTGCGACGTGTGCGGGGGAACCGAGTTCATCCGCCGCGCAGACGACAATGAAAAGACGGTGAGAGACCGCCTGAATATATACAACAGGCAAACGGCACCGCTGGTGAGTTACTATGCCAAGCGGGGCAATTTGCACAGTGTGGACGGTATGGCGGAGATCACGAAAGTGACGGCCAGCATCGGGCACGTATTGGACAGGGTGCAGGGCTGATTTTGTGGGTTAATCGGGTTGACGCGTAAGCGATTCCAGCCTAATGAACCCCCCAATCTTGGTCTGCATAAGAGCTGGCTTGGGGAGGGAAACCTCCCAGAGCGCGGCTTTGCGCTATTGAAGCGTC
>CAZHCO010000079.1:0-3406 GCA_964530965.1 uncultured Aestuariivirga sp. | reverse complement strand
CAGTTTGGCGATTATCTCGGTGAAGATGACATCATCCGTTACGATGATGTTTACAACCGCACATGAGCAATCGCATCGGCATAGACCTCGGCGGCACGAAGATCGATGCCATCATGCTTTCCGAGACGGGCGGGACGCTTTTTGAAAAGCGCGTGGCAACGCCTAAGGCCTATGACACTGTAATCGCCGCGATACGCGATCTTGTGCATGAAGCAGGAGAAGGCAGCGTTGGCATCGGTTCGCCGGGGTCCAATTCACGCAAAACAAATTTGTGGCGCAATTCAAATCTTCTCTTCTGCAATGGCAGGCCATTTCAGCATGATCTGGAAATGGCTATCGGGCGCAGCGTGCGCATGGAGAATGACGCCAATTGTTTTGCGCTGTCGGAAGCCATTGATGGCGCAGGGCAAGGCTATGCGGTTGTGGCCTTCTTCACGGTTGGAACGGCTCTCGGCGGCGGCCTCGTCGTCAATGGCAAATTGATTACCGGTGCCAACGGCGAAGCGGGTGAATTCGGCCATACGGCCCTGCCCTGGCCCAATGAAAGCGAATGGCCGATGCTGCCGTGCTTTTGTGGAAAGAAGGGATGCGCCGAGCAGTATGTCTCAGGGACGGGATTGCAGCGCGATCATCTTCGCGTTACCGGAGAAGATATTTCCGGAAAAGAAATTGTTGCGCGGGCGCGGGGCGGTGATGCGAAGGCGCAGGCTTCTCTTGCACGCCTGCAGGACCGTTTCGCGAGGATCGCGGCAAATATCGCAAGTGTCGTTGACCCAGATGTTTTTGTGATCGGCGGCGGACTCAATGAACTGCCGGAACTCGTGGAGGAATTGCCACCGCTTATCTCGCGCTACAGTTTTTCAGGCACGGCTGAAGCGAAGGTGATGCGCGCAAAGCACGGCGAAAAAAGCGGCGTGCGCGGGGCGGCGAGGTTGTGGGATTAGGCCCTTCGAGGCCCGCGTTCCGCGGGCTCCTCAGGGTGAGGATATCTTATTTTCCTAGTGTTGAGGCATGCAACAACATGTAACATCGCGAAGAAAGCGGGATGGATTTGATGACCCAGTATATTGGTATTCTCGATGGCAGTGGAAAGATCTACGGGGTGCGTATTCCAGACCTTCCCGGCTGCTATGGCGGCGGTGCCACGCCGGAAGCGGCCATTAACGATGCCATGTCTGCCGCACGGGAGTGGATTGCCCAGCGTGAAACCAGAGGCGAGGCGCCACCAAAAGCGCGCACCATGGTGCAAATCCTGAAAGCCGGTGAAATCAACGCAAAGCGGAATGAAGCCGCCGTCATCGTGCCCGTTGTGCTGGACGCAGGTCGTACGGTTCGCGCCAATCTTACCTTTGATGCGGGCCTGCTTGAAGCCATAGATGCCGAAGCTTCACGGCGAGGCCTCACAAGATCAGCCTTCCTCGCCAGTGCTGCGCGTGAAAGGCTGGAGCTTGCATGATGGCAGGCTGCGGCGCGGCTGTGAGATTAGGCCCTTCGAGGCCCGCTTCGCGGGCTCCTCAGGGTGAGGGCATTTTATTTTTCCTCATGCTGAGGTGTGCGATGGCAAAGCCATCGCGCCTCGAAGCATCTGTCAGAGTTAAGGCTTCTCCCACTTGCCGGTTTTTTCGGAGCGGAAGAAGGCGTCGATGATTTTCATGTTCTGGATGGCGTCTTCGACGCCCCAGACGGCTTTCTCTTCTTTCCGAATGACGCGGCCGAAGGCTTCGGCCTGCAACTGGTATTGATCGGACACGGGCAGTTCGTGCCATTTGCCTTCATTCATCTGCATGCCTTGCACGAAATAGCGGTTGGGCTTGTCAGGCGGTGCGTTGAAAGGGATTTCAATTTCGATGCGGCCCTTGGTGCCGCCGATCTGGGCGCGCTGCCAGGGGGCGAGTTGGGTTGAGATCGTGAACGTCAAATGCCGGCCATCACCGAAATCGGCGAGGCCGCCGGCCATCCTGTCGGTCTTGAATTTTGGATCCCAGTCAAAGGTAGCAATGACACGCTTGGGTTCGGCGCCAAACATGAAGCGCGATGTTGTGATGGGATAGCAGCCGATGTCATAGAGTCCGCCGCCGCCGATATCGGCCATGTTGCGGACGTTCCTGGGATCGCGGTTGAAGTAGGTGAAGTAGACCTGCATGGCCCGCAAGTCGCCGATGTCGCCCTTCTTCACATGGGCCCTGGCCGCCAGCCATTGCAGGCTGTGACGCACCATGAAGGCTTCCGCCACGTAGATGCCCTTTGGAATCTTGCGGAGCTTGGCAGCTTCCCTGGCTGACATGGCAACGGGCTTTTCACAGAGCACATGCTTGCCGGCCTTGGCCGCGGCAAGGGTTAACGGCACATGCAGATGATTGGGCAGGGGATTATAGACGGCTTCGATTTCAGGATTGGCCAGCATCGCCTCATAGGAGCCATAGGCCTTGGGAATGCCAAGCTTGGCGGCGGCGGCCTGGGCTGATTTGAGCTTCCGCGATGAAATCGCCACGATCTCAATACCGGCACTCTTCATCATGCCGGGAAGGACTTTTTCCAGGCCGATATTGGCCGTTGAGATTACACCCCATTTTACTGGCCTCATGATTTTTCCCACCTCATTTTCAGGACGAAACCTTATGGCATAAAGAAACGGCGGCGATAAGTGCACCAAATGTCGTTTTTGTACCATGGTGGCGAAATTGTAATCTTGACGAGGTCCAGGTAATTAGCGCTAGTCTCTTTTCATCGTCCGCACTTAGTCAGTTCACAATACGGCGGATACACAAGGGAGAACGTAAATGAAATCAGTAATTACCATGTTTTTGGGCGCCGCCACTGTTGGCGTGAGCCTTTTGGCCATGACAACCTCGTCGACGGCCGGCGATGCCGAAAGCTGCAAGGCGGTGCGCTTTGCGGATGTGGGCTGGACCGACATTCAGGTGACGACAGGCGCCACCCAGGTGGTGCTCGAAGCGTTGGGCTATGCGCCGGACGTCAAGACCCTCTCGGTTCCGGTGACCTATGCCTCACTGAAGAACAAGGATATCGATGTATTCCTTGGCAACTGGATGCCGAGCATGACCGCCGACATCAAGGCTTACACCGACGACAAGTCGGTTGAAACGATCGGGACCAATCTGGATGGCGCGGGCTACGGCCTTGTTGTTCCGCAATATGTGGCCGATGCGGGGGTGAAGAGCCTTGCCGATCTCGGGGCCAACAAAGACAAGTTCGAAGGCAAGATCTACGGCATCGAAGCGGGCAATGACGGCAACCGCATCATCGGCACGATGATTGCCGATGCCAAGAACAACCTCGCAGGCTTTGAACTGGTCGAAAGCTCGGAAGCGGGCATGCTGACGCAGGCTGAAAAAGCGATGAAGAACAACGAATGGATCATCTTCCTGGGCTGGACGCCGCATCC
>CAZHCO010000078.1:0-2424 GCA_964530965.1 uncultured Aestuariivirga sp. | reverse complement strand
ATATATGTCTGCAAACGCAGCCGCTATTGACTGGCAAGATGCTGCAGCATTGCTCTCACAGGGCAAGGCCGCCAACTATGTCATGGGCAATTTCGCTGTTGCAACCTTCAAAGAAGGCGGCTTGACCAACGATACCCTTGGTTTCATGGTTTTCCCCGAAATTACGCCTGGAATTCCGCGTGCTGAAGAAGCCCCTACGGATACTTTCCACATTCCGTCGGGTGCGAAGAACAAGGAAGACGCCAAGAAGTTCCTGGCATATGTTGCCTCTGCGGAAGTACAAACCAAGATGAATGCGATACTCGGTCAGCTTCCGGTCAACAACAAGGCGACTGTTGGCGACGATCCCTTCATCAAGGCCGGTTTCGAAGAGCTATCCAACGCCTATGCGCTTGCTCAGTTCTTTGATCGTGATGCTCCTGCCGACATGGCGAAGGCAGGCATGGAGGGCTTCCAGGAATTTATGGCAAAGCCTGACCGTATCGATGCAATCCTTGAGCGCCTGCAGAAGGTTGCCGATAAGGTTTACAAGTAATTCCTCCCGGAGCCGGGTTTAGCAGATGCCGCCCGGCTCCTCCCTCCATCCCTACCATAGGTGAAACAATTGGGAATTGGGAACCATGAGCAACACCCGTAACTCGCGATGGAACCAGCGTGATTTAGCTCCGTGGCTGTTCTTGGCCCCAGGCATTCTGATCTTCCTGGTCTATGTTATCATTCCCATATTTCAGTCGGTCTGGATCAGTTTCTATGAATGGGATGGCCTTGGTCCGAAGACTTGGGTTGGTCTTGGCAACTATGTCGACTTGCTGGACGACGATTCATTTTACACGTCGCTCAAGAACAATCTCATCTGGCTCGTGCTTTATCTGCTCGCAATTCCGGCAGGGCTTGCCGTCGCACTGTTTCTGAACCAGACAGTCGCAGGCATCCGGCTGTATAAATCCCTGTTTTTCTTCCCCTTTGTTATCAGTCAGGTCGTTGTCGGTCTGATTTTCAGCTGGTTCTACGCGCCGGATTTTGGTTTACTGCCAAAATTCTTTGAACTCCTGACAGGTAGCCAAGTAGCAATCCTTGCCGACGAGCGCTATGCCACTTATGGCATCATTGCGGCCGGCCTCTGGCCGCAGATCGCCTATTGCATGATCCTTTATCTCACGGGACTCAACAATATCAATCCGGAACAGGTTGAGGCGGCGCGCATGGACAATGCAAAGGGCTGGTCCATGTTGTGGCACATCATCATTCCGCAGCTGCGGCCCGCCACCTTCATCGCTTTGGTGGTTACGGTAATTGGCGCATTAAGGTCCTTTGATCTCGTTTCAATCATGACAGTCGGCGGGCCCTATGGTTCAACCCGCGTTCTCTCCTATTTCATGTATGAGCAGGCCCTGTCGGAATATGGCGTTGCCATGGGTTATGGCGCAGCGATTGCGGTTGTTCTCTTCGCCATCATGCTGATCTTCATAACACTCTTCATCGTCCGCATGCTGTCGCAGGAGAGGAATGCCTGATGTTTCCGACCCCAATTGCAAAAACCAGTCCATGGGTGCGGCGCAGTTACAAGTGGCTACTGCCCGTAGCTCTTTTCGTCTGGCTTCTGCCCCTCATTGGCATTGCTGTAACCTCGATCCGCCCATCTGCTGATCTTGCGGCAGGAAACTATTTTGGAATGCCATCGGGATTTGCCGGCGTCGAAAACTACAGTGCCGTCTTTCAGAACAGCAACATCGGCTACTACATCCTGAATTCGTTTAAGGTCACGATTCCCACAGTCATTGGAGCGGTAGGACTGTCCTGCCTCACCGGATATGCGCTCGCGGTCTATAAGTTCCGCGGCAACTTGCTTGTCTTCTTTATGTTCATTGCAGGCAATTTTGTTCCCTTTCAGATTCTCGCCATACCTGTACGCAATTTGACGCTGCAGCTCGGCATGTACAACACCACCATGGGTCTGGTCATGTTCCATGTTGCTTTCCAGACAGGGTTCTGCACTTTGTTTATGCGGAATTTCATCAAGGGATTGCCTTTTGCCTTGATCGAATCCGCACGTGTCGAGGGCGTCAATGAATGGAGAATCTTCTGGCACATTGTCATGCCGCTCATGCGGCCCGCGATCGCTGCGCTTGCGGTCCTCATTTTCACGTTTATTTGGAACGACTACTTCTGGGCGACGGTCATGGCACAGTCAGTCGACGTCAGGCCGGTAACGGCAGGAATGAATGAGCTCAAAGGCCAATGGAAAGTTGCGTGGGAGTTGATCGCCGCTGCCTCAATCGTCGCCGCACTTCCGCCAGTGGCCATGTTCTTCCTGATGCAACGGCACTTTATCGCGGGCCTCACGCTTGGAGCCACCAAAGGATAAGCCATGGCAACCGTTTCACTTAAAAATGCAAAGAAATCGTTTGGCGATGTTCATATCAT
>CAZHCO010000077.1:0-1154 GCA_964530965.1 uncultured Aestuariivirga sp. | reverse complement strand
TATTCGTCTCCTTGTCCGTCTGCCCTACCAGCTCGACTTGGTCATGCCAGGAATCAAGCCCTGGTTGGCCAAGTCACGAAGAGCCATACGTGACACTTTCAATTTCCTGTAGAACGCCCGCGGCCTGCCGGTAATTTCGCAACGGTTGCGGATGCGGGTCTTGGCCGAATTGCGCGGCATTGCCGAAAGCTTGATCTGGGCCGTGAAGCGCTCTTCCATCGAGATCTTCTTGTCCTGCGTAATCGCTTTCAAACGCTTGCGCTTGGCTGCGAATTGCTTCACCAGCCGCCTGCGTTTTTCGTTCTTCTCTACCGAGCTCGTCTTTGCCATATGGGCTTCCTCAGTGGTCCAGTTTGTTCTTAGGCAGCTTTGCGAGTGCTGCGGCGGAACGGGAAATTAAATGCGTCAATCAGGGCTCGTGCCTCATCGTCGGTTTGTGCCGAAGTACAAATGACGACGTCCAGGCCCCAAATCCGGTCGATCTTGTCATAATCGATTTCCGGGAAAATCAGGTGTTCCTTGATGCCCAGGGCGTAGTTGCCACGGCCGTCAAAGCTCTTGTCCGAAAGTCCGCGGAAGTCGCGTACGCGCGGCAGTGCAATGGTGATTAGCCTGTCGAGGAACTCGTACATCCGCACCTTGCGCAGCGTCACCTTCGCTCCGATCGCAAGGTTCTCGCGAATCTTGAACTGGGCAATGGCCTTCTTCGACTTGGTGATGACAACCTTCTGGCCCGCAATCTTCTCAAGCTCGGAGGCAGCAACCTGCACCAGCTTGGAATCCTGCGTTGCTTCACCAACGCCCATGTTGAGCACGATCTTGGTGATCTTCGGCACTTCCATCACGTTCTTGTAGCCGAACTGCTCAATCAGCTTGGCACGCACAACCTCGTCGTAGTGTTTGCGCAGGCGCGGCACATAGCCATCAGGCAGCTTGGCAACCTTGCCAGTTGGCCGCTCAGCAGCTTCTGCTTTCTTCGGGGCCTTGGCCTGCTTTGCAGGCTTTGCCTTGACTTCTTTTTCGTCAGCCATCGATGACCTCCCCAGAGCGCTTGGCAAAGCGTACTTTCTTGCCATCGCCGAGTGTCTTGTAGCCTACGCGGGTTGGCTTCCCATCCTTGGGATCGCGTAAGGCGAGATTGGAAATTTGGATCG
>CAZHCO010000076.1:0-1299 GCA_964530965.1 uncultured Aestuariivirga sp. | reverse complement strand
GCCGCGGTGCAATGGCTGCGCGATGGATTGAAGGTAGTGAAGAATGCGGCTGATACGGGCGCATTGGCGAAAGCGGCAGACAAGAATCAGAGCGTCTATCTGGTTCCAGCTTTTGTCGGATTGGGCGCGCCCTATTGGAACGCGGATATACGCGGCGCCCTCTTTGGCCTCACCCGCGCAACAACGAACAAGGAACTGGCGCGGGCCGCGTTGGAGGCCGTGTGCTATCAGACCAATGATCTCCTGGAAGCCATGAAGAAAGATTGGGGCACCACTGGCGAAACCATCCTGCGCGTTGATGGCGGCATGACGGCCTCGGACTGGACCATGCAATTTCTGGCCGATATTTTGGGTGCTCCCGTGGATCGCCCGGTGGTGCTGGAAACAACGGCACTTGGGGCCGCCTATCTCGCGGGCCTGCAAGCAGGCTTGCTGCCTAGACCTGAAATCTTTGCAAAGACCTGGAAACGGCAGAAACGCTTCGTGCCAAAGATGGATGCCGAAACTCGCGTGCAGAAGCGGGCTGGTTGGGCAGCGGCAGTGAAAAAACTACTGAGCTGAAAGCTTGGCTGTATTCGAGGCCCCCGCAATCAGATGCGCGGCTACGGCAACAAAGACAATCACGCCGCCGATCATCGTGCTCCCGCTGGGCGTTTCATTGTAGACAAGCCATACCCATAAGGGAGCCAGCGGCGCGTCCAGTGATCCAATCAAAGCGGTCTCTATCGCGGGCAACAATCTTGCGCCAAGGGTGAAGAGTGCCAAGCCTATCGCCGAGTTCACCAGACCAAACAGTGCCAGCAGCAGCAACTCTGACGTTTTCACACAGCCTCGGCCATTAGCGGCCCACAAGTGCAGCGGTCGAAACATCTGGAAAGAGCAAATAAAGAAACCTCGAATCCCTATTCCGGCAATTCCGGGGCGGTTCAAGCCCCCCACGGGGCCACCTATGGCGTGATTCGCGCTTGGAGTCGCAGACGGTGGGCTATCCGAAGGGGTAATTTCGAGAGTAACTCTTGAGAGGGAGCACATAATCGCTATCCGCGCCACCCGCGAGTTCAACCGAGGACCTCCATAAATCCTACGTTGCCGGAACCAGGACAAAATTTCCCACGTGACGCTTTTCAAGGAATTCCCGCTGCGCGTCCGCAATTTTTTTCAAGGGGAAAACCTTGGCCAGCAAGGGCTTTATTTCACTGCGTTCGATATAGGAGACAAGGTTTGGAAAGACCGGCTCATCCCACGCCGTGCATCCAATCAGGGTCAAATCCTTGAGGTAGAAATCACGCATGTCCAGAT
>CAZHCO010000075.1:0-5379 GCA_964530965.1 uncultured Aestuariivirga sp. | reverse complement strand
CCAGGAAATCCGTCGCATCGCCGTCCGGCTTGCCCGAAAGCGCATCCAGCCGGCGCACATCATCGCATGGTCACTCTGGCGAAGAGCCCACCAGGCAACCGCCCAACGCGCCCACTTCAGATCAAAAAGGCAACTGTAATGCTAGGCCGCTTCCATATTTCCCATCAGAAACCGGAGATCAGTTTGATTCCAGCTGACCGAGTTGCTGGTAGCCCTTCAGGAATTCTGCGAGGCCGGTAGGCAGACTGCCTTTGCCGGCGCGCTGGACAACCAGCATGTCGCCCTTGCCGGCCGCTGATTCCGGGGATTGGGCCGGATCAGAGTTTGCACGCAACACCGGCTGAGCAAGTGCATTGGGCACGAGTGAAATATCAGTCGTCGTGAATTCCTGCGGCGCGCCGTCACGGCGAACAGCCTTCTCGGGATCAAACAATGGCTGCGCCGGCCACCAATTGATGTCAGACGCTCCAAGCGAAGCCATCACCGGCTTGATTATGGGAGGACCTTCTACCGTGCCATCACGGATTGCATCGGCGAAGCTGCCTTTTGCCGCCGCATTCGACATTTGCGCAAGGGCCTGTTCCTCGGTCAATGTTTCGGCGGCTTCAACGGCACCGAGATTATCAGCAACAACGGAAGGCTTGGCCTTTACCAATTGCGTCGGAGGTGGCGCCGAAGCCGGTTCAATTGTCATATTTGCCGCCGCCATCATCAGAACTTCGATGGGCTTGGGGCGCGGCTTTGGAACGGGATAGCCCTGGACGATTTCCTTGGGAATTTGCGGGACGGGTTTTGCCGCAGGAGACTTGCTGGCCTGCTCGCTCAGGGTTGCCAAATCCTCGTCAACACCTTCATAGGCGGCTTCAAGGGCAGCTGCTTCATCTGCTTCAGATGATGCAACGGCGATAGTGTCCTTGCGATTAAGCCGTGCACCCATGGTCTTGCGGCCGTCGCGGAAAATCTGGGCCATTTCGGTCTTGCCGATTGCTGGTCCCCAATGACGGACATTGCCTGAGTCAAGATGCACAAATCCGGTTGGGCCGCCAGAGCTGCGGTAGTAGCCTACACCGCCAATTTTCCGCACGAGGGCGCTATTGCGAATCTTCTTGGTTGCAACATCGGGGAAGTAGAGATCAATGGCCTTGCCAACCATGTGCTGGCTTTTCTTGGCTACGTTGCGACCAACGCGTTTCAGGAAGGCATTAGTCTTGGGTGAACGATAGCCGCAGATGATGTGAATGGGTGCGCGCGAGCCCAGATCGGCATGCAGCTCCCACATCAAGTCAACCGTCTTTGGGTCAATTTTAATGACTTCGTTGCGGCGCCAGTCGCGCATGAGGTAATTTATCTTTTTCATCGCCGAGGGAACATAACGACCCTTCACCATATAGGTGACGGTGATACTTTCCTTTGTATGCACCTGATAAAGGGAAACCGTGCGGGTTTCGCCGCCGGCAATTGTCGGTGTGCCAAAACTCCACCCAGCAGCAACAGACAGCGCTGCAACGATGGCGGCTGAGGCCAAGAGCTTTTTCACACGCTTCATCAATGTCTGACGATATCCAAAGTCCCGCAAACCCACTACCATACGCAAACACACACCGGGTAGAAGACCCCCGATTCCCCTTAATTTTCCCGTCCCAGCGTTTGTCGCCCTAGGGACGACTTACACCTAATTAGGACATCAGACAAGAATATGGCCACCCTGAGGCGCCCATTGCAT
Organism: uncultured Aestuariivirga sp.; assembly: GCA_964530965.1. Taxonomy (GTDB): domain Bacteria; phylum Pseudomonadota; class Alphaproteobacteria; order Rhizobiales; family Aestuariivirgaceae; genus Aestuariivirga. Next base: position 3,656 of record CAZHCO010000075.1, on the reverse strand, counting down.
ACAATTAGAATGAATTATTATAATTAACAGGCACTTAAAGCACTTGTTTTCGGCGGCGATCCTGCAAAAAAATCAGTTTTGCACAAGCTTTTGCGTTGAACTGGCCTCGCGCGCCTTAGCCAGCGCCGCCAGAGCTTTCTCAATGGTTTCGTCGCGTTCGTACATGTCATTGAAATAGTTAATTTTTCCAGTCGAATCGGGCCAGGCGGTAAAATAGGTAATGTGGACCGGAATCTTCTGTGGAAGCGGAATTGATTGGCTTTTGCGGCCGTCGGTTTCCTTATCGACCCTGTCGCGGTCCCAGCCCAATATTGCCACTGCAAATTCACGGGGGTTTTGCACGCGAATGCAGCCGTGACTAAAAGTGCGGACCTGCTCGGCGAACAGGTTTTTGGTCGGGGTATCGTGCATATAGATGTCGTGCTTGTTGGGGAACAGGAATTTGAGTTCGCCCAAAGCGTTTCCTTTTCCCGGCGGCTGCTGAACTCCAAACGGAGGCCTGTCACCATAAGAAGCCCAATCTATGGAGCTTGAAGGAATGACCCTGCCGTTTGGCGCTATGACCTTGAAACCCTGGCGATCAAGATAGCTGGGATCACGCCGAAGTTTTCCCAAGTACTCATTGACGATGATGGACTGCGGCACCCCCCAGGACGGGTTGAATACCACGGTTTCCATCTCATCATGGAATGCTGACGTTTGGTTCAGAGGCTTGCCGACAATTACGTTGCTGCGCCAAACCTCGTCGCCACGGTCCATGACACGAACTTCGAAGGCGGGCTGGTTCACGAATACAAAACGCTTACCGAGATTCTTGGGTAGCCAGCGCAAACGCTCCATGTTGTAGACGAGGCGCTGAATATCCCTTTGGCTGGTATCGCGGTTGAGATTTTTTATGGTTGCCGCATCAAGCGCGCCGGTCTGGCGGAGCTTGGCTGACTTTTGGAATTTTTTCAGGGCGGCTGACAGATCAGCGTCAAGCTTACTTGAAAGCTCAGGCTCAACGGCAGCTTCTTCGCTACTCAGAAAACCCATGGCCTGCATGCGGTCACGAACAACCAATATGCGTGGGTCAGAGCCACCTGCCTTGACCGATTTTCCTTCGGTGATTTTCTCGTGGGCTGGCTTGATCCTGCTTGCACGAAGCTTTGCAAGTTCGGCTTTCATCAGGCCGTAGGCTTCGTGCTTCGGCATGAGATTATTCAGATAGGCTTCAGGAAACGGCGTCCATGCCATTACCTTAAGGACTTGGCCAACGTCTACGCGCTCGGGCGCAATGTCGTTGTAGCGGGAGAGGCGGTTAGGCTCGAATTGGCCGCTCGAAATTTCACGCGCCAATTTAAGAGTGGCTGCGGTCATTGCGATTTCGAATTGCGCCAATTCCTGGGGATCGGCACTTAGCTGTTCTGCGACATTGTCAAATGAGCTTAGGCCCTTTGGAAGATAAGCAAGAGGCTCCAAACCATCTTCAAAAGTTTTGGCGGCGAAGGCAAGGACGGTAATGGCGCGCTCAGATGGCGCGTTGCCGGTCAGCCAAAGAGGTTTGAAGCCCGCGCTGCTGTAGAGATCGAGAATTGGCTGACGTTCCTCCTGAGGAACACGAACTATCGCCTTTGGGTTGGAAAGCGCGGCCAGAATGGCCTGGTTCTGGATTCCTTCAGCAATCAGTTTGGAAAATGCAGGATCCGACAAAGGCACTTGCTTAGGACCAATGTAGGTGAGGTTTCCCATGCCCTTGCCCGGAATCGGCTCCGGGTCACCGTAGTCGTCGTCTCCATAGCGGCTGCCATAGAAGAAGTTTGCATCACCATCTTCCTTCCACCAGGGAAGGATGGTCCTGCGGGGCTTTTTGTATCTTGGGGCACCAAAAAGGCTTTCAAAAAAGCCTTTGTTCCTGTTTGCGTATGTGTCGGCCAGCACACTTTGTCCACTAACGAACACAGCAATCGCGGCAACAGAGAGCTTCAACAGAAGCTTGTGTATCAAAATTGCACCTTTTCGATTCTAGATTAGCAAGCTAGTCTTGAGATAACAACTATTCAACTAGGAGAAACGTTCCGGTTGTAAATTTAATGTGACTGTTACCCGGCTGCCTCGTCGAGACCTAAATCCCTCATTTTCCGATAGAGCGTTGACCGGCCAATTCCCAACTTGCGCGCAACCTCCGACATTTGGCCGCGGTAGCGATTGAGCGCCAGACGAATCATGTCAGCTTCCACTTCTTCCAACTTGCGGATATGGCCGCCGTCAGTGACAGCGGGAATGCCAAGGGCCATGCCGTCGCTCACCTGATGGCCGGCGGATCGCCCCACGGATTGCGTTCCACCGGTCATGGCAGGGCCTGCTGGGGCCGCGGGTTTCCTGGCCATTGCTGGTGCCGGGGGGACGATAATTTCATAGCCGTCGACCAGCGAGGCAATTTGCGGGAAGTCCTGAATTTCGAGAAGATCGCTTTCACACAGCACGATGGCGCGGAAGATGGTGTTTTCAAGCTGGCGGACGTTGCCTGGCCAGCCATAGGCCTGCAGCATGGGAATGGCGTTTGGTGCAATGCCGCGAACTTTCCGGCCTTCCTCGGCGGAAAGCCTTGTAATGAAGTGGTCCACCAGCGCGGGAATATCGTCTTTGCGGTCGCGGAGCGGCGGCACCATCATTGGGTATACATTCAGCCGGTAGTAAAGGTCTTCGCGGAATTGGCCGGCTTTCACCATCTCAATCATGTTGCGATTGGTTGCCGAAATCAGTCGGATATTCACTTTGACGGATTTGCGCGAGCCCACGGGGTCGATTTCACCTTCCTGAATGGCACGCAGCAACTTCACCTGCATATCAAGAGGCAGTTCGGCCACTTCATCGAGGAATAGGGTGCCGCCATCAGCTTCCTGAAATTTTCCGCTGTGTTTGCCGGTAGCACCGGTGAACGCACCCTTTTCGTGGCCGAAGAGAATGGATTCGACGAGGTTTTCAGGAATCGCACCACAGTTTACCGCCACGAAAGGACGGCCAGCGCGTTCGCTTTCACCCTGGATGGCGCGGGCGATCATTTCTTTGCCGACACCTGATTCACCTTCAATCAGGATAGGGATATTTGACTGGGCGCCGCGGCGGCCAAGCCGCAATACATTTGCCATGGCGGGGGAAGAAGCGATGAGGTCACTGAAGGTCAGGGATCCACCGACTTTTTTATTCAGGCGCTTCACTTCTTCGGTCAGCGCGTTGACCTTTAACAAATTCTGAATAGAAATTTTCAGGCGCTCTGGAGAAACGGGTTTCACCACAAAGTCATCGGCGCCGGCGCGCATGGCCTTGATCACGGTTTCGATGGAGCCCTGCGCGGTTTGCACGATGACCGGCAGATCGCCGCGAATTCCTTGCAGTTTTTCGAGGAATTCAAGCCCATCCATGCCGGGCATCATCAGGTCAAGGATGACCAATTCGATACTGCCACCCTGGGGACCGTTCAAGACTTCGATTCCCTTGATGCCGCCGTCCGCGGCGCTTGCGTCAAATCCAAGGCGTTTGACAAGTTCTTCCAGAATGCGGCGTTGGGCTGGATCGTCTTCAACAATCAGTATGCGAGAAGCCATGCTGTTCAATCAACTCATCTTCATAGGGCCAATTTCAGGCGCGGCCAGCGACAAGGCTCCCTCGGTCCT
>CAZHCO010000074.1:0-1228 GCA_964530965.1 uncultured Aestuariivirga sp. | reverse complement strand
GAGGAGGCGATGGTGGCGGGCATCAGCCTGCCCCCGGCCATCCTGTCGCAGATCGTGGCCCAGGCCACCCGCTCCGCGAAGCAGCCCCAGGGCTTCGACCTGCTCGCCCCGTTCCCGCTGCCCTGGACCGCCCGCAGCGTCAAGCTCGAGGCCGGCCGCGCCGTGGTGGAGTTCGCGCCAGACGCCGGACGCTAACGCTATGCTGCTGAATGGCTGACGATTCCCTTCCTCGCCCCGGCCTCGCCGCCGCCCGCACCCTCGCTCCGGGCGAAGACAGCCGTGACCTCGGCTTCGGCGGACGCGTCGCGCAACAGACGCGCAACCGATTCCTGAACCGGGACGGCAGCTTCAACGTCCGCCGGGAGGGCCTCCCGTTCTTCCGCTCGCTCTCCGCGTATCACGCGCTGCTCACGATCTCCTGGCCGCGGTTCTTCCTGCTGAGCGCCCTCGGCTACTTCGCGACCAACGCTGTCTTCGCCGGCGCCTACCTCCTGTGCGGGCCGGGAGCCCTGACTGGGTCGAAAGCGGTCGGCCTCGGGCCGCGCTTCGCCGAGGCTTTCTTCTTCAGCGTGCAGACCCTCGCCACCATCGGCTACGGCGTGCTCAGTCCGAACGGCCTCGCCGCCAATCTCGTCTCCGCATTCGAAGCGCTCTTCGGCCTGATGGGCTTCGCGCTCGTCACCGGGATCCTGTTCTCGCGCTTCTCCCGGCCCACCCCCCACATCACGTTCAGCGACCGTGCCGTGGTCGCGCCCTTTCTCGGCGGCCAAGCGTTGATGTTCCGCGTCGCCAACGAGCGCAGCAACCAGCTCACGGACGTTCGGGCGCGCGTGATCCTGTCGCGCCTGGAGGGTCCGCCGGCGTCCCGGGCGCGCAAGTTCCACGAGCTCGTCCTCGACCGCCCGCAGGTCGTGTTCTTTCCGCTGCACTGGGTCGTCGTGCATCCGATCGACGAGCAGAGCCCGCTGCGCGGGACGACACCCGAGGAATTCGAGGCCGCGGACTCGGAGATCCTGATCCTGCTCTCGGCCATGGACGAGACCTTCTTCCAGACGGTGCACGTGCGCTCCTCCTACAAGCCGCAGGGGGTCGCCTGGGGCATGAAGTTCCGAGACATGTTCCTGCGCACGCAAGACGGCCTCGTCGGAATCGACATGCGGAAGATCCACGACCTCGACGTCGTCGTCTAGCCGCGGGTGGCGTGGAGCACTTTCTCGCGACACGCATC
>CAZHCO010000073.1:0-1205 GCA_964530965.1 uncultured Aestuariivirga sp. | reverse complement strand
GAGATCATGACGGACCTGCGCCGTGCGATCGAGAGTGACAGCCTGCAGCTCGCATTCCAGCCGAAGGTGGCCATTGCAACGCGCCGCGTCACCAGCGTCGAGGCGCTGGTGCGTTGGACGCATCCAAAGCTCGGACCGATTTCACCGGCCGAATTTGTCCCCCTGGCCGAACAGACCGGCGGGTCGCGTCAACTCACCGACTGGGTGCTCCGCACCGCAATCCGGCAGATGGCGGAATGGCGCCGCAGCAATCTTGTGCTCGATGTCGCAATCAACCTTTCGGCGGGAGACATCGTCGATGCGGGGCTCGGCGATGTGATCCTGCGACTGCTCGCTGAATACCGCGTGGCGGCAACAAGCCTGGTGCTCGAGATCACCGAGAGCGCGATGATGCGCGATCCCGTAACCGCTGCGCAAAACATGGAACTGTTGCGGGTGGCCGGTGTGCGTTTCGCGATCGACGATTTCGGCACTGGCTACTCGTCACTGTCGCAACTTCGAAAACTGCCAGTCGACGAACTCAAGATCGACCGTTCTTTCGTTTCGCGTGCCCACCTCGATGCCGACGATGCGAGCATCGTCAGCTCGACGATCGAGCTTGGACACAATCTGGGCCTCAGGGTGGTCGCGGAGGGCGTGGAAGTCGCCGAAACGCTCCTGATGCTGCGGAAGCTCGGTTGCGACTATGCCCAGGGTTACCTGATCAGCAAACCCATGCCTGCAGGCGAGGTGGCCGCTTACGTGCGCGAGGCCAATCAGGCTCTCGAGGACTCCGATTCGACGCTGATCCAGGTGCGCGCGCTCGAGAGCCTCTCGGCCCGTCGTTGAACAAGGGCAGGAAATAGCGGCCGGAATCTGGTACACTGCCGCGGTCTTGGTGATCCCTCGGCTTGTCTTACTTGGCTCGATGCGCCGCTTCGGCGCGCCTTCCTACCAGGTTCTGCCACCACTGAAGAATCGCCTGACCAGCAGGTGGATATCCACCTGCCGAAATCCTTTGTCTAAATTGTGAGTAATTAATAGTGACCAAGTTATTTGTTGGAAATCTGCCTTTCTCCGCGACCGAAGAGTCAGTGCGTGCGCTGTTTGCACCGCATGGCACGATCGAGTCGCTCGCCCTCATCAACGATCGCGAAACCGGTCGCCCTCGTGGCTTTGGCTTTATCGAGATGTCGAATGCCGATGCCGCCCAGGCAATGCAGGCG
>CAZHCO010000072.1:0-36057 GCA_964530965.1 uncultured Aestuariivirga sp. | reverse complement strand
ACATGCGGTAAAGCCGGGCCGCTGAAAATTCGGTATTGCCCTTGCCGAAAATCTGCGCGTCGGGTTTGAAGCGCACCGTGGTGCCGCGGCGGCCGTTGACTTTACCGAGGTTCTGGATTTTTCCGGTGGGCAGCCCCCGCGCATATTCCTGTTTGTAGAGCTGTTGGCCGCGCGCCACTTCCACGATGCAATGCTCGGACAGCGCGTTCACCACGGACACGCCCACGCCATGGAGGCCGCCGGAGGTTTCGTAGACCTTCGTGTCGAATTTGCCGCCGGCATGCAACGTGGTCATGATCACTTCGAGGGCGGATTTGTTCTTGAACTTGGGGTGCGGGTCGATGGGAATGCCCCGGCCATTATCGGTGACCGCGAGGTAGCCCTCGGCATCATATTCCACGTCTATCCAGGTGGCATGACCGGCCACGGCCTCGTCCATGGCGTTGTCCATGACTTCGGAGAAGAGATGGTGGAGGGCCTTTTCATCGGTGCCGCCGATATACATGCCGGGGCGGCGGCGGACGGGCTCCAGGCCTTCCAGCACCTCAATGTCGGCGGCGGTGTATTGCTCCTCGCCCCGGGTTCTGGCCGAGGCCTTGGCTGAAGGCTTTGTAGATGTTGGCAAATTGCCGAAGAGGTCGTCCGTCTTATTGGCCTTGGCCATTCACATTGTTCCCGAATCGTTTCCACTAATATGGAGGAGCGGGCGGTAAACCTCAAATGCGGAACAGCGGAACCCCCATAAGAGCCTGGGCAGTAAGGGCAGCGACTATACCAATTCCGCCAATGAGCGATGCGCCCACAATCCTTTTGTCGGGCCAGAACCACGTGATCAGGGGGACGGCCTGCAGGAGGTGAAGGGCGGCAAAATGGGCCACGCGGAGATCGCCGCCGGTGGTTGACCAGTGGAAGAAAGGCAGCCCTGTGGCATCGGTCTGGTCGCCGCCGATCCAGTGGCCGTTGCCGGATGAGAGATAGCCGGCTACCATCGTGGTCGTAAGCGCGGAGACAATAAAACTCCAACCTGCCGCAAAATGCATGGGGGTCGTTTCCAGCTTTCTGATGCGCCAGCCGATGAAGGCTGTCGTACTCGTAAGTGTCAGGGCACCGAGCCCCATCAGGCCATACATTGCGTTATGAAAGGCCGTGGAGCGGTTGAAGTGGGATGCTTCACCGAGGCTTGACTGAAATGTCATGTAAGCCATTTCAAAGAGTGCCGCGGCGAGGAAGGCCAGGGAGGCAATGCGGATCCCGCGGCTGCGCCGCTGTTCGGCAGGCAGCAGCGAAATGCCCCAGGCGAGGGTTGCCATGTGAATGGCCAGCGAGAGGAAGAACTTGGACGGCTTTTCCCAAACGCTCACGCCGTAAAGCAAGCGCGCATCGAGATAGATCAGCGTGTAGGCCGACAGAAAGAAAAGCGCGAAGGCAATGGATGTGCGGGCGAGAAGCGGGGACGCAGTGGTCATGATGCTGACTTGAGACGGAGGTTGGTGGCTTTCAGGATTTCAAAGGCGAGATAGCCCGCCGGGCCAAACATGAAAGTGAGCGGCAGGAGAGCGATGAGAGGCCAGCGCGGCAGGCCCTGCTCTTCCATTCCACGGGCAACGCGGGCGCCCATGAAGAGGTCAAAGGCCAGATAGTGGACCCAGCCAGCCAACGCTGCCCAGGGCGCGGTGAAAAGCTTCTGCACATTCTCCAGCGAATCGAAGCCGCCTTCCGCTCCGAAAAAGAAGAACGCGATCAGGATGGCGTAGGCGGCGGAGAGCGCAACCGGGATATAAGTTCCCGCCAAATCATCACGCAACCATGGACGCTTCAATACTACGCCCGATGCCAGAACCACCCAGCCCGCGAGAGCCAGGAGATTGAATATCTGAAAAAGGCCTGAGGCGGTCATCGGCGACTCCATATCTTGACGTTGACAAGATGCGCTTATCACTGTATTTTGACAGTGTCAAGTTCAAATGCTGGAACGGCTCATGAAAAAGAAAACGCCAAAATCCTATCACCATGGTGATCTCCGCGAAGCCTTGGTTACGGCTGGACGCGCCATACTGGAAGAGGAAGGAGCGGCGGCCTTGACCCTGCGCGCCTGCGCCAGGCGGGCCGGCGTTTCCCATGCGGCACCACAACACCACTTTGCAACGGTGGCTGAGCTTCTTGCCGAGATAGCCGCTACGGGATTCGAGGATTTCGTGGTCGCGCTGGACAAGGGTGCGGCGCGGGAAGTTACACCTGCGGCAAAACTCACAGCCATGGGCCGGAGCTATGTGGGCTTCGCCCAGACGCGGCCTGCGATCTATCAATTGATGTTTGCAGCACCGGCACCCTTGAGGTCCGAGCGCCTGCAGAAGGCCATGACGGCTGCGTGGAACCAGCTTGTGGATGGGGTTACGGCAGCGGCAGGCCCGGAGGATGTCAATGCGAAGGCCACCCTTGTCTGGTCTATGGTGCATGGGTTTGCCATGCTGACAATCATCCGCCGCTTGCCGCCCACGGTGGATGAGGCTGCCGCACTGGAACTGATGTCGGAGGGCCTGGCGCGCGCGATTGGGGGCCGTTCTTAGAGCGTGATCAATTTTGTCTGATTCGAAATTCCTATATTTTCCTTCTCCCCGGCGGGGAGAAGGCGGGGCCCAAGCGAAGCTTGGGAGGATGAGGGGGAACAGGTGATTCAATTGCTAGACCTAGTCCCCCTCACCTTCCCACGCGTTCCGCGCGGGCCCCTTCCTTTCCCCGCTAGGGCGAGGAAAAGCATAGGCGATCGGTTCGTATGAAGATGATCAGGCACAGGCGTGATTTACAGTAATTCCGGAGAGCAACCGGCTGGCCATGCCGCCGGACTGGGGCACGCGGCGGGGATCGAAGGGTTCGTGGCCGATGTGGATGAGAGAAACTTGGATTGGCCGCATGTCCAGGCCGTTAAACGCCTCCGCCCAGATTTTTTCCGTCCTGGCTCCGGCTAGGCCAACGGCTACTATCAGGCCGAGGGCGATGCGGAGAGAGCGGTTCTTGTTGTTTGGGCGGGTCATCGAGCAATTCCTTTGAACTTGGGAGCAGTTCTAAGGGGTGCTGCCTGTATGAAACCTGAGCGGGCAGTTCATTTTTCATTCATGTGGAGGGACCGCGATGATGGCTTGACAATCGGTCGCACCCCATGTTTCCTGCCAGATAACAAAGTTGCCCCGTAGCAAATGAGTCTAACAGGGGCGGTGGCGCAAGTTATGGGGATAAGAGCGCCATACGCTGGAGGGAACGCCAATGGGTGATAATCTCAGCTCGCTGACCGTCATATTCACGGAATTCTATTACTGGGTGACAGTTGTTTTCATGTTTCTCATTCATGTGGGTTTCTGCATGTATGAGGTTGGCGTGTCGCGCCGGAAAAACCATCTGCATACATTGATGAAGAATACGATGGCGATCCCCCTGGTCACTGTCACCTTCTATTTCTTCGGCTGGTGGATCTATTTCGCCTTTGTGAATGGACCCGGCATTGTCGAAGGGGGCCTCGTTTCAGCCCAATTCGCCGAGCCCTGGAGCCCTTTGATGGCAGCCCATCTTTCGGGTCCATCACCGGCATTGGGCGTCCCTGCAGACGGCCTTGAAGGCGCTGCCTTCTGGCACCGGCTGAATGGTGTGTTCTGGGCGGCATTCCTGCTGTTCTCGATCACCACGGCCTCAATCATTTCGGGTGCCATCATTGAGCGCGCCCGGGTTGGCGCTTTCTGGATCATCGCCGTGCTTATCGGCTCGGTGGCGTGGATTCTCGATGCCTCGTGGGGGTGGCACCCGGCGGGCTGGATGGTCAAGCTTCTGGGTTACCATGACGCCTACGCCTCTGGCGTGGTGCATGCCATCGCCGGTGGTGCTGCCCTTGCGTTCCTGATCGTTCTGGGGCCAAGGGTTGGCAAGTTCCGCGCCGATGGGACGCCGCGGGATATCCCGCCGCATAACCCATGGCTGGTCACGATCGGGCTGTTCCTGATCTACACGGGCTTCTGGGGCTTCTATGCGGCCTGCAACATTCCGATGATTTCACCCGCTTCAATTGCAGGGCAAATCACCGGAGAAACCTGGACGGCCACCAACATCTATCTGGCGCCAACCACGCTTTCGGCGATCACCTTCAACTTCCTCATGTCACTCTCGGGCGGCATGATGGCAGGCTACGTGATCTCCAAGGGCAATGCCTTCTGGACCTATTCCTGCGGCCTTTGCGGGATTATTGCGGCCTCGGCCGGCAATGACCTGTATCACCCGATACAGGCCATGCTGATCGGCGCCATCGTGCCGTGCATCGTTTACAAGCTGCACTACTTCGTCGAGCGCCGCTTCAAGATCGACGATGCGGTGGGGGCTGTTGCGGTTCACGGCTATGGCGGCTTCCTTGGCGTGGTGGTGGCGGGCTTCATGCTCTGGGGCCAACCGTCATCACCCTATGAGGGCTACGCCCATATCAATCCGCTGGGCAACTTTATCGGTGCCGTCATCATGTTTGCACTGGGCTTCATCCCGACATTCATTGTCGTGAAGATTCTCGATAGCGCAGACCTCCTGCGGGTGCCCAGGGAAGTTGAGCTTGTCGGCCTCGATTTCTCGAACAATGAAGCCTACGACGCGGCGGTGGCTGAAGTCACGGCTGCCGAACGTGCAATGGTCAAGTAAGGAGACACATCATGTCAACCAATGGAATGACAAGCTGGGCTGTAGACCTCAAGGATGTGGGCGCAATCTATCCCTTTCAGGGATCAGAGACCCTGCTCGTAATCCTGGGGCTCGCCTTCTGGATCGGCTGGCACGTCTGGCAAATCCGCAACGAGAATGCCGAGCTTAAATCGGAAAAAAACCGCGCCAACGCAGAGCGGTCGAAGAAGGCCATAGATCGATACTGATTTACGAACACCGTTTGCGATCAGGGCGCTGCTTTCGGCAGCGCCCTTTTTTTCGAGACAGGATTGCCCTATTAAATGACGGCCGTTTCCGTTAAGAGCGGTTGCTGTTTTTCGTTAGTAATATCAGGAGTTTCAGTGAATGAATAAATGGCCCGTGCACGCTACATGGAGCGGCCCCATCGTGATGATAGGCTTTGGTTCCATCGGCAGGGGGACCCTGCCGCTGATCCTGCGCCATATTGCCTGCGACAAGGCAAAGATTACGGTCATTGATCCTTCCGCGTCGTGGAGCCATCTGGTTGAGAAGGAGGGCGTTGCCTTTCTCAAGCAGGAGATTACGAAGCAAAACTACAAGGCTATTTTAACGCCACTGCTTACGGCTGGCCCGGGGCAAGCGCTGATCGTGAACCTGACTGTTGACGTGGGTTCCATCGACATTATCAAGCTGGCACGCGAGACCAATTCCCTGTGCATTGATACGGTGAATGAGCCGTGGCCCGGGTTTTACTATAACACCAAGCTCGATAACGCGGATCGCACGAACTACAAGGTGCGCGAAGATCTGCTTGAGGTGCGGCGTAAGCTGGGTATCGGCCCAACGGCTGTATCGTGCTGCGGGGCAAATCCCGGGATGGTGTCGTGGTTCATGAAGCAAGCGCTTTTGGATTTGGCCCGCGACATGAAGATTGCGATCAAGGAGCCGACCACCCGCGAGGGTTGGGCAAAGCTCATGAAGCGTCTGGGCGTGAAAGGCGTTCACATTGCTGAACGGGACACGCAGCGTTCCAAAAACCCGAAACCGCTTGATGTCTTCATCAATACTTGGTCCGTGGACGGATTTATTTCCGAAGGTTTGCAGCCTGCCGAACTGGGCTGGGGCAGCCATGAGAAGAAATTGCCCTATGATGGCAAGAAACATAAAAAGGGTACGGGCGCCGCCATTTATCTCACTCGTGCGGGTGCTGACACGCGGGTGCGGAGCTGGGTTCCCACGGCGGGCGCGCATTTCGGATTATTGGTTACCCACAACGAAGCCATTTCCATTTCCGATTATTTCACGGTGCGTGAAGGAAAGCGCGTCACCTACCGGCCCACCTGCCACTATGCCTATCATCCTTCCAATGATGCGGTGTTATCTGTGCTTGAAATGTTCGGCGCCGGCGGCCGGCGGCAATCGGCTTCGCATATCCTGGAAGAAAAGGAGATTGTGGACGGCGGCGATGAGCTCGGCGTGTTCCTTTATGGCCACAAGAAAAACGCCTATTGGTATGGCTCGCAGCTTTCCATTGAAGAAGCGCGGAAACTTGCCCCCTATCAGAATGCCACGGGCATGCAGGTGACCTCTGCGGTTCTGGCCGGACTCGTCTGGGCGATTGAAAACCCCAAGGCCGGCATTGTTGAAACCGAGGAGATGGATTTCCGCCGCTGTCTTGAAATCCAGACGCCTTATCTTGGCACACTCAAGGGCGTTTACACGGATTGGACGCCATTGCGGGGCCGCGGTGAATTGTTTGAGGAAAAGCTGGACCGGCGCGACCCCTGGCAATTTTCAAACATCATTGTGCGGTAAGAGGAAGACGCCATGACTATTATTCGTACCCTCCTTGCCGGTGGTATGTTTGCGGCCTTTATCAGTTCAACTGCACTTTCGGCACCACAGCATGGCATTGCCATGCATGGTGAGCCCGCGCTGGCGGCGGAGTTCAAGCATTTGCCCTATGCCAATCCGGATGCGCCGCAGGGCGGCACGCTTCGGCAGGCCATCACCGGCACGTTTGACAGCACCTCTCCTTTCATTGTGAAGGGCACTTCCGCCACGGGGGTTCGCACCTATGTGTTTGAAAGCCTGTTGGGGCGTAACTGGGACGAGGCTTTTTCGCTCTATGGGCTGCTGGCTGAGTCCATTGATGTAAGCGATGACCGCCAGACCTTTACTTTCAAGATCAGGCCCGAGGCAAAATTTTCCGATGGCAAACCAGTGACTTCGGCTGACGTAGTGTTTTCCATGGAGACGCTGCGCGACAAGGGCCGGCCCAATTTCAAGAATTCCTATTCGAAGATCACCAAGATTGAAACACCTGATGATCATACGGTGGTCTTCCATCAGGAGGTTGGTGACCGCGAGTTGCCACTGATCATTGGCGTGATGCCGATTGTCCCCAAACACGCCTGGGAGGGCAAGGCGTTTGACGAGAGCTCGCTTGATCCCATCATTGGTTCTGGCCCCTACATGATTGCCGAGGTGAAGGCTGGCGAAAGCATTACCTACAAGAAGAACCCGGAGTATTGGGGCAAGTCATTGGCCCTTGGCAAAGGCCTGTGGAATTTTGAAACGGTGCGTTACGATTATTATCGGGACGCCAATGCGGCCTTTGAGGCCTTCAAGAAGGGTGATGCGGATATTCGCACGGAAGGCGATCCGACGCGCTGGTCCACCGGCTATGATTTTCCTGCGGTGAAGGAAGGAAAAGTGATGCTTGAGAAAGTGGTGCAGCGTTCGCCAGCACCCGCCAGCGGCTTTGCCTTCAACACCCGGCGCAAGATTTTTGACGATGCGCGGGTGCGTGAGGCGCTCATGTTTGCTTTTGATTTTGAATGGGCCAATGCCAATTTGTTTTCGAACGCCTATCAGCGGACCTATGGTTACTATTCCGGCTCGGAGCTTTCCTCCAAGGGCAAAGCCATTGATGAGGCTGAGAAGGCTGTTCTGGGTGCTGCTGTCGCGGAGCTTCGCGCAGATTTTCTTGACGGCAGTTATGCCCTGCCCGTCAGTGATGGCTCAGGCCGCGACCGCAAGGCGCTCAGGAAGGCGGTTGACCTCTTTGGCCAAGCGGGATGGACAGTGAAGGATACGGGGCTTGTGAACGCGGCGGGCGAACCCTTTGCCTTCACGATTTCCATCCAGAACAAGGACCAGGAAAAAATTGCGCTGCATTATCAGCGCACCCTGCAGCAGATTGGCATCAAGGTTGATGTGCGCATTGTGGACTCGGCGCAATTCTCCAGCCTGCAGAAGACGTATGACTACGATATGATCCCGGCGAGCTGGTTCAATTCGCTCTCGCCCGGTAATGAACAGAAGTTCTATTTCGGTTCGGAAGGCAAAACAATCGAAGGCACACGCAACTATCCGGGCATCGCTTCTCCCGCTGTTGATGGCGCGATTGCAGCTTTGCTTACGGCCAAGGGTCATGAAGAATTCACGGTGGCCGTGCGTGCGCTGGACCGCCTGCTCGTGTCGGGTTTTTACATCATCCCGTTCTATGATGCGGGCGGGCAATGGGTGGCGCGGTGGAACCGGATAGGCAGGCCGGAAACGCAGCCGCTTCCCGGATTTGAGGCTACAACATTGTGGCGCAATCCGTGAAGGCAATTGAGATTGAAGTCGTATCCGATGTGATCTGCCCGTGGTGTTTCCTCGGCAAGCGCCGTTTGGACAAGGCTATTGGGCTGCTTGATGACATCAGGGTTGAGGTGAACTGGCGGCCCTTCTTTCTGGATCCGACCATCCCGAAAGAGGGCATGAGCCGGCGGACCTATATGGAAAACAAGTTTGGCGCCGAGCGGCTGAATACCATCCATGACCCTCTTATCGCTGCGGGCAAATTGGATGGTGTGCCCTATGAATTCGAAAAGATTACGCGCACGCCGAATTCCATGGATGCCCACAGGCTTATTCGCTGGAGCCATGTCGCGGGCAAGCAAGGGGATGTGGCCGAGCGCCTATTCATGGCCTATTGGAATGGTGGTTTGGATGTTGGTGACCGCGCTGTGTTGCTGAAAATTGCAGGCGAGACAGGGATGGATGAGGCCGATGTTTCTGAGAAGCTTGAAAACGGTACTGATGTTGATGCGGTAAATGCCGAAGTGGACTATGCCTACCGCATGGGTGTCTCGGGTGTTCCCTGTTTCATCTTTGCACATAACCAAGGTTTGATGGGCGCGCAACCAACAGAACAACTGGCTGCTGTTATTCGCAACCTCGCTACGTAGTGCCTGATCGTCATTGATTGAATTAAGCACCGCAGAGCCCTCATCCAGCCTTCGGCCACCCCGTATCAAGTAAGGGGCAGGCTCTTCTCCAATGCCTCGCAGCACGGGTTCTAGCTATCGCAGATTTGAGCCACATTTTGGTCCTCGCCAACTGTATTGACCCGCGATTTGCCAACCCGAATAGAACAGGTATGTTGTCAACTTGTCGTCGAACTGATGTGTGCTTTACCACGATGAGCAGACATAATGGCGTTTGACCAAAAGGTCACCAACGGGCCGAAAGCGGTCATTCGGATCGATCCGCCCAGAGATTATTTGTGCCATCCATTACAGTGTAGCTATTTGGCAACTGCATACCTGCCTGTAGATTTATGCAGACATGCGAAATATTTTTTTCATAGCTTAATTTATGCAGGTGGATGATTTCAATTAACAAATAACAAAAATGCGCGCGACATTCTGCGCAAGTTGCACATTCTCCATCAGGCTGAAAGGGTCGGCGATGTTGGCAAGGAATGTCGGTACTTTGGCATCGGTCGGGCAAGTTTCTACCGCTGGAAGTCTGTCTATCAAAAGTAGGGAGAGGCGAAAGACAAGCCCTTGGAACCCTGCTACCCCAGAGAATCAGCCTACTTATCAAAATTCGGAACTCGCATGAAACTGGGCATCGCACTGTCTCTCAAGTGCGATGCCCACAGTTTCCCTCGACTGTTTTGGCTACGTCAGGACCAGGCCGGCTCAGCTGATTTGCTGCCACTCCAGCCCGTCTGTTCCCACATGGAGTTTGGTTGTAGCGTTTTCGCCGCTATCTTCTGCAGCGAAGTTTGAATGCGGCTTATGCTACTCATCACTACAAACATCCCGGACCAAACCGCCAGCACGCAAATAGCGTAAACACCAAGTATGTTCCAAATGGGCGTCACGTAATTCAGTTCCGATGCCTTGCCGAGCACAAAGGGCACTGTCCATGAAACAACGGAAATGCTGCCGAACAGCGTCATCACGCCTAGATACTTGCGTGGCATATCGGTAAACAGGCGGTTGCCGATTGACCGACGCAAGATGGGCAATACATACTTATGCACAAACACCCCATTGAGGGTCAACAACACGACAATTGCAATCTTTGCCCATAATTTCTGGTTAGTCAGGTATTGCGGATGATCGATCAGGTTAATCCAGATCAGGGCACAGCCGCTAATCCATAGAATAGTTAATCCGACCAATACGATGCGCGAAAGGAACTCAGTCTGGTGAATAGTGTACGGGCTGACCGGGCGAATGACGCCGCGTGTAAAAATTGTGTAATCAGCGAGGATTGCACCGCCTAAGCCCATGATGAGCCCGACCAGATGTGTAATTTTCAAAAGTGTAAGCAAAGTCAAAAAATTCACTAGCTCTATCTCCTATTGCGTTGCTGCTCGAGAAAATGCTGATCAGCAAAGAAACAATTTTGAATTGTGCCGTCCCAACGGTTTTTATTGCTCCACACCATGGGGCAATGATTTTTTATGCGCGTCAGAATGGGCGACAATGAGTTCATAAAAGGACGATCGAGTGGCAATGATTGTCAGTGTTTTGTCAGTTAACTTTAGAGTCGCCGATCAATCCAGTCCCGCAGCCATTAAGCCGAGCCAGTAGTTTATGGGACTGTTGTTCGGCACAATAAACATATTGGAACGAGAGAAAAGACCGCCAAGTCCCAATCCTAAACGGGATCAAATGCGCCAAACAGATTGACCGGCACCAGCGCACCACCTCCCAACACTAATTCGACGGTTGTGGTGTAAAGCAACAAGTGCGCGGCTGGCTGAAAACCCGAATGGATGCGAGGCGCAATGACTATGTGGTTGATCAATGCAATGAAAATCATCCCGCCTACTAAGCAAAATTTTGCAGCCAACAGTAATTGATAGGGTTGCAATCACGAAGTAGGCAAGCGCCCGAGAATAAGGCCTGTATTTACCACGCCAGTGCAAACCGCCAGCGCCGCCATGGCATGGCCTTCGGTTGAGAATCGCCGCAATCCGGCAACAGCAGTCTCTTGCTCTTGGTCAGCGATGATCTACCTCACCGGGACAACGGCACTATCGCCCTTAATGCACGAGCACGGGCGATCAAAGCTCTCTGCCGTTGAGTTCTCTGCTTGGAGCACCCATTCTGCTCCGAGTCGAGGCTGTGTGAAAACGTCATTCAAATAGAAGTTTGCAGAAAATCCACCTGATTTCATAAAATTTCAATTCGCTAAAACATTGATTTCATTGAAGCTGAAATTATGGTGGCTCGGCTTTAATCATAATTTTATCCGTTCTCTGACGTTTTCACACAGCCTCAGTCAAAAGCCGAATTTTGGCAATGCCAGCGCCATGTCAGCTGTGCATCAAGTAGCGGAAGAAGTGCTAAGAACCCAAAATCAATTTTTCAGCGCTGCCTCAGTCATCTCAATCAGAATAAAGGTCAGTATAAGGACCAAAGTGTGGCTCATTCCTGTGATAGCTAGAACCCCCCATCCTTCGGACGGGAGAAGGCAAAACTTTTGGAGATTATCGCCTTCGTCCGTACCTCTTGGCATGGGAGAAAGTGGTTGAAGGCCGGATGAGGGCACTTTGAGGCAGGATGCAATCTCAGTCCGGTGATCGCTTCATCAACGCCATGCGCAGGCATTGGCAGACTATCTCGTTACGCTGGTTGATGGCGCGGTGCTGGAAGGTGACGATGCCGGCATCGGGACGGGAGTTTGAAGGCCGGAGCTCTACTACTTCCGTTTCAACGCGCAAGGTATCGCCGATGAATACGGGTTTCGGCATCACCACCTTGTCGTAGCCAAGATTTGCGACCAGCGTTCCATGGGTGGTGTCCCCGACCGATATTCCAATCATCAAGGCGAAGGTGAAGGTGCCGTTGACAACGATGCGGCCGAACTCCGAGGCGCTGGCATATTCCGCATCAAGATGCAGGGGTTGGGCATTATGGGTTAAAGTTGAGATGAGGAGATTGTCCGTCTCGGTGACAGTGCGGCGGATATCATGGGAAATGCGGTCACCCGCTTTCCATTGGTCAAAAAAACGTCCGGCCATCAGCTGTGTCCCTTCTCAACGCGCGCGAGCAGCGTGCCTTCGGATACTTGCGCGTCGGCCACCGCCTTCAGTTCTGTTATGACTCCTTCGAATGGAGCAATAAGCCCCTGCTCCATCTTCATGGCTTCAATGACGACCAGCCGCTGCCCTTTCTTGACTTTGTCCCCCAATGCCACATCGACCGCGATCACGCGGCCCGGCATTGGTGACAGTATCATGCCATCAGAAGCCGCGCCGCCTTCCGATCTGTCGGCACGCGGCTGCCCATAGGCCCACGCCTGCCCATCAAGAAATAGCAGCCGTTCGTCGTCGGCCATGGTGGCACGTGTGCCGGTCGGGGCCGCTGTCGGGTCAACGACCACAACATGCGTGGTTCCGGCAATCTGAACGACAACATCAATGTCGAGCGAGGCAGCGATACGAAAGCCTGCGAGCGCTGACCATGGATTGTCAGCCTGATCTGGAATCAACGCGCGAGCTGTGGCCTGCAGGACTGCGGCGTCAGGCTCACTGCCAGGAATCAATTGCGCGGCGTGACGCTTAATGAATCCGGTATCGACGCTGCCAGCGATAAAATCTGCATTGCTGGCGGCGCGGGCAAGGAAACCTGCATTGGTCTGCACTGGCCAGACCTCGATTTGGCCACAGGCTTTGGCAAGCCTTGCTGCCGCTTCGGTTCGACTGGCGGCGTGAACAATGAGTTTGGCGATCATCGGATCGTAATGCGCGGTGATTTCACCGCCTTCCTCGACGCCGCTGTCGATGCGGATGTCGTTCGGAAGGCGCAGGTGTTCCAGTCTTCCAATTGAAGGCAGGAATCCGGTTGCCGGATTCTCGGCATAAAGTCTTGCTTCCATGGCCCAGCCGGAGATCGCGAGTTCAATCTGCCGTTTTGGCAGAGGCTCACCAGATGCAACCCGCAATTGCCATTCGACCAGGTCCTGTCCGGTTATCGCTTCGGTCACCGGATGCTCGACCTGGAGCCTGGTGTTCATCTCCATGAACCAGATGCGGTCCGCGCGCAGCCCCTCAGACACGTCGGCGATGAATTCAATGGTGCCGGCTCCCACATATTTAACGGCGCGCGCTGCCTTGACTGCTGCGGAGCAAATCGTCTGGCGTGTAACCTGATCCATGCCCGGCGCGGGTGCTTCTTCGATTACTTTCTGGTGGCGGCGTTGCAGGGAGCAATCTCGTTCAAAAAGATGGACCACATTGCCGTGGCCGTCGCCGAAGACCTGAACTTCTATGTGGCGTGGGTTATTGATGTATTTTTCAATCAGGACGCGATCATCGCCAAATGATGCCGTGGCTTCGCGGCGGCATGAAGTCAGCGCGTCAATGAAGGCAGGTGCTTCGTCAACTTTACGCATGCCTTTTCCGCCGCCTCCGGCAATCGCCTTAATCAGCACTGGGTAACCGATCTGATCAGCTTCCTTTTGCAAGCGTTCCACAGATTGATCATTGCCCATGTAGCCGGGTGTTATGGGAACTCCCGCCTCCTGCATCAATCGCTTCGCCGCATCTTTAAGTCCCATGGCACGAATGGCGGCAGGTGGTGCACCGACCCAGACGAGTCCGGCCATTTGAACCGCTTCGGCGAATTCCGCATTCTCCGAAAGAAAACCATAGCCGGGATGGATGGCTGCAGCTCCCGTTAACTTCGCCGCTTCCAGAATTTTTGCGCCTGCGAGATAGCTTTCGCGCGCCGGCGCCGGGCCGATAATGACAGCCTCGTCGGCCTCGCGCACGAAGGGCATGCCGGCATCAACATCCGAATGAACGGCGATGGTGCGAATGCCAAGCGCCCGGGCCGTGCGGATAATGCGGCGGGCGATCTCGCCACGATTGGCGATGAGCAGGCTGTCGATCATTGTTACATCCGGAACAAGCCAAAGCGCGGCCGTTCAGGGATTGGCGCATTCAGCGCTGCTGAGAAGGCAAGGCCCAATACATCGCGCGTCTGGACGGGATCTATGATGCCATCATCCCACAACCTCGCGGTGGCGTAGTAGGGATTGCCCTCGGCTTCGTAGCTTGCCCTGATCGTTTCCTTGAAGGCTTCGTCGTCTTTGGCAGCCAATTGATCACTGCGGACCGATGACAGCACTGAGGCGGCTTGCTCACCCCCCATAACGCTGATCCGGCTGTTGGGCCAGGTGAACAGGAAGCGCGGGCTGTAGGCCCTGCCGCACATGCCGTAATTGCCGGCGCCAAAGCTGCCGCCGATCAGCACGGTAACTTTCGGCACGCTCGCGGTTGCCACTGCCGTCACCAGCTTGGCGCCATCCTTGGCGATGCCACCTGCTTCATACTTGCCGCCAACCATAAAGCCGGAAATGTTCTGCAGAAATAACAGTGGCACGCGGCGCTGGCAGGCCAGCTCGATGAAATGCGCGCCCTTCAATGCACTTTCGGAAAAAAGCACGCCACTATTGGCCAGTATGGCAACCGGAATTCCCCAGATGCGCGCAAAACCACAAACCAGTGTGGTGCCGTAGAGCGACTTGAACTCATGCATTTCCGAACCATCGACAATGCGGCCAATCACTTCGCGCACGTCATAAGGTGTGCGAACGTCCGGGGGGATCAGGCCGTAAAGGTCCTGCGGATCAAGTTTCGGAGGACGTGGGGTCGTGATTTCGATATCAACGGCCTTTACACGATTGAGCCTCGCCACGATTTCGCGGACAACAGCCAAGGCGTGCTCATCATTTTCCGCAACATGGTCAACCACGCCGGAGCGGCGGCCATGCGTGTCGGCGCCGCCAAGCTCTTCCGCGGTGATCACTTCGCCGGTGGCGGCTTTGACCAGTGGCGGGCCTGCAAGAAAGATCGTACCCTGATTGCGAACGATCACGGTTTCATCCGACATGGCAGGAACATAGGCCCCGCCTGCGGTGCAGCTTCCCATCACACAGGCGATCTGTGGAATGGCCTCGGCAGACATATTTGCCTGGTTGAAAAAAATTCGGCCGAAGTGTTCACGGTCGGCAAAAAGTTCAGCCTGGTGCGGCAGGTTTGCCCCGCCACTGTCCACGAGATAGATGCAAGGCAAGCGGTTCTGAAGCGCTATTTCCTGGGCGCGCAAGTGCTTCTTTACGGTCATGGGGAAATAGGCCCCGCCTTTGACCGTGGCGTCGTTGGCAACGATCATCACCTCGCGGTTCGACACGCGGCCGACTCCGGCGATGATCCCCGCTCCCGGCGCCTCGTCGTTGTACATGCCATTTGCCGCAAGCGCTCCCACTTCGAGGAATGGCGAACCGGGATCGAGCAGGCGCATGACACGGTCTCGCGGCAACAGTTTGCCCCGTGCGGCATGGCGTTGGCGTGAAGCCTCAGGCCCGCCCTGCCCGGCGGCGGCCACCTTCAGGCGCAGTTCTTCGACGAGGGCCTTGTTGTGGGCGGCGTTATCTTTGAAGGCGGTGCTCTGGCGGTCGAGCAGGGTTGAATGGGTGGTCATGGTCCGATCGATTCCCTTCTGGCGTCATTCAACTCAGCACGAGTTTAATGGCAAGCCCGAGGGAAGCAACAGCAAGCACTCCGGTTGCCCAAAGGGCTACAAACCAGAGCAGCCTTCGACCATAGAGATGCATCAATGATAGCCCTCGTGGGGATCGACTTTGCCGCGGAAGACCCAATAGGAATAGGCGGTGTAGGCAAGGATCAGCGGCATCAGGACCAATGCGCCGACGAGCAGGAAGGCGAGGCTCTTGTCGGGTGCGGCTGCATCCCAGATCGAAAGCGAGGGCGGGACGATGTAGGGATAGAAACTGATGCCAAGGCCGACAAAGCACAAAATGAAAAGGCCGAGTGAAGAGAGGAATGGGCGGTAATCGCTTTTGTCGCGCAGGCCCGTGTAGAGGCCATAGATGCAGGCCAATACCAGCAACGGGACAATGGAACTGAAAAGCATGGCGGGCCACGCAAACCAACGCTCGAAGTAGATGGGTTTCAAGAATGGTGTCCAGAGGCTTACGGCACCGATGAGGACAATTGTGCCTGCGGCTGTCACCCAGGCCTGCCGGCGCGATTTTTCCTGCAGTTCACCCTCGGTTTTCATCACCAGCCAAGCGGCTCCCAGCAGGGAATAGCCCATAACCAGAGCTGCTCCCGTCAGCAGCGTGAAGAGCGTGAACCAATCCCACCAGCCGCCGGAATAGGTGCGGTTGATGACGGGAATGCCTTGCACCAATGCGCCAAGCGCCATGCCTTGGGCGAATGTGGCGATGAGGGAGCCGCCGCTGAAGGCCCAGTCCCATAGGAACTGCCCGCGCTTGGTGCGCCAGCGGAATTCGAAAGCAACGCCGCGCAGGACAAGGCCAAGCAGCATGGCAATGAGAGGTGCATAGAGGGCGGGAAGCACGGTCGCATAGGCGAGCGGGAACACCGCCATCAGGCCGCCACCGCCGAGCACGAGCCAGGTTTCGTTTCCGTCCCAGACAGGGGCGACAGAGTTCATCATCACGTCGCGGTCATGCTTGTCTTTGGCTAGCGGAAACAGAATGCCGACTCCAAGATCGAAACCGTCAAGAACCACGTAGGCAAGAACCGCAAAGGCTATGAGGCCGGCCCAGATGAAAGGAAGATCGATTGCCATCACGTTCTCCTATTCGCCCGCTTTGAGTGCGGGGCCGGGATTGATGCCAGCCGCGTGGGTTGGTCCGGGTTCGATATCAGGTTCAGTGCTATCGGGCGATTTTCCGCAGAGCCTCAGGATATAAAAGACCCCTGCCCCGAATACGGCAAAATAGACAATGATGAAAGCTATCAGTGATGCAGCAATGGCGGGGGCCTCGATGGGAGATGCTGACTGGACCGTGGTGAGCTGGCCGTAAATCGTATAGGGCTGGCGTCCCACTTCGGTGGTTATCCAACCAGCGAGCACGGCTATGAAGCCTGATGGGGTCATGAACAGTGCTGTGCGATGCAGCCAGCGATCTTCATAAAGTCGCGCGTATTGGCTGCGGCGCAACAGGCTCCAGAGCCCTATTCCCAGCATGGCAAAGCCAATTCCCACCATGATGCGGAAAGACCAGAATACGATTTCGGCGGGCGGGCGTTGATCCTTGGGAAAGGCCTTGAGGCCTTTTACTTCGCCATCGGCATGGTGAGTTAGTATCAGTGAGCCAAGTTTTGGAATGGCAAGCTGGTAACGGGTTTCTTCCGCCTCGTCGTCAGGGATGCCAAAGAGGATGAGCGGGGCACCGGACTGATTTTCGTAGTGGCCCTCCATGGCCGCAACCTTGGCGGGCTGATACTCCAAAGTGTTGAGTCCGTGAAGATCGCCCGCAAAAATCTGAATGGGGGCGACGAGGGCCGCCATCCACATGGCCATTGAGAACATAACGCGGGCACCTGGCGACGCGTTATCCTTGAGCAGGTGCCATGCACCAATTCCGCCGACCACAAGGGCCGTTGTCAAATAGGCGGCAAGCACCATGTGCACGAAGCGATAGGGAAATGAGGGATTGAAAATCACCGCCCACCAATCCTCGGGCACAAATTGCCCGGCGATTGTGATGGAGTAGCCAGCGGGTGTTTGCATCCAACTGTTCACCGACAGAATCCAGGTGGCGGAGATGAGCGTGCCAAACGCCACCATCAGGGTTGCAAAGAAATGCAAACCGGCGCCTACGCGCTTTTCGCCGAACAGCATCACGCCGAGAAATCCTGCCTCCAGAAAGAAAGCGGAGAGCACTTCGTAGCCCATCAAGGGGCCGATCACGGCTCCGGCCTTGTCGGAAAACACGCTCCAGTTCGTGCCGAACTGGTAGGACATGACGATGCCGGAGACGACGCCCATGCCGAAGGCCACGGCAAAAATCTTTTTCCAGTAGTTGAAGAGATCGTGGAAGACCTGCACTTTTTTCCACAGCCACAGGCCTTCCAATACGGCGAGATAACTCGCAAGCCCAATGGAAAAAGCGGGAAAGATGATGTGGAACGACATAGTGAATGCAAATTGCATTCGGGCGAGAGTCAGTGCATCGAAATCAAAAATCATTCAACACCTCTGCGGTGCTTATAGAATCGATTATCGCTTGAGCAAAGGCGGCCAAGCGCCACGGCAACACGCGATAAAGTATTGAACATCTTCAACTATTCAGCAGATCACGCCGCCAGCTTCACCAGATTCTGCATAATCTGCCGGGTGCCTTTCAGACGCTCCTCCGGGGTTTTCCAGGTGCGCAGAATGACGAGTTTCATATCCGGCCTGAGCTTTGCCAAAGTCCCCTGCCCACCAATCCATTGCACAAGGGCTCCGGGATTGGGGAATGTGTCTTTACGAAAACCCAGCACCGCACCTTTTGGCCCCGCATCCACATTGGCAACATTGGCCGCACGGCATAGGAGCTTGATGGAAACGACTTCAATGAGATGCTGCACTTCGTCGGGAAGCTTGCCGAAGCGATCATGCAGCTCGGCACCAAAGGCTTCGAGATCAGTTTGCTCCTGGAGGTCAGCCAGCCTGCGGTACAATCCAAGGCGGACTTGCAGGTCGGAAACAAATTTTTCTGGAATGAGCACCGAAGTTCCCACATTAATTTGCGGTGACCAGGCACCTTCCATTTCTTCCGCCTCTCCGCCAGCACGCATTTTCATCACGGCTTCTTCCAGCATGGTCTGGTAGAGCTCGTAGCCCACTTCCTTGATATTGCCGGATTGCTCTTCACCCAGGAGATTGCCCGAACCCCTGATATCGAGATCATGGCTGGCAAGGGTGAAGCCTGCACCAAGTGAATCGAGGGACTGCAAAACTTTCAAGCGGCGGTCTGCGGCTTCCGTCAAGGCGCGGTTGGGCGGTGTTGTGAAGAGCGAGTAGGCACGTTGCTTGGAACGGCCGACGCGACCGCGCAACTGGTAGAGCTGGGCCAGGCCAAACATATCGGCGCGGTGGACAATCAAAGTATTGGCGGTTGGAATATCAAGGCCCGATTCCACAATGGTGGTGGAAAGCAGAACATCGAACTTCCGGTCATAGAACCCGGACATGATGTCTTCCAGTTCGGTTGGCGACAGGCGGCCGTGGGCGGTGCGGAATTTTATCTCCGGGATGTTCTCGCGCAGGAATTCTGCAATCTCTTGGAGATCGGTGATGCGCGGCACGACATAGAAGCTTTGCCCGCCACGGAAATGTTCACGCAGCAACGACTCGCGGATGATCACGGGATCGAAGGGCGAGATATAGGTGCGCACCGCCAGACGGTCCAATGGCGGCGTGGTAATCAGTGAAAGTTCGCGCACACCGGAGAGCGCCAATTGCAGGGTGCGGGGAATGGGTGTAGCTGTGAGCGTCAACACATGGACATTGGCGCGGAGTTCCTTCAGGCGCTCCTTGTGCTTCACGCCGAAGTGCTGTTCCTCATCGATGATGAGAAGGCCGAGGTCGCGGAACTTTATGTTGCTGGTGAGAAGCGCGTGGGTGCCGATAACGATGTCAACATCGCCAGCCTCCAGCCCCGCCTTCACGGCATCGATTTCCTTGCGGCCAACAAGCCGGGAGGCTTGCGCAAGGCGCAGCGGCAAGCCCTTGAAGCGTTCGTTGAAGGTTGCGTAGTGCTGGCGCGCCAGAAGTGTTGTCGGCACCACGACGGCCACCTGCTTGCCATTGAGGGCTGCAACAAATGCCGTGCGCAGCGCTACCTCGGTTTTGCCGAAGCCCACGTCGCCGCAAATGAGACGGTCCATGGGGCGGCCCTTCTGGAGGTCGTTCAGAACGGCTTCGATTGCGCTTAATTGATCTTCGGTTTCCTCGTAGGGGAAGCGGGCACAGAATTCATCAAAGGCGCCGTCGGGCGGCGGCAGAATATCCCCGGCCTTGAGTTCGCGGGCGGCGGCCGTCTTGATCAGGTCCTCGGCGATTTCGCGGATGCGTTCCTTGAGGCGCGCCTTCTTCGCCTGCCACGCGCCGCCGCCCAAGCGGTCGAGTTGGGTGCCATTGTCTTCCGCGCCATAGCGGGTGAGAAGTTCGATGTTTTCAACGGGCAGGAACAGACGATCATTGCCGGCATAGATCAGCAACAGACAATCATGGGGGGCACCCTGCACCTCAATGGTTTTCAGGCCCTCAAAACGGCCAATGCCATGATCCACATGGACCACGAGATCACCCGGCGAGAGGGAGGAAAGCTCGGAGAGGAAATCAACGGCTTTACGATTCTTGCGGGCTTTGCGCACGAGGCGATCACCGAGGATGTCCTGCTCGGCGATAACGACGAGATTATTGGTCTCAAAGCCTTCTTCAAGTCCCAGAACGATGAGGCTGACGATGGACGCATCGCGTGTGCGGGCATCGGCCCATGTGGCAGCGCTCGCCAAAGGCGCCAGTTCATGGTCCTTCAGAATTGTGTGCAGGCGTTCCTGCGATCCTTCGGTCCAACTGGCGATAAGAACGCGCTTGCCGGTTTTGCGCAGGTCTTCCGAATGCAATTTCACGGCGTCATAGATGCTTGTACCAGCTTGGGTGCGTTCGGCGGCAAAGCTGCGTCCTCTTCTGCCGCCAAAGGAAATGCTGTCCGCATCCGGGCTTTCAAAGGCCGACATGGCCAAGGTCGTTCGATCAGCAACAAGTTGCTTCCATTCGGCGTCGTTGAGATTGAGCATGTTACTCGGCAAAGGCTTATAGGGCGCTGCCCCGAAGGAACCTTTCTCGCGTGCTTCCCGCCGTGCGTCATAAAACTCAGCCACCTGCTCATGCCGCGCGGCCATGGATTCGGCGGCGGCATGGTCCAGTGAAACGGGTGATCCCGGCAAATAGTCCAGCAGCGTTTCAAGGCGCTCATGAAACAGCGGCAGCCAGTGCTCCATGCCCTGGTAGCGCCGACCATTGGTTATCGATTCATAGAGCGGGTCATTCAGGTCCAAACCGCCAAAGGCTGCGGCATAGCCGGTACGAAAACGGCCAATGGCTTCGGGCGACAGCAGCACTTCGTTGGCGAGATTCAGCGTCAGGGTGCGCAGCGTTGCGGTTGATCGCTGGGACTGGGCATCGAACTCACGGATTGATTCCAGTGTGTCGCCGAAGAAATCCAGCCGTACGGGGTTTTCCGCTCCCGGCGGAAAGATATCAATGATGCCGCCACGCACGGCAAAATCGCCGGGATCAACCACGGTGCCAACCCTGGAGAAGCCATTGTCGGCCAGGAAGGCGAGTAAGGTATCGCCGTTCACGCGCTGGCTGGGTGCTGCGGTGAAGGAAGTTTTCCCAATCATCTCACGCGCCACAACGCGTTGAAGTGCGGCATTCACTGTTGTCAGAACCAACCGCGGTTTGTCGGTTTTCCGGAGCAACTGCGTAAGGGTTGAAAGCCTTCGCGCGAGAGCATCGGCTGAAGGTGAAACGCGGTCATAGGGCAAGCAATCCCAGGCGGGAAAGCGCAGGACTTCGAGGTCCGGGGCGAAGAAGGATACCTGTTCAGCGAGGGTTGAAAGGCGCTGGTCATCCACGCAAACATGGAGCAGCGGAACACTTGCCAAATGCTGGGCCAACTGCGGCAGAAACATTGCATCAAGGCCTTGCGGGATTCCTGATAGCTGAATGCGGCCGGAGACCTTCAGGTGCCGGGTGAGTTTGGAAAGATCAATCATAGGCGAAACTTGAGAAGCTCTGGCAGGAGCGCGTTACTGAGGGTTGGAGGCACGGTGGCTTCCCCTGTAATCCATGACAACAAGTCTTGATCCGGCAATTCAATGATATCTTCAAAGGCGTTCAACTCGTTTTCTGTCATGGTCGGCAGGCGGGACCTAGCAAAGCCGCCCATCAGCAGGTCCATTTCCCTGATGCCACGGTGGCTGCTCCGCCATAGAAGACGTTTCCGGCGCAATTCAATGGGCTCAGCTGGGTATGTCATTGGCTGCCTGATTAGCCGCTTCTGCACTTGCGCTGCAACACCTTAACCAACAAAATAGTGCAATGCGTCCTTCTGTTCTCAATCCCCTCTTTGCAAGCGCTTCCGGCATCAAAGGCATTGGCCAGAAGCTGGACAAGATTTTGGGAAAATTCCTGCGCGGTGACGTCTCGGCATCCCCGCGTATCGTCGATCTGCTGTTTCACCTGCCCACGGGAATTGTGGATCGGCGCTTTCGCCCAAACATTGCTGATTTGCCGCAGAAAGGCATCGTTACCATTGAAGTGAAGGTCGGCAGGCATAAGCCGCCGCCGCCAATTAACAAAAGGCTGCCCTACCGGGTCGAGGTTTCCGATCAGACAGGAATCCTGACCCTGGTGTTTTTTCATGCCTTTGTCGATCATCTCAAGCGCAGCCTGCCGGAAGGGGAAATGCGATTTATTTCGGGTGAAATCAGCTGGTATGGCGCGGAGCCGCAAATTGCCCATCCGGATCATATTCTGACGGCGGAAGAATTTCAGGGGATGCCGCTGATCGAGCCGGTTTATCCGCTCACGGCGGGACTCTCGCCAAAAATACTGGGGCGGGCCATTCGAACCGCGCTGGAGCGGTTGCCGGAGTTGACGGAGTGGCAGGATGCGACGTGGAAGCAACGACACAGATGGCCGGATTTTTCCGCAGCGTTAAAGGCCCTGCATAATCCGAAGATCACCGAAACCCCATCGCTCAATTCGCCCGCGCACTTGCGTATGGCTTATGATGAACTTCTGGCGAACCAGCTGGCATTGAGTCTGGTGCGTGGGCACATGAAGCGAGCGTCAGGGCGAAGTTTTGAGGGCAGTGGCGCAAGGCAGGCGAAAGTCATTACCGCCTTGCCCTATAAGTTGACCAGTGCGCAGGTTTTCGCCAATGCGGAAATACAGAGCGACATGGCATCTCCTTCGCGCATGCTGCGCTTGTTACAGGGCGATGTGGGATCGGGAAAAACCATCGTTGCGCTCTTGGCACTGGCAACCGTGGTGGAATGCGGTGCGCAGGGGGCATTCATGGTGCCAACGGAAATTCTGGCGCGGCAACACATCATGGCGCTCACGCCCCTTTGTCGGGCGTCTGGAATTTCGATTGCCGTTCTTACGGGCCGTGAAAAGGGCAAGCAACGGGAAGACATTCTGGAACGTCTTGCGGAAGGCAGCATTGATATTCTTATCGGCACCCATGCGCTGTTTCAGGAAGGTGTTGAATTCAACAACCTTGGCCTTGTGGTCATTGATGAGCAGCATCGCTTTGGCGTGCATCAACGCCTTGCCTTGCAAGCCAAGGCAGGGAGTGCCACGGACCTCCTCGTCATGACGGCAACACCAATCCCCCGCACGCTGGCTCTGACAGTTTATGGTGATATGGATGTGTCAAAACTCACGGAGAAGCCCGCCGGGCGATTGCCAATTGATACCCGCGTATTGCCGCTTGAGCGCATGGATGAAGTCGTGGCCGGGTTGGGCCGCAGCATTAAGAGCGGGCAGCGAGCCTATTGGGTGTGCCCCCTTGTGGAAGAAAGTGAAATGGTGGATCTGGCCGCTGCCGAGGACCGTTTCAAATATCTTGAGCACAGGTTTCCGCGCCGGGTTGGCTTGATTCACGGCAGGCTCAAGGGTGCAGAGAAAGATTCCATCATGGCGGATTTTAAATCCGGCGCCATTGATATTCTGGTTTCCACCACGGTGATCGAAGTGGGTGTTGATGTTGCGGAAGCCTCAATCATGGTGATTGAAAACGCCGAACGCTTTGGCCTGGCACAGCTGCATCAATTGCGTGGGCGCGTGGGGCGCGGGACGGCCAAGTCGACCTGCCTATTGTTGTATCAGGAGCCGCTTGGCGAGACGGCCAAGGCACGGCTTAAAATCATGCGGGAAACCGAAGACGGTTTTCGCATCGCCGAAGAGGGTTTGCGGCTGCGCGGGGCTGGAGAGATGCTGGGAACGCAGCAGGCGGGGCTTCCGCTTTTCCGCATTGCCGATCTTGCGGCGCATGGTGATTTGCTTGCGGCGGCGCGGGACGATGCGGCTTTGATTTTGGCGCGCGATGCCGAACTTAAATCAGCGCGCGGCGAGGCGCTGCGTACCCTGCTCTATCTCTTTGAGCGTGATGAGGCGGTCAAGTTGCTTTCCGCGGGATAGCCCTTTTGCGCTGAGGTTTGCCGGCCAGCTTCAATTCCATATCCGACGCGAGGGGACCTTCGGGAAACACCAACCCCATCGATATGACAAGTTTCAAGGCATCTTCAACAGTCGCATCGAGGACAATGACATCGCCGACATCACAAAAGAAGACATAACCACCAGTAGGGTTGGGTGTTGTTGAAACATAGGCGGCGTACATTTTGCGGCCCTTCTCAAGGCCTACCATTGCGCCGTCAATTTCGCGTGAAATAAAGGCGAGCGTCCAAATTCCGTGGCGTGGCCACTCAACCAGACAGGCCTTCTGAAAAGACGTGCCCTTCTGCAAAAACAGCGTTTCAAAAATCTGCTTTGAGCCCTTGTAGATGGAACGTACCACGGGAGTGCGGTGGAGCGCCTTGTCCCACAGGCCAATCAGGGTGCGCCCCACCAGATTGGCAGCCAGGGCACCAACAAAGGTAATGGCGATGAGCGCGAAGATCAGGCCGAAACCCGGAACCTTGAAGGGCAAATAGGTGTCAGGGTTATAATAGCTGGGAATATAGGGTTTTAGCCAGGCATCGAAAATATTGATGAACCAGAGAGTGGCCCAGATGGTAATTGCAATGGGGGCCGTAATGGCAAGGCCCGTGAAGAAATAGGCCCTGAGCTTACCCAGAAAGGACACTCGCGGCGGCGGGATTAATTGATCGGAAGTGCTTGCCATAGTCAGCAGTAAATCGCATGAACAGGCTGCGAATTGCAAGGGTTACACGAGAATTGGAGAATTTTGGCTTGAGGCGGTTAATTTATCTGGGGGTTGGCTGGTTAAGCGTTGGAATGGCCATCGCGGGGGTCATTCTTCCCATCCTACCCACGACGCCCATGCTGCTTGTTGCGGTTTGGGCCTTTGGCAGGTCATCTCCTGAACTTGCGGAAAGAATCCGAGACCACCGGGTTTTTGGCCCGCCTATTTGCGACTGGCAGGATAATGGTGTTATTTCCCTGAAGGCAAAGGCTCTTGCGCTGGGCATTATGACCCTGATGGGTGGCTGGTTGTGGGCCTACAGCGGATTGCCGATCTGGCTGCTCGTGGTCGTGACCGGCACTCTGGCCGGTGCCGCAATCTATGTGGCGAGCCGGCCCAGTTTTAGTGCGTAGACTTTATTCGGAGAAGGTATTGCCGTCCGCCGGGTATTGATCGGCCCAGACCCGGGCGCGGGCCTCCGCTTCCAGCCGTTCATCATCGTTGGCGACGGAATTGAGTTCGTTGTAACGGTCATAAATCGACGGAAATTCCGATGGCTTGGTGGATTGCTGGGCCAGGATATACCACATCAAGGCGCGGGTGCGGTCCTTCTGCACGAGCTTGCCATCCCAGTACAAATCTCCGAGATAGGCTTCAGACAGGGCATGGCGTTTGCGGGCGGCGGCGATCAGCCACTTCAACCCCTGCTGCGGGTTCTTCTTCACGCCCTGGCCCTTGATGTTCATCAGGCCCAGCGAATACTGCGCGCCTGGATGGCCATAGGTTGATGCTATCTTCAGATAGCTGCTGGCGGCGACCCTGTAATTCGCCTTGATGCCAGCGTTAGCAATGCCTAAGCGATAATAATCGGCCACGCGCAATTGGGCGTCCACCATGATGCGGAGCCGGTTCTGATCGCGCTCATCGGGATCGTAGTTGTCGGCAACCCGCGAATAGTAGGAAAATGCCGTGGCGTCGTCACGGGGAACTCCCCTGCCCTTGCGGTACATGTGGCCGAGATACCAATCGGCTACAATGTTTCCATCTTCGGAGGCCCTGCGGAAAAACTTGATCGCCTGGCTAAAATTACCCTTGTTGTAGGACTTCTTGGCCTTCTTCAGATCATCGGTCCAGAATGGCGTGATGTCGAGCTCAGGCAGATTCAGTCTCGGTGCCGCTGGCAAATATGAAAAGAAGCCGGCTTCGTCCTCTTCAGCGTGGGCTATGGGCGACAGGCCAAGCAGCAGCACTGCCAGAAGTGCGATAACTGCGTTTCTGGCGTGGCGTGACAGCGACATCACAGCTGCGCTAAATGTCGGCGTAGCAAACACCTTCAGCACTTCCTCCTGGATGGGTTACGGCACCTGAAACAGCGGGGCCTACCTGTTGGGCATATTTCCACAAAGCGCCGGAACCATAGCCATGGTCCTTGGGCTTCCAGCTTTTCTTGCGGGTGGCAAATTCGGCATCGCCGACATTGCAGGTCAACGTTCCTTTAACTGCATCAAGGGTGATCATGTCGCCATCCTCGAGAAGTGCTATGGGTCCACCCAATTGCGCTTCGGGGCCAACATGGCCCACGCAGAAGCCGCGGGTGGCGCCAGAGAAGCGGCCATCGGTGATGAGCGCCATCTTCTCGCCCATGCCCTGGCCGTAAAGGGCCGCCGTCGTTGAAAGCATTTCGCGCATGCCGGGTCCGCCACGTGGTCCCTCGTAACGAATGACCAGGACTTCGCCTTCCTTGTATTTCTTGTGGGTGACCGCTTCGAAGCAAAGCTCTTCGGAATCAAAGCAGCGGGCGGGACCGGTAAAGGTCAGGTTCTTCATACCAGCCACCTTTACGATGGCACCTTCTGGGGCGAGATTTCCGCGTAGGCCAACAACACCCCCGGTTTTGGTGATTGGCTTGTTGGCGGGGTAAACAACGTCCTGGTCCGGGTTCCATTTTACCGATGCCATGTTCTCGGCAATGGTGCGGCCTGTCACCGTCAGACAATCGCCGTGGAGGAAGCCATGGTCGAGAAGGGTTTTCATGAGCAGCGGAATGCCACCGGCTTCGAACATGTCTTTTGCCACATATTTACCGCCTGGTTTCAGGTCGGCAATGTAGGGTGTCTTCTTGAAAATTTCAGCGACGTCAAAGAGATCAAACTTGATGCCGCATTCATGGGCGATGGCTGGCAAGTGCAGCGCTGCGTTGGTGGAACCACCTGAAGCTGCCACAACAGTTGCGGCGTTTTCCAGGGCCTTCAGGGTGACAATGTCGCGCGGGCGGATATTGCGGGCGATGAGTTCCATCACCTTTTCACCAGAGGTGAAGCAGAAGCTATCGCGGATTTCGTAAGGGGCTGGCGCGCCGCAGGAGTATGGCAGGGCGAGGCCTATGGCTTCGGCCACGGTTGCCATGGTGTTGGCGGTGAACTGGGCCCCACAGGAGCCCGCTGACGGGCAAGCGACCTGTTCCAGGGTGTGGAGGTCAGCATCGGACATTTCGCCCACGCTGTGCTTGCCAACGGCTTCAAACACGTCTTGCACGGTGACAGGACGGCCCTTGAAGGTGCCGGGCAGAATTGACCCGCCATAGATGAATACGGATGGCACATTGAGGCGCACCATGGCCATCATCATGCCGGGGAGTGACTTGTCGCAGCCGGCAAGGCCGACGAGAGCGTCGTAGCAATGGCCACGCATGGTGAGTTCAACCGAGTCCGCAATCACCTCACGCGACACCAGCGAGGCCTTCATGCCCTGATGGCCCATGGCGATGCCATCGGTGACTGTAATCGTGCAGAATTCGCGGGGGGTGCCACTGGCGGCGGCCACGCCGCGCTTGACCGACTGGGCCTGGCGCATGAGGGAAATGTTGCAGGGTGCGGCCTCATTCCAGCAGCTGGCAACGCCAACCAGAGGCTGGCTGATCTGTTGCTCGTTCAGGCCCATGGCATAGAGATAGGAGCGGTGGGGCGCCCTCTGGGGCCCAACGGTTACATGGCGGCTGGGGAGCCTGGTTTTCGAGATGACGGTGGCGTCCATAATAGTATCCTGTGTCAGCGTTTTTGTTCTATTTTTGTAAACGACGGCACAGCTTTCAGTCCTTCCTGCTCAAACAAACGGCGGCCTTGCCCCTCCATCACCGCAATCCCGGTGATCAAGTGCAACCCCGCCCAACATTTCCCAGAAGCCCCTTAAGCTTCGAATCCACAGGTCTCAGCTCCTGTGAATTGCCACGGTAAGGGCCAATTTGGGCGGATGAAAGGTTCATTGTGGCGCAAAATTGCGGCATTTGCACAATTCAAGAGTGTGTGGTTTTTCGGCAACAGATGGATTTAAGCCAGGATTTATCGCTGAATAATGGCTATTTCCGAATGAGTCATGGCGTGGCAGATTGGCAACTATGCTAGATTCTCTCAAAAGTGCGGGCGAACCAATCCGGATTGAGTACGTTCCCCGACCCGGGCTGGGGCGACTCGC
Source organism: uncultured Aestuariivirga sp. (assembly GCA_964530965.1). Classification (GTDB taxonomy): domain Bacteria; phylum Pseudomonadota; class Alphaproteobacteria; order Rhizobiales; family Aestuariivirgaceae; genus Aestuariivirga. Next base: position 7,866 of record CAZHCO010000072.1, on the reverse strand, counting down.
AATCGTCAACTTCCTGTTGAACCTCATAACGCTCACAATTTACCGGTTTTGGGCCAAGACCAATGTGCGAAAGCATATCTGGAGTTGCGTGCACATCAATGGCCAGCCTTTGGAATATACGGGGCGCGGTATGGAGCTGTTCAAGGGCGCGCTTATCGTGTTTGGCCTGTTTGTGCTGCCATTTGTGCTGGTCATAACCTTGATCAGCATTGCGCTGGGGCCCGAGCATCCCGCCTTACTTGGCGTCTACTTCCTGCTGTATCTTCTCATATTCTTGCTGTGGGGGGCGGCGCTCTACCGGGCGCGGCGTTATCAGCTTTCGCGCACCCTTTGGCGTGGCATTCGCGGAACGCTGGTGGGTTCGTCCATGATTTACAGCCTGACCTATTTTGGCTCGATCATGGCGCGCGGAATGTCGCTGGGCTGGTCAACTCCGGTCCTAAATACAGTCCTGCAGGAACAGATTATTGGCGACATGCGTTTCGGCGATCTTGCTTTCAAGTTTAAAGGGCGGGCCGGCCCACTTTACCCGACATATGCCTTATGCTGGTTTCTCAGCCTCATTGCCGGCGTTTTTTTCATTTTTCTCTTTGGCGCGGAAGCCGCTGCCCTTTTTGTGCCGGAGGTGCAGAAAGTTTTTGATGAAATCGGCAAGCCTGACGCTGAACCGACGGCGGAGCAAATCTGGACGGCTGGCACCGTCGTCACCGTCCTTGCAGTCTCTTTCATTGCAATGTTTCTGGTCATTCCCATGCTGTGGGCCATTTACTCGGCGAAGGAGCTCTCGACATTTGCGAATTATACAAGCGCCGGGACCGCCACATTCAAATTGAATGCCACGGCGGGCAGCCTGATCTCGCTGGTCATTGTCAATCTGCTCATCCTTATTCTTACTCTTGGCATTGGCCGTCCATTCATACAGCAACGGCTCATCCGCTATATGTGCGATCGCATTGATGTTATCGGCACTGTTGATGTCGACCGGATCGCGCAATCCCAGTCAGCGATGGACAGAACTGGAGAAGGCCTGGCCGATGCCTTTGATCTCGGGGTCGTTTAATGACGACTGAAGCCATTTATTTTGATGGGGAAACTGCCCGGGACAACAAGGTCGTCGTTCATCTTGATGCCTCGGGCATTGTTTTCTCAGGCGAAGGCGTGTTTGTCAAAACATGGAGTCTGCCGGGCCTCACGGCCATCGAGCCTCACCATGCGGGACAACCGCTCAGGCTTTCCCATGACAGCCTTCCGGGCGCGCGCCTCAGCGTTCGCAATGACGAATTCGTACAGCAGCTGGTGGCCGCCGCGCCGCATCTCAATGGCGGGTTCAATCCAAAGCGCGCCATGCGAATGTTCCTCTGGATTGGCGGCGGCCTTGTTGTCCTGGCTGGCCTTATCTATCTCACGCTCAATTACGCGCCGCAAAGAATAGCAGTCCTGCTGCCCGATGCGTGGAGCGAGCGTGTGGGCAAGCAAATGGAAGCTTCGTTGGTTGACAAGGCAAAGGTTTGCCATAGCCCGGCGGGTGACAGCGCTGTTGCAGCGATGCTCAGCAACCTGGCTGAAGGCGACCCGAACATGCCGCCCCTGCAGGTTCGCATTTATGACATTCCCATCAAGAATGCCTTTGCGCTTCCCGGCGGCCATATCGTGATTACACGGGGGCTTCTGGAAACCGCAGCGGCACCAGATGAAGTCGCGGGTGTACTTGCCCACGAAATTGGCCATGTGGCGCGTCATCATCCTGAAGCGCAGTTGGTGCGCATAGCGGGCGTGCAAGTGCTGCTCAGCGTGGCAACAGGGACGGTGGGTGGTACCAACACCAGCTCGCTAGCGGGCCTTGCCGCAATTCTGCAATCAAACCGCGACGCGGAGCGCGAAGCCGATGCCTACGCCGTCTCAATGCTTAATGCGGCACGCATCGATCCGCTGGGGTTGAAGCATTTCTTTGAAAAGGTTCTGGCCGAGGAAGGAAAGCCGTCAGTCGGGGCTTTGACGAAACTGGGAACTGCGTTTTCGACCCACCCGGTCACGACCGAACGCATTGACTCCATCAAGCCATTGCCTGCAGGGGTTCAACTCAAGCCTTCGATTACTGACGCGCAGTGGAAAGCTTTGAAAGTGATCTGTGATTAGATGAATCTACTTCTTCAGATCCAGCGTGCGTTCTTCGTGGGAGACAAACCACTCAACCATTTCGGTCCAAATTGATTCAGCCAAGGCCGGATCAAGGTGATGGGCCCGGGCGAGAACGCGGGCGCGGTCAATCACATAGTCGACACGGGCTGGAATGCGCGCCGGCATGCCGTCCCTATGCTTCACCGCGATAACCGCTTCGACAAGGCGCTGGCGCTCGGCCAGCAGCTTAATTAGCTTTTCATCGACAACATCGATTTCGTGGCGCAGTTCCGTGATACCGGTCTTTTTTATTGCTGAACTCATGCTTTACGAAATGGACCCCGATCGGGCAAAGGTGAATGTGTCGAAGCGCCGCGTCAACGGTTCAAAATTGCCTTCTTTCGAGGCTCCGGGATAACGACCCAGGGCCTGTTTCCGCTCAAGCCCCGCGCCGTTGTAATGCGGAGATTGTTGCCATCGAAGGCAATTGCATGGGCGCCCATGCGCCAGACGTCAAACCGGTCAATGCGAGTTGGCGCGGATCTGCAGGCCCCGCGCAGAGGATAAGCCGCAACAATGATGTCAAGTCCAACACAGGAGGGAACAGCCCCCTCTCCATCCATAAAATAGCCAAGCGCTTTGCCTTTTACGTTGGTGCGGCAGGAGCGGGCATCGCATGTCCACCCTGCCCGCTTTGCTGCCTCCTTGAATGCGGCTTCCTCGCCATTGGCCTGCAACCATTTTTCAGAAGCGAAACGGCCCTTGTGGGAGTCTGCAAATACCAGCTCGCCGCTGTCGTTCCGAATTGCTACATTGGCAGCCGTTCGCTCGATCAAGATGTCGGGAAATGTGTTGACTTGGGCCATAACAAGTCCAGAGAACAGAAGAGCGCAGCCGGCATATTTTGCCTGCCGGCTGGACAGGCATAAAATCGACGCCCCTACGGCCAAAATGATTGCACTCGTGAGCGGCAGTTGAGGAATGACGCGTTGGGCTCCGGGCAATTCCGCCACGCCATCGGAAATGGAAATCACCATTTCCAATCCCTTGCCAAGTGCGGCGAGAGGCCACCCTTCCAAACCCAGGGGCATCAACACAACGCTCAGCACGGCAAAGGGCATCACGACGAGGCTGACAACGGGGATGGCGAGGCCATTGGCCAGAACGCCGTAGGGCGCCAGTCTGCCGAAATGATAGGCTGCGGGGATTGAAGAGAAGCTCCCGGCTATGAGTGTCGTAAGGATTGAAGCCAAGGCGATATTGTAGAATTTTCGCGCGTAGTAAATTTTCCTGCTTTCTATTCGATACTCGCGTTCCGGCCTTGGCCTGTTCCAATACTCGAAAAAGGCTGCAAGGCCCATGACTGCCATGAAGGACATCTGGAAGCTTGCCTGAATGGCCGACTCCGGTTGGAGGATCAGGATGAGCAAAGCAGCCACTGCCAAATTTCGCAGTGAAATGGCGGGCCTGTCCACGATGATGGCGAGAAAGACCACGGCCAGCATGATGTAGGAGCGCTGGGTTGCGGCGCCAGAGCCTGCGAGCAGCATATAGGCAAAGCCAAAAACCAGTGCTGCTCCAGCGGCCCATTTCTTGATCGGCCAGCGCTGGGCGACTGTGGGAAACAGTGCCAGAAATGCCCTGACAATCCAGAACACGCCACCTGCGGCAAGTGACATATGTAATCCGGAAATTGAGAGGATATGTGCAAGCCCCGATACTTGCAGGCTTTTGTTGATATCCTCTGGGATTGAAGCGCGCTCGCCGGTGATCATGGCTTCGGCGAAGGCTGCGATGGCTCCCTTCAGATGATGGCGAATGCGGCTGCCAATTTCCTGACGCAAATCATTCAGTGCGCCAGACAGCCAGAGAGAGGCAGATGTCGTGCTGCCTAGTTGATCAATTTTTGACGTGATCCGGCCAGTGCCGCCGATGCCGTTAAAGTAGAGTTGCCTGCCGTAGTCAAAGCCGCCGGGCATGGCCGGCGACGGGATTGGGCCGAGCCTTGCCTTGAATGCAATCCGCGCACCGATCATGGGCTCGCCATTCTTGAGGGAGTTTGACAAGCGCAGGCGGCGCGGTAATTGGGCGGTGGTGAGGCCTTCGATTGCGTCGGGTTGGAGGGTGATGGTGCGTCGTTTCTCTGATGCCCTTACCACGGCGCGCACAATTCCACTTACGACAATTTCATTTGTCGTTGCTTTTAGCAGTGGTGTTGTAACGATTTCAGCGCGGAGTTTCGCCAATACAAATCCACTCAGAAGAATTGCCAGAAGCAGCATCCCCATGCGCGCTTGGGCTTTCCAGAACAGGACAACTGCGAGGAGCATAAAGAATCCGGTCAGCGGCAGCGCCGGTTCCTGCGGAAGTGCAAAGTAAGTCCAGATTCCAAAGGTGAGCGCAACCGGGGCCCATAGTACCGTGGACCCAAGCTGCGCCTCCCACACTTCCTGCAGCTTGCCCGCCACCCCTGCCCCCTCTTACGCGGCCCAAAAGCTTATGCTATTTGCCTAACCCCAAGCCTTCGGGCACCATCCCCACCACCAGCCTACAAGGAAAACGGTGTTCATGTCATTGCCCGTCGTTACACGCTTTGCCCCCTCGCCAACCGGTTACCTGCATATCGGTGGAGCCCGCACGGCTTTGTTCAACTGGGCCTTTGCCAAGCATACGGGTGGAAAGATGTTGCTTCGCATTGAAGATACGGACCGCGAGCGCTCAACGGACGCTGCCATTGATGCCATCATCGCCGGGATGACGTGGCTGGGATTGACCTGGGATGGAGATGCGGTTTCCCAATATGGCCGCGCTGGCCGTCACCGTGAAGTGGCCGAGCAGTTGCTGGCTTCGGGCTATGCCTATCATTGCTATTGCAGCCCGGAGGAGCTTGATGCCATGCGGGCAAAGGCGGAGGCCGAGAGGCGCCCTATCCGCTATGATGGCACATGGCGTGACCGTGATCCAAAAGATGCCCCCGTTGGTGTGAAGCCGGTTATCCGCTTCAAGTCACCGCAGGACGGCGAAACCGTCATCAACGACAATGCCCAAGCGCGCGTGGTGTTTCCCAACAAGGATCTGGATGATCTCATCATCCTGCGGTCCGATGGCAACCCTACCTATAATCTTTCGGTGGTGGTCGACGACCATGACATGGGTGTCACTCACATCATCCGTGGTGTTGACCATCTCACCAATGCGGCGCGGCAAACGCAAATCTATCTTGCCATGGGCTGGGCCGTGCCGAACATGACCCATGTTCCGCTCATTCATGGTCCAGATGGAGCCAAGCTTTCCAAGCGTCATGGGGCCTTGGGTGTGGAAGCTTACCGCGCCATGGGATATCTGCCCGCGGCCTTGCGCAATTACCTCGCGCGGCTGGGATGGAGCCATGGCGATGATGAAATCTTTTCCACGGCGCAACTGGTAGAGTGGTTTGAACTCGGCAACATCGGAAAATCACCGGCGCGATTTGATTTTGCCAAGCTTGAAAATTTGAATGGTCACTACATCCGGCACATGGAAGATGCCGAATTGCTCCGTGAGCTGATTGCTTTTCTGCCTCACGCGGAAGGCGGCGCCGAATTACTGGGCAAGTTGGACGATTCGAAACGTGGACAATTGCGCAAGGCGATGGCTGGCCTCAAGGAACGCGCCAAGACTTTGGTTGATCTCAAAAATGGTGCTGCGTATCTGTTTGCGTCCCGGCCTCTCAAGATAGATGAGAAGGCCAGGCAGATTATTGCTGACGGTGGCAAGGCTGCCTTGCAGGAATTGCTGCCGGTGCTGGAGGCCTGCGGTGAATGGACTGCGCCGGTGATTGAAGCCGCCGTCAAGGCCTTTGCAGAAGCAAAGGATATAAAATTGGGCAAGCTGGCGCAACCTTTACGCGCCAGTCTGACGGGCATATCCACATCGCCTCCCATTTTCGATGTGCTGGAGGTTTTGGGCCGTGATGAATCCTTCGCACGTATCAATGATGTGTTGAATTGACCTTTTTGCTGCGCTGCAATAAGCTCTTGTAATACAAATTGAGGGGTTACCTGATGACCGACGCAGCAAATTCGGCGAAGCTTTCCTATCAGGGCAAAACCTTTGATTTGCCGGTAAAAAAAGGCACGCTTGGGCCCGATGTGATCGACATCAGCAAGCTTTATGGGGAAGGCAAGGTTTTCACGTTCGATCCCGGTTTCACTTCAACGGCTGCCTGCGAATCCAAGATCACCTATATTGACGGCGACGAGGGAATTCTTTTGCATCGCGGCTATCCCATTGACCAGCTTGCTGAAAATGGCGACTTCATCGAAACCTGCTATTTGCTCTACTATGGCGAACTGCCGAACCAGGCGCAGCGCCGCTCATTTGAGCATGCCATTACCCACCACACGATGATCCACGAGCAGATGGCCCGTTTTTTCCAGGGCTTCCGGCGCGACGCGCATCCCATGGCGGTTATGGTGGCTGTCGTCGGCGCCATGTCAGCCTTCTATCATGACTCAACCGATATCAATGATCCACGGCAGCGCGAAATCGCCTCGCACCGGATGATTGCCAAGCTGCCGACCATAGCGGCCATGGCCTACAAGTATCACATCGGCCAGCCCTTCGTTTATCCGCGCAATGAACTGTCTTACGCCGCCAATTTCCTGCACATGTGTTTCGCTGTTCCTTGCGAGGAATACAAGGTGAACCCCATTCTGGCGCGCGCCATGGACCGCATTTTTATTCTGCATGCGGATCATGAACAGAATGCCTCGACCTCAACGGTGCGGCTCGCTGGTTCCTCGGGCGCAAATCCATTTGCCTGCATTGCGGCGGGCATCGCCTGCCTTTGGGGGCCGGCGCACGGCGGGGCCAATGAGGCGGCGCTTAACATGCTGGGTGAAATCGGGAGCGTTGATAAGATTCCGGCCTTTATTGAAAAAGTAAAAGACAAGAACTCCAACATCAGGCTCATGGGATTTGGCCATCGGGTTTACAAGAACTATGACCCCCGCGCCAAGATCATGCAGCAGACGGCCCATGAGGTTCTGACCGAGCTCGGCATCAAGGACGATCCGCTGCTTGATGTGGCGCGCGAACTGGAACGCGTTGCCCTCAGCGACAAATATTTTACTGACCGCAAGCTGTACCCCAACGTGGATTTCTATTCCGGCATCATCCTGCGGGCCTTGGGCTTCCCCACCTCCATGTTCACCGTGCTCTTTGCACTGGCGCGCACCGTGGGCTGGATTTCCCAGTGGAAGGAAATGATTGAAGACCCAAGCCAGCGCATCGGCAGACCGCGCCAGCTTTATGACGGCCCCCAGAAGCGTGACTACGTTCCGATCAGCAAGCGCGGGAAGTAGATAAGCCCCTGTGAACTATTCCCGGACCGCTGATTGAGTCGAGAGACTTCGGCATCGATAGTTCACCCTTTCGCTCCGCTTCAACAGCGCAATCGGTCCACCGCGTTTACGCGAAATATCTGTGGAAAACACCTCAAGGTTGCAAGTTAGGACTTGATTCCGGACATTGAATCACTCAGATGCAAGCAACGTTTGTCTGGCTTTGGTCGAATTAGACAAGCAATTTCCAATCCAATCCTTCACGGCTTCTGCCTTTTTTCATCTTGCGTTCTGCGAACTCAACCTCGGTAAATATGAACTTGCCGAATCAGCTTTGTCTAACTGCCGAAACGACTATAAAGTTTGGATTAGGGGCGGTCTTCTTGCAAAATCGGATCTCATTGATCAGATTCGCAATAGGCGG
>CAZHCO010000071.1:0-39270 GCA_964530965.1 uncultured Aestuariivirga sp. | reverse complement strand
GACAGGCCCTCGTAAAGCGAGCGCGCCAGTTCATAGATCGCGATGGATGCATCCTGCAGGTAATTCGAGCGGATGATGGTGGTGTTGCGCCCCGTATTGCCGCCGCCCAGCCAGCCCTTTTCCAGAATGGCGATGTTCGTCATCTTGTGGTTCTTTGCGAGGTAATAGGCCGTGGCCAGTCCGTGCCCACCGGCCCCCACAATCACCGCATCATACTCGGCCTTGGGCGCTGGCGAACGCCAGGCCCGCTCCCAATCCTTGTGGTAATTCATGGCATTGCGGGCGAGCGAAAAGATTGAATAACGGGATTTCATCGGGCCTATCCTTAATTCGCCTGACTTGTATCAAATAGACCCCATAATCACTACAGCTTTCCGACGCCCCAATGTCGCCATGCGACAATGCGACGTGACTAGCGGGCCGGGATGAATTGTAGTGTCGGCCCCTAGGGAAAAACGCGTTAACTCATGATCATTTGGCTCATTTTTGCAGGCATGACGGCAGCCGTGGTGGCCGTCTTGCTCGTGCCATTCGTGCGCAAATCGTCCCGGATTCAAAATTCCGATGCGGATTTCAACCTTGCGGTTTATCGCGACCAATTGCAGGAACTGGAGCGCGATCAGGGCAGGGGCCTGATTGGCGCGGCTGAAGCAGACGCAGCACGAAACGAAATTTCCCGGCGCTTGCTTCAGGTCGCGAAACCAAAGACTTTTGCGACCGGTAACAGATATGCCCTGCTGGCCGTATTGCTGGTGCCGCTAGTCGCGCTGCCGTTCTATGCAAAATACGGCAGCCCCAGATTGCCCGATGTGCCCCTGCAGGAAAGATTAAAGGGGGCCATTGCCAATCAGGATTTCGCAGCGTTGGTGGCAACAGTTGAGGCCCATCTTGCGGAAGCCCCCAATGATATAGAGGGATGGAAAGTGCTGGCACCTGCCTACAAGCGCGAGCAGCGCTGGGGCGATGCGGCCGATGCCTATGCTAATATCCTGCAGCTGGCCCCACCGACTGCCGAAGCAATTGCCGATTATGGCGAAATGTTGGTCTTCGCCAATGAGGGCATGGTGACCAGCGACGCCGAGCGGGCTTTCGCCGAAGCCTTGAAACTGGATGCGAAAAATGACCGCGCCAAATTCTATTATGACATGGCCCTGAAACAGGAAGGCAAGGCCCCCGCCTCGAGCGATGAACTGATTGCGGCAGGGCAAGCCAAGGCCCCCGCTTTGAGTGATGAACAGATGGCCGCCGGGCAAGCCATGTCAGCGCAGGACCAAACGGCAATGATTGCCGGCATGATGGATGGGCTTGAGCAAAAACTTGGGAACAACAGCCGTGACCTCGAAGGCTGGAAACGCCTGATCCGGGCGCGCCGCGTTTCAAATGAAATTGACAAGGCAAAGATATCGCTCGATCTAGCTATGAATATTTTCAAGGATGAACCGGCGGCATTGGATGATTTACAGGGCCTTGCCAAAGAACTGGGGATCAATTGATGAGAGAATTCAAACTCCACTCGTCATCCCGGCGGAAGCCGGGACCCAGACTTTCAACAGTTAAACGTGCCCAAAGCCTGGGTCCCGACTTTCGTCGGGATGACAGAATGTGTAGGAGGGCATCGGCGTGACTCGCAAGCAAAAGCGGTTGGCGGTGATTGTTGGTGGCCTTGCCATTCTGGGTCTTGCTGCAGGCTTGGTCCTGTTCGCGCTGCGTGACACCATTGTGTTTTTCTACACGCCTAGTGAAATATCGGAAAAGAATGTGCTACCCGGAACCCGGCTTCGCCTTGGCGGACTTGTTGAGAAGGGGAGTATTTCCAAGGCAGGCGGCACGACGGTTGCATTCATTGTGACGGACACGATCAAGACTTTGAACGTGAGTTACACCGGCCAACTACCCGATCTCTTCCGCGAGGGGCAGGGCGTTGTGGCCGAAGGTGTGCTGGATTCGAGCGGCGTTTTCATGGCTGATACGGTTCTGGCCAAACATGATGAGAACTACATGCCGAAGGACTTGGCCGACAAACTGAAGGAAAAGGGCGTGTGGCAGGAAGGCAAGGGGGCAGGACCATGATTGCAGAGATCGGCCATTTCGCCCTCATTCTGGCACTTGGCGTCGCAGCCTTCCAATGCCTTGTGCCCTTGATCGGGGCACAACGCGGGAATAGGGAGATGATTGCCTCAGCTGCCCCGGCAGCGCTTATACAACTCGTGCTCATCTATGTGGCCTTTGCCTCGCTCACCCATGCCTATCTGGTTTCCGATTTCTCGGTGCGGAACGTTTTCGAGAATTCCCATTCCGCCAAACCGTTGCTTTATAAAATTTCCGGCGTCTGGGGAAACCATGAAGGCTCCATGCTTCTCTGGGTCTTCATCCTTGCAAGTTTCGGCGGGGCCGTGGCGCTGTTTGGCGACAACCTGCCGCCTTCTCTCCGCGCGCGTGTATTATCCGTGCAGGGATCAATCGGCTTAGCCTTTCTCCTGTTCTTGGTGATGACCTCCAATCCTTTTGCGCGACTTGACCCGGTTCCCATCGAAGGTAATGGCCTTAACCCCATACTGCAGGACCCGGCACTCGCTTTTCATCCGCCCTTTCTCTACGCGGGCTATGTCGGCCTTTCCGTTGCTTTCTCATTTGCCATTGCTGCTTTGATCGAAGGCAAAGTGGATGCGGCCTGGGCCCGCTGGGTGAGGCCCTGGACGCTGGCCGCCTGGATGTTCCTCACCATCGGCATCAGCATGGGAAGCTGGTGGGCCTATTATGAATTGGGCTGGGGTGGCTGGTGGTTCTGGGACCCCGTGGAGAACGCCAGCTTCATGCCCTGGCTCGTGGCAACAGCGTTGCTGCATTCGGCCATTGTCGTGGAAAAGCGCAATGCCTTGAAAGTGTGGACCGTCCTTCTGTCGATCCTCGCCTTCTCATTGTCTTTGCTCGGCACCTTCCTCGTGCGCTCCGGCGTTTTGACCTCGGTTCACGCCTTCGCCGTTGACCCCCAGCGCGGAATTTTCATTCTCGGCATATTATGTTTCTTCATTGGCGGCGCATTGACATTATTTGCCTGGCGTGCGCCCGCCCTGAAGGCGGGGGGAATTTTCTCACCCATCAGCAGGGAAGGTGGCCTGGTCCTGAACAATCTTTTCCTCTGTGCAGCTTGCGTTTCCGTTCTGATTGGAACGCTTTATCCGCTAGTGCTCGAAACCATCACGGCTGAAAAAATTTCCGTGGGGCCACCGTATTTCAATCTCACCTTCGGCCCGATCATGCTGCCGCTTCTCGTGCTTGTACCCATCGGGGCGTTGTTGAGTTGGAAGCGGGCGGATCTATTTGCCGTATTGCAGCGGCTCTGGATGGCAGCGGCCTTGGCAGTCGGATTGGGATTGATCGTGCTGGTACTTAATGTCCGTGGTCCGTGGCTTGCCCCTCTTGGCTTTGCACTTGGGGCCTGGATGATTTTCGGAAGTCTCATTGATTTGGCAAATCGCATTGCACTGTTTCGCGCCCCTCTGGGCACAAGCCTTTCGCGGCTTACTGGACTTCCGCGTTCCAACATTGGCATGACACTGGCGCATTCAGGGCTTGGCCTCATGATCATCGGCATCATTGCCATCACCTTGTGGAAGGTGGAGCATATCGTTGCCATGAAGCCTGGCGACCGCGCCGAAGTTGGCGGTTACTCAATTGAGTTCAAGGGTGAAACACCGCTCACGGGCGAAAACTATACGGGCCGCGCCGGACAGTTTCGAATCTTCCAAGGCGAGCGTGAGATTGCCACCGTTATCTCCGAGAAGCGCGAGTTCAAACCTATGGGAACACCAACAACCGAAGTGGGATTGCATCAGACTTTATCTGGTGATGTCTATGTGGTGATGGGCGACGGGACCGCCGATGGCGCAAGGGTCGTGCGCCTCTATTTCAATCCGCTGGTGTCGCTCATCTGGCTTGGCGCAATCATCATGTTTTTTGGCGGAGTTCTTTCTCTCACCGACCGCCGCTACCGTGTCGGTGCCCCGAAGCAAAAACTTGTGTCCGCAGGAGTGCCGGCGGAATGAGATGGTTTCTGCTTTGCTTCCTGTTGTTGCTGACACCCGCCTACGCCGTGCAGCCTGATGAGGTTCTGGGCGATGCAAAATTGGAATCTCGTGCGCGCGATCTTTCAACAGGATTCCGCTGTCTCGTGTGTCAGAATCAGTCCATCGATGAATCCGATGCGCCATTAGCGAAGGATTTGCGCATCCTCATCCGCGAGCGCCTGACCAAGGGCGACAGCGATGCCGAGATCACGGATTTCGTCGTGGCGCGCTATGGTGATTTTGTTCTGTTAAAGCCACGTCTCACCGCCCGCACCGCCATTCTTTGGGCAACCCCGTTTTTAATCATACTTGTCGGTTTTGCGCTTATATTGCGAAGACGAAATTCGTCGGGAGCCACTGCTGAAGCAGCATTGAGCGAAGAAGAGCAAAAGGCCCTTCGGGAATTATGAATTAGAAAATCGCCTTCTCCCATGCGTACGTACCGCACGGGAGAGGGCGAATGCTGTAACGATCTCGCGTGGGAAGAAGATACAAAACAGAAACATTACAAAAAATTCATGCCGCCGAAACATGCATGTAAGCCGGGAACGCCTATTTCTTCATTATCGATTCACCTGCAATGGAGAAAACCCCACATGTCAGCCTCATTCACCCTCACCCGGAAAGCCGTATTTGGCCTGCTTGCTGCCGGTCTTCTGAGTGCAACAGCTTTAACCACCTCCATGATTGTGGCGCCACCCCTCGAAGTGCGGGCCGAGTCCCAGGCCGCGATTGATCCAACCAAGGGCTTTGCGGACCTGGTGGACCGCGTGATGCCCGCCGTCATCAGCGTTGAAGTGAAGTTTGCCAATGCGGCCGATACCGAAGGCGAAGCCGCGCCACGCCAGCAGCAATTTGAGGAATTCTTCAACCAGTTTCCCCAGTTCAGGGGTCAGCTGCCGCCGGGCTTTGAAAACCGCCGTCCAAGGGGAGGTGCCGCCTTGGGTTCGGGCTTTGTGATCAGTGCCGACGGCTATGCGGTCACCAACAACCATGTGGTCCAGAATGCCGATGAAGTGACCGTCAAAATCCAGGGTGGCACGGAACTCAAGGCCGAAGTGATCGGCACCGACCCCAAGACGGATCTGGCCCTCATCAAGATCAAGTCCGACAAGCCATTCCAGTTCGTGAAATTTGCCGAATCGCCTGCCCGGGTTGGCGATATCGTGATGGCCGTTGGCAACCCCTTTGGCCTTGGCGGCTCGGTAACAACGGGCATTATTTCCGCCCGTGGCCGTGACATTGGTTCCGGCCCCTATGATGATTTCCTGCAGATCGATGCCTCCATAAACCGGGGTAACTCCGGCGGCCCCGCCTTCAATCTGCAAGGTGAAGTCATTGGCGTGAACACGGCCATCTTCTCGCCCTCGGGCGGCTCCGTGGGCATTGGTTTTGCGATCCCGGCTGAAATCACCCAGGATGTGGTCGACAGCCTCAAGAACTCCGGCAGCGTGACGCGCGGCTGGCTGGGCGTTCAAATCCAGCCTGTTACTGAAGAGATTGCCGAAAGCCTCGGCCTTGCCGATGCCAAGGGCGCGATTGTTTCTGACGTGACAGAAGGCTCACCAGCCCTTGCCGCAGGCTTCAAGCCGGGCGACACCATTTTGAAAGCCGATAGCCAAGACATTTCCGATGCCCGCGATCTGGCCAAAAAAGTGGCTCGTATCGCGCCCGGAAAGTCCATCAACGTGGATATCATCCGGGACGGCAAGCCCATGACTGTAGCCGTGAAGATCGGCACCATGCCGTCCGACATGCGCACGGCGAGCCGGGCCGGTAAGTCGGATTCGACTAATCTCACCAGTCTTGGCTTGAAACTGGGCCCGGCCGAAGATGGCGCAGGTGTTCAGATTATGGAAGTCACCCCGGATTCTGTTGCCGATCAACGGGGTTTGAAACCCGGTGACGTCATTCTTGAAATTGGAGGCGACGAGGTAAACGGCCCCGCCGACGTCAAGCAGGCCTTAAAGGAGTCAGGCAAATCCCAGGTGCTGATGCTGGTGCGCTCCGGCGACAACCAGCGTTTCCTGGCCCTTCCTCTGGCCAAGGGATAAAAGTTCGGACGCCACGATGCCCTCTCCGCTCGGCATTTGACGTCCAATAGCGCGGAGACCGCCACCCTCCATTGTTCCCCCTCTGGTCCGGTGGTCTCCGCGCACTCTTTTCTGAAAGGGCAAGTCATGCAAGTCTCCAGTTCACATGAAAACGAATCTCTCGGATTAGGACTGGCCTCGGACCAAATGCGCATACTCGTGATTGAAGATGACCGTGACGCCGCCATATGGCTTATCAAGGGACTGACGGAAAGTGGGCATGTAACCGACCATGCTGCCAATGGCGAGGACGGCCTCGCCATGGCGCTTGAAAGCCTTCATGACATTTTGATTGTCGACCGGATGCTGCCCAAGCTTGACGGCCTCTCCATCATCCGAACTCTGAGGGCCAAGGGTATAACCACCCCAGCGCTGATCCTCAGCGCCTTGAGCGATGTCGACGAGCGCGTGCGCGGCCTGCGTGCCGGGGGCGATGATTATCTGGCAAAGCCCTATGCCTTTTCTGAACTCCTGGCCCGCGTTGAAGGTCTCGGGCGGCGCAATTCCCAGGGGCCTCTGGAAACAAAGCTGAAGGCTGCTGACCTCGAGATTGATCTGCTCACCCGCGCCGTGACACGCGGCGGCCAGACTATTCCCCTCCAGCCCCGCGAGTTCAAGCTGCTTGAATATCTCATGCGCAACGCCGGGCATATCGTGACCCGCACCATGCTTCTCGAAAATGTCTGGGACTATCATTTCGATCCGCAAACCAATGTGATAGATGTGCATGTTTCAAGGCTCCGGTCGAAAATCGACAAGGGCTTTGACTTGGCGCTGCTTCAAACCGTGCGTGGAGCCGGATACATGATACGTGCAGTTTAACCCGAAGATACTGAAGACCTCGACGTTTCGCCTCGCGGCCATCTATCTCATGGTCTTTGCCGTTTCCGTAGGCGCCATTCTGGCCTATGTCTTCTGGAACACGGCGGGCCTTTTGGAACGCCAGACCGATGCGACCATTCGGGCCGAAGTGCAGGCGCTCGCAGACCAGTACCGCATTTTGGGTCTTCGCGGCATTGTTGATACTATTGAACGCCGAAGCGCTGAGCGCGCCGGCGGGATTTATCTGCTGGCCGATTCTCTTGGTAAGCGCGTGGCGGGAAATCTTGAAGCCGCGCCGCCGCAGGTGATTGATGAAACCGGCTGGATCGATTTCCCACTCGACATCAAAGTTGGCGAAACGATGCAGCGTCGGTCGGCGCGGGCCTTTTATGCCGATCTCACCGGCGGCTACGCATTGATCGTTGGCCGCGACGTACAGGAGCTGCGGCAATTCGGCGCCATCATCAGGCGTACGCTTTACTGGGCGTTAGGCATTGCCCTTGTTCTGGGGCTTGGCGGCGGGTTGCTCACCAGCCGGAATTTCTTGCGAAGGGTTGACGCAATCACCGATGCCAGCCGCACCATCATGGGCGGCGATCTCTCAAGCCGCATGCCAGTTTTGGGAACCGGCGATGAATTGGACAAGCTGGCGCGCTCGCTCAATGAAATGCTCGACCAGATCGAACGCCTGATGACCGGCATGAAGGAAGTCAGCAGCAATGTGGCCCATGACCTCAAAACCCCGCTCACACGGCTGCGGGCCCGTGTCGAGTCGGCGTTGCGCTCCAATAACAAAACGGAATATCGCGCCGCACTGGACAAGACGATTGAAGAATCCGACCGGCTCTTGCAGACTTTTAATGCACTGCTTTCCATTGCCCGCGCCGAATCCGGCCAATCCCGTGAAATGCTGCAGGCCATTGATGTCCGCGACATCATTGAGGGCGTTGCAGAACTCTATGAGCCCATTGCCGAGGAAGCGGGCGGGACCTTGAGTGTTACTGTCGCTTCGGGACTTGGTGTTCTGGCCGACCGCCAGCTCTTGTCCCAGGCCCTGAGCAATCTGGTGGACAATGCTCTGAAATATGGTGTGACCGAGGAAAACCCAAAGCCGCACATTGAAATCGCAGGTGCGCTGGAGGAGGGTTCGGTTATTGTGCTGGTGAGCGACCGGGGCAATGGCATTCCGGCAGAAGACCGTGCGCGGGTTCTGGACCGTTTCGTGCGCCTCGATTCAAGCCGCTCCAAACCAGGCAATGGCCTGGGCCTCAGCCTTGTCGCAGGTGTCATGAAACTCCACGGCGGGGCCTTGCTGCTCGAAGACAATGCCCCCGGCCTCCGCGCCAAGCTGGAGCTTCCGCTTCACAATTTGCCTGTCTAGTATGATCCTATGCTTGGGGTTTTCAGTAGTCGATTGAAACAGAACTTGCCTGACGCTCGCGATACAGAAGCCGATAGGCGATTCTGGAATGACCTCCCGTCCAGCCATCAGGAAAAGTTGCAAGGCCACCGAAAATTCCTTGAATCCGTTGCTGGCGGCTCGCCCTACTTACGTGCACTCATGCTGCGCGCCCCCCTTTTTGTTGAAGAGATATTGGGCCATTCACCCGAGGAGTTATTGGCGTCCGTTTGTGCGGGAGTACATGCCGCCGAAACCTTGTTAAGCCAAACGGAGATCATGCAGGCGCTCCGTCATGCCAAAGCGAAAGCCTCACTTCTCATTGCCCTTGCGGATTTGGGCGGAGTCTGGACGGTAGAAGAAGTAACAGCAGCACTCACCCGCTTCGCCGATGCCATGTTGAATGCCGCGATCAACTGGTTGCTTATCGACGCATCAAAAGCTGGAAAATTTCACTTTGCCAACCCTGGGAACCCATCGCAGAATTGCGGTTACGTTGCCCTGGCCATGGGCAAGCATGGGGCGGGTGAACTCAATTATTCCAGCGATATCGATCTCATCATTCTCTATGATCCGGAAACCGCGCCGCTCGTTGGAGGAGCTGAACCTGCTACATTCTTTGTGCGGCTGACCAAACGCCTTGTGACCATTCTGCAGGACATCACCGAAGATGGCTACTGCCTTCGCGTGGATTTGCGCCTGCGCCCCGATCCTCGCGCCACGCAAGTTGCCATCTCCATGGAAGCCGCCGCCATCTACTATGAAAGCATGGGCCAGAACTGGGAACGCGCCGCGATGATCAAGGCGCGCGCTGCCGCCGGCGATATTCCCTTGGGGGTGGAATTTCTGCAACGCCTCACACCCTATATCTGGCGCAAATACCTGGACTTCGCCGCCATCGCCGATGTGCAATCCCTGAAGCGCCAAATTCATGCCGTGAAAGGCCATGGCACCATTGCTGTCCATGGTCACAACATCAAACTCGGTCGCGGCGGCATTCGTGAAATCGAATTTTTCGTACAGACCCAGCAGTTAATCGCCGGAGGCCGCAACCCGGCACTTCGCGGCTTGCGCACTTTGGAAATGCTGGACGCGCTGGCCGAAGCAAAGTGGATAACGCCGGACGCTGCCGATGGCCTGAAAACGGCCTACCGTTTTATGCGCACAATCGAGCATCGCATTCAGATGGTGAATGACGAGCAAGCTCACACGCTGCCGCAAGAAGGGGAAGCCTTTGAGAGCCTCGCGCTGCTATCTGGTTTTGCCTCATCGAAAGCCTTTGAAGAGAAACTACGTCGGAATTTTGAATTGGTGCAGGGCCACTATTCAGCACTTTTCGAAAGTGCCGGTGAACTCGGAACAGATACTGGAAGCTTGGTGTTCACCGGCGGCGAGGATGATCCCGAAACCATTGAAACGCTGGCGCGTATGGGGTTCAAAGGCCCAAGCGAGGTTTCAGCAACCATTCGGGGCTGGCACTTTGGCCGCTATGCCGCAACCCGCAGTGGAAAATCGAAAGAACTTCTCACTGAGTTGATGCCGGTTTTGCTGTCCGCTTTGGCGCGCAGCGGCGATGCGGATTCGGCCTTCCTTGCCTTTGACAAGTTCATTGCGGGCCTTCCCGCCGGGGTTCAGCTTTTTTCCATGTTGAAGGCCAATCTCAATTTGCTTGATCTCATCGCAACAATTCTGGGAACCGCGCCGCGTCTTGCAGAGCAATTAAGTGCAAGGCCCCGTGTGCTTGATGCCGTATTGGATCCCGGTTTCTTTGGTGCCTTGCCCCGCGCCGATGAAGTTAAGAAGATGATTGCCTCAATCATTCCTGAAAGCACGCCATTGGATGAGGTGGTGGACCGTGCGCGCATTATTGGCCGCGAGCAAATGTTCCGCGTCGGCGTGCGGGTTCTTTCTGAAACCGTGAGTGCGGTCGAAGCGGGCACAGCATTTTCAACAATTGCAGAATTGCTCTTGCAACGGCTTCACGGCGCAGTTCAGCAAGATATGGAAGCAAGACACGGCAAAGTCGAAGGTGGACGAAGCTGCGTGGTTGCCATGGGCAAAATGGGCGGTCATGAAATGACCGCCGCTTCGGACCTCGACCTCATGCTGGTCTATGAGAATGCGCAGGGGCTTGAGAATTCTGATGGCAAGAAACCCCTCAACGTGAATCAATATTTCACCCGTCTGACGCAGAGGCTGATCACCTCGATCGCCGCTCCCACAAGTGAAGGCGTTCTCCGTGAAGTTGATATGCGCTTGCGGCCATCGGGCAGCCAGGGCCCTGTCGCCACCAGTTTTGAAAGTTTCCGCGAGTACCAGAAAAAATCCGCCTGGACCTGGGAGAAGCTTGCGCTGACCCGCGCCCGCGTGGTGAGTGGCGATGCCAAACTTGCAGAGGCACTTTCAAAAGCGATTGCCAATAGCCTGCGTGCTCCACGCGATGTTTCTGTGACTCGAAATGATGTTCTTGATATGCGCCGCCTGATGGTGAAGGAGCAGGGCTCATCCGGAATATGGGACATCAAGCGGGTCCGTGGAGGATTAGTTGAAATCGAATTCATCGCCCAGTTTCTGCAACTCATTCATGCGGCTCAGAACCCCGCAATCCTCGACACCAACACCCATGCGGCCTTAACCAAACTGGGCAATGCCGGCCTCATCGACGGGGGCGTTGCCCATGACCTCAAAGAAGCCTGCCTGCTTTTCCATCGGATGACCCAGGTTTTGCGCCTTTGCGTGAGCGGGACCTATGACCCCGCCAGGTCCCCGGCCGGTCTTAACCAAATGGTGGCCAGTGCTGCCATTGTGCCGGATATCAAATCAGCAGAATCCCTCCTGATCGATACGCAAACCCGGGTTTCAGGCCTGTTTGACGGGATTATCGGCCCGGTTGGCTAGAAGCGACGGAATCCCAAATCCCCGGCGTCTTACGCTTGGGAAGCATGACTTCCTCAACCCAAATGGAGGCAATAATGTCCAAGAAAATTCTTTGTGTGGTATTCGTGACGACTGGTTTGGTGGCAGTGGGCGGCTTGGCCTTTGCCAATGAACCCTATCTGCCCAAGGCCCAGAAGACCTTTGACCGCCTTGATGTCAACAAGGACGGCAAACTCAGCCTTGCGGAATTTACCCCTGTAGCCGAGAAGAAATTTATGAGCATTGACATGAACAAGGATGAAGCCGTGAGTTCTGCGGAAATCGACGCCTCGCTTCAGGCCGCATTGGAACGCCGCCGCAACCGCATTCTGGCAAATCTTGATGCCGACAAAAATGGCGCCATAAGTCGTGCTGAACTCGACAAATATGTGGAAGCGATGGTTGTGGGTGCTGACACCGATAGCGATGGTGGCGTATCCTTTGCCGAAGCACGTATTTTCAAAATCGCGAAATGGCGCAAAGCATTGCAACTGCCAACGGCCAATTGATGGTTGGCCTGAAACGAACGGAGTAAGTGAAATACCAGAATCGAGTTCAGCGGGGTTGCAGACGGCGAGCGATGCCAATTTGCTCCTGGCATCGGCTCGCCGTGATACGGCTGCCTTCGCTGAACTTGTCTCGCGTTATTACAAGCCGGTTTATCGCATGGTCTGGCGCATGATGAACGGCAACGCAGAAACCGAGGACGTGGCCCAGGAGGCCTTCGTCAAGCTTTGGCAGAATCCAGCGCAGGTTCGTGAAGCAAAGGCACTCAAAGGTTGGCTCATGCGTGTGGCGTCAAACCTTGCAAGCGACCGCCTGCGCCGCAAGCCTCACACGGATATCGATGCCATTGCGGAAGTGGCGGACCCACGCCAGAACACCGGCGCCGGGCTAGAAGAACGGGCCGTAACGGCCCGGGTTAGCCAGGCAATAGCGCACCTGCCTGAGCGGCAGAAACTGGCACTCACACTGGTTTACTTCGAAGGCATGAGCAATATTTCGGCGGCCTCCGTGATGGACATATCCGTTGACGCCATTGAATCTCTCCTAACGCGGGGCAGGCGGACGTTGAGGGAAAGCCTCGCTGAGGATTGGCGCGGGCTGTTGGATGAGTTGAGTTCTAAGGTCGGATGAAGGTGTAACATGGAAAAATTTGACGAGAACCAGATGGACGCGGCACTTGATAAATTGCTGAAGCGCGCCACCGATCCCGCCATTCCTGAAGGTGCGGAGGCGCGCTTAATGACGGCAATTCATGCGACGGAACAGTACCTGAATGTTGTGCGGGTTCAGCCACGCCCAATAATTCGGCGCTGGGCGGTAAGCCTGCCATTGGCCGCATCCCTGGTCCTTGGAATTTATCTCGGCGCCAGGGGGACGCTTGATTATTACATGCCCGACAGCATCATCGGGGAGACATTGGCCGATACTATGAATTCCGAACCCGCAAGCGGGCTTGATGATGCTGAAAGCTACGCGGAAGGTGATTTGACATGAGTGACGACGGCACAGTTTCAAAGCCCAGCCTCCCTCCAGTTCAACGTTCGCGCTGGTGGACGGCGTTATTGGTTGGCTCACTCGCCATCAATCTTCTGATTGGCGGCGCGGTGGCGGCCCGCTTTTTCACCCGCGAAGGCCATGAACGCATCGTGGGAGCAAGTTACACGCAACTCATCCCCCGCCGCTTTTTTGCCGAGATACCCCGTGAGAGACGACGGGTGCTTCTCGACATTCTCAAGCAGTACCGTAAAGACTTTCGTGGTGATCGTGATGCCTTCGAGGCCGCCGGCGCCAAGCTTGCGGATGCCTTGGTTATCGAGCCCTATGATGTGGAAAAGGTCAAACTCGTGATCAATGAGTTCTCAGATCAAGCAGGCAAATTGGCTGCAAGAGGCGGAGACGCGGCACTCGATATTCTGGCGCAGCTGTCTCCCGATGAACGCAAACGATTGGCCGAAGCCATCAGGAATCGGGCGAGCAAGGGCAAGAAGAAGTAAGTCTACGCCGCTTTGGAATTCTCGGCTGTTGGCGAGGAGCGAAGCTCAACCGTCACCGTCGTGCCGGAACCAACGGTGCTGGCTATGGTGAGCGAGCCGTTGTGCAGGTCAACCAGCGATTTTGAAATTGCCAGACCGAGGCCGGAGCCGCCCTTGCTCTTGGTGAACTGATTTTCCACCTGTTCAAAGGGGCGGCCCAGCTTTTCGATGTCATTGGTTGGAATTCCAATGCCCGTATCGACAATCGTAACCCGCGCCCCTTCTTTGGTTTTTGCGACCGAGACTTTCACCTGGCCGCCCTCGGGCGTGAATTTCACGGCATTCGACATAAGGTTGATGAAAACCTGTTTCAGGGCGCGTCTGTCGGCTGTGATTTTGCAGGTCTTGGGGAGGTCGAGGACAATATCAACCTTACCCTCCGCCGCGCGCGGGCCCACAAAGCGCATGATATCCTCAATGATCGAAGGCAGGGGAAGCGTCGTGAGCTCAAGCTCCATGCGGCCCGCCTCGATCTTCGACATGTCGAGGATGTCATTGATCACATCGAGGAGGAATTGCCCGCTCTTGTGAATGTCGTGGGAATATTCTGTGTATTTCCCGGAACCGAGAGGACCGAACATTTCCTCCTGCATCACCTCGCTGAAACCAATAATTGCATTCAGCGGCGTCCTGAGTTCGTGGCTCATGTTTGCAAGGAATTCCGACTTCGACCGGTTCGCCGTTTCAGCCCGCGTCTTCTCGCGGGCGTATTTGTCGGCAAGATCCGCCAGGCGCTGCGATTGCTGGTCCGCCATCAGGCGTTCTTTTTGCAAATCACGCACAGTCATCATCAAGGTGCGCTCCGAGAGAAGCAGGCGTTCCTCTTGTTTTTTTAGCGCCGTGATGTCGGTTCCCACAGAAACGAATCCGCCGTCTTTCGTCCGGCGTTCGTTGATCTGCAGCCAGCGGCCATCGCCGAGCTGAACCTCAAGTGACTTCCCTTCAAAATTATCCCCCCCGCCAACGGTTGGCACATACTGGCGCACGATGGGTTCCTTCGCCGACTGGGTAACAATGGCGTAAGGCGTTCCCGGAACGCAGGACGAGGTGGGCAGGGAATGGAACTGCTGGTACTTTGAATTGCATAGCACCAGACGGTTTTCCGTATCCCACAGCACAAAGGCCTCGGAAATATTCTCAATCGCATCCTTGAGGCGAAGCTCAGCGTCCTGGTTGAGCTTGTCGGTTTGCTTCTGGGCCGTGATATCAAACACGATGCCGATGAGATGGGGCTTATCTGGCTGATCTCCCGGTGCCAGGGCGGCGCGCGCCCGCAGCCACACCCAATGTCCGTCCTCATGGCGCATGCGGAACTCCCGGTTGAAGACCGTGCGCTCGCCACGCAGCAACTCCTCAATCATGATCTCCATATTGGCGTTTTCCGGATGGAGCCGTTCTGATACTTCGCCGAAACTCAGGAGTTCGCCCTTTGGAGCAAGCCCCAGAATTTCAAACATGGATTTCGACCAGAAGATCGTTCCCTCGGCGAGGTTCCAGTCCCACATGCCGCAGTTGCTGCGATCCAGCGCCTTGTCCAGCCGTTCCGTGGCAATCGCCAGCGTCCCATCGGCTTCCGAGGCCTTTGCCGCCTGCCAGTGAAACGCGCCGGCCAGCATCGCGAGGACCAGAACAGTGGCGACGAAAAGGATTGAGAGGCGCATAACCCCCGTTTGCCAGGTTTCCAGCAAATCCGAACGCTTCTGGAAAACAACCAGACTTCCCGGAAAATTTCCGAACTGGCGCGCGGTCACATAGGCAGCCTCGCCATTTGCCAACACAAAGGGGCGCATGGTCTGTGCATTGAAATCCGTATCGGTGATAAATTTTGGGCCCAGAATATCGGTTATCCTCTGGCCTGAAAGTTTCGTAGGTGATGGTGCGCTGGCGAGGATCACTCCGAAATTGTCAACGAGCACGAACACCCGGTCCTCTGCCAAGGCGCCCGCTACAAGCGATTGTGAAAGAAGTTCCGCCGTCAACGGCCTAACCGTCTGCCCATTGCCAACATCGGTTGAAAGCGATGCGATAATATTTTGTGCAGCAAGCTGCGTATGGAGAATGGAAAGGCGGTTTTGCTCCACCAGGTGGCTGCCGCGGCTTTGCAGTAATTGCGAGAGCAGGGATATGCAAAGGGCGAGCAGGAACAGGGCGGTCAGAATTGTTATCAGCTGGCGCAGGGACTTCTCGGAAATCATGATACGCCATTTGCCAGGCAAAGGGGATGGCAGGCGCAAGGCGCGCTCCCTGACAAACAGTTCCCCAATCTGTGCCTTACCCAAAATTTTACCCTTGTCCGTCGCCGAGCGCTTACGGCTATTGAAACGCATTTGGCCGCCTAAACCGAATCAACACCCCATTGATTCGCAAACGAAACGACTTGTCCAGCGATGAATTTTTGAGGGCGCTACCCGTTCAGGGTTTTCGAAATGATTTCAAAGACATCGCGCGAAAGATTGGGCGTTGAAACGATCCTTTCCAGTTGCGCAGCAACTGCCTTGCGGCGAACCTCATTCAGGATGCGCCAACTGCGAAAACCGGTCGCCATGCGCGCCGCGACCTGTGGATTGATCACATCCAGCTTCAGGATCGTATCGGCAACAACCCGGTAGCCCTCGCCACTGGCGGCATTGAAGCCGGAGAGGTTCATGGAAGTGAACCCGCCAATGAGCGCGTAAACGCGGTTTGGCGTGCTCAGGCGAAAATCCGGGTGGCCCATGAGCGACTCAATTCTTGCCGCCGCTCCGGCACCTGGAATTTGGGCATTGAGCGCAAACCATTTATCGACAAGCAAATGGTCCCCGGCGTGACGCGCGTAGAACTTTTCAAGCTCCAGCTTCGTTTCAGGCGCATCAATTCCGAGCATGACGGTCAAAGCGCCAATTTCTGCTGTCATGTTTGATGCTGAAGCGAGATCACGCTGGATGAGGCCGGTCGAAACTTCAGGTAAGCCTGCCGCCAAAAGACTTAAAGCCGCGTAGCGCAAGGAACGCCTGCCGGTATTTTCCGGCGAAGGAGCATAGGCACCGCGCTCTTCAGTGTCCCGCCATATCTCAAGCAGGTTGTCTTTCAGCGCCGTGCCCAATTCAGCCCGCACGAGATTGCGCGATTGCAGAACAAGATCCGTATCGACATCTTTCCCGATGGCTGCAGCAATATCCGGCTCCGTTGGCAGGCTCAGCATCAGGGCTTTGAAAGCTGGATCCAACCGGTTGTCGTCAAGTGTGTTCTGCAGGGCCGCGGCAAAGCCTGCCGTATCTGGCGGAGTGCTGAGACTTGCGATGATAAGATTTTTTGCCAGCGACTGGCCGGCCTCCCAGCGGTTAAATGTGTCACTGTCGCGCCCCATGAGGAACAACAGGTCGTCAGCACTGGCATTCGCATGGATTTGGACCGGCGCCGAGAACCCCCGATTGATCGATAAGACCGGTCGGCTTTCAACATTTCGGAAGCGAAATAATTGTTTTTCACGGGTCAATTCAAGAAGGGGAGCGTTCAGCACGCCAACCCCTTCGAGGTCGAGGGGCATGTCTTCGCCGCTCGGCCCTACCAGACCAAAATTCAGTGGAATATGCATCGGCAGTTTTTCAGACTGACCGGGCGTGGGAACCGTTTTCTGTTCGAGCGTGAGGTCAAAAGTCTTGCCTTTCTGATCATAGGAGGTGGTGACCCTAACCCCCGGTGTTCCCGCCTGTTCATACCACTTGAAAAATTGCGCGAGATCGCGCCCTGAAGCATCCGCCATGCAGCGGACAAAATCTTCAACCGTTGCCGCCTCGCCGTCATGGCGATCGAAGTAGATGTCCATGGCCTTGCGGAAGGCCTCGTCGCCGATGAGCGTCTTCATCATGCGGCAGATCTCGGCACCTTTTTCGTAAACCGTGGGCGTGTAGAAATTGTTGATCTCGATATAGGCGTTGGGCCGCGGCGGATGGGCAAGGGGGCCTGCATCTTCCGGCATCTGCCGGGCCCGCAGGGTTTTCACGTCGGCAATGCGCTTCACCGCGCGCGAACGCAGGTCAGACGAAAATTCCTGATCACGAAATACTGTGAGCCCTTCCTTCAGGCAGAGCTGGAACCAGTCCCGGCAGGTGATGCGGTTGCCTGTCCAGTTGTGGAAATATTCATGGGCGATGATGGCTTCGATATTGGTGTAGTCCAGGTCCGTGGCCGTTTCCGGCAGGGCGAGAATATATTTGTCATTGAAGACATTGAGGCCCTTGTTCTCCATGGCCCCCATGTTGAAATCCGAAACTGCCACGATGTTGAAAACGTCGAGATCGTACTCGCGCCCGAAGGCTTCCTCGTCCCAGCGCATGGAAGCCTTGAGCGACTCCATGGCCCAGGCGCAGCGGTCCTCCTTGCCCTTCTCGACATAGATGCCGAGTTGAACTTGTTTGCCGGACATCGTGGTAAAGCCGCCATGGACGCCAGCAAGATCGCCAGCAACCAGTGCGAAGAGGTAGCTTGGTTTTGGATGCGGATCTTTCCAGACGGCGAAGTGGCGGTCCGTTCCCTTGATGTCTCCAGCTTCCTGATGGTTTCCATTGGACAGCAGGATGGGGCATTGGGCCTTGTTCGCCTCCATGCGAACCGTGTAGCGCGTCATCACATCGGGCCGGTCGTAGAAGTAAGTGATGCGCCGGAAGCCTTCTGCCTCGCATTGGGTGCAATACATGCCGTTGGACTGATAGAGACCGGAGAGTTGCGTGTTGCCAACCGGGTCGCACTCGGTTTCAATTTCGAGAGCGAAGGGCGAGGCGGGAACATTTGACAGCGCCAGGCTGCTGTCTGTCAGTTCAAACCCCGCCGGATGCAATTCCTTCCCGTCAAGTTTCACGCTGATGAGCTTGATCTTCTCGCCGCTGAGCACCAGCGCCGCATTTTTTTCCTGTGAGGCAGGATTTGGTTTGAGCTCCAGGCGCGAAGCCACGCGCGTCGTGTTGGGCTCAAGCGAAAAATTCAAAAACAGGCTGTCAATGATGAAAGGCGCAGGCTGGTAGTCCTTCAGATAAATGGTTGGCGGCGCTTCCTGGGCCATGTACAGTCTCTCAATTCATTCAGTATTCACTCAGTTGGCCCGCAAGGTGAAGCTCATCCCGCCCTTTGTCAAAGGCGGAGTTAGAACTGTAGCTGGTCAGTTTGAGTTCAGGGCACTTGATTTGAATTGCTTTCGCCACATTAACATGGAACTGTTGCCAAATGTTTGAAGAAACAATTAGGCCAGGGAAAGTCGTCCAAACGAGATCAATGTACAAGCACTTCTTTATATACTTCTCATCAGTTCTGCTAATTCTTGCATTTACGGTGCAGGCCTCGCAAGCGTGCCCTCTCGTCCGTTCGGAAAACTTCAATGACTTGCAAAAAGCGGAAATTGTGATCAGGGGCCGGATGCTTTCAGATCCCAAGCTTACGGTTTTAAAACCGCATCAAACGCCCTACTATCAGTCTGCCATTCTGGTGCTTCAAACCCTTGCGGGTGAACCCAGGTTGGATGGAAAAAACGTCGAGTTTGTCTTTTACAAGAGTTCGAATCGTGAGTTGCGGGACGTTTACAAAAACACGGAAGTCATTGTCGGGCTGCGAAAAGCCACAGAGCGGGACTTCGGTTTACCTGCTCAATGGTTTTCTGTTGCCGGTCCATGCGATTCAATGGGTGTTATCCTCCCTACAAAAGAAAATCTTGAGAGAGTAATGCTGGGTACCAAAGGCCAATATCACCGTTCTGAGCTGAAAAGGCAAATGACGCCGAGTAATCCAGGCTGACCCGCCACCGTTAGAATCGGTCAACGCGGAAGGGCGAGAGATCAATATTACTCTTGGAACCAGTCATCAATTCGCTGATAAGGCGGCCGCTATTAGACTCCTCCCCTAGCGCAAAGGGGAGCGCAGCGTAACCCAGACCAATGCAACCCCGGCCATGCCGATCACGACCAGCATCCCGTGGGGGTCCCAAATCCACATGGCAAGGCCAGCCAGTAGCGGGCCAATGAGCCCGCCCACTTCCAGGGCCAAACTGAAGGCCGAATTCGCGCCCGAGAGCTGTTCTGTCTTGAAGGCTCGACCCAGCATCGTCATTGAGGCGGTAAATGCCCCGCCCAGGAATCCACCCCAGAGAAGCAGGATCAGCCATGCGAAGACTCCCTTGTCCACGATGAAGGGCAGCGCCACTGCGCCCAACACCTGGACAACTCCACAACCGGCCAGAATGAGGGGTGCGCTCCACCGGTCAAGCAGGCGGCCGATGGGAAACTGGAATCCGATATTGCCGATTACATAGACCGTCAGCAGGAACAGCGCCTGATCCTCGGCCAGGCCCGAGCGCACGCCATAGATCGGCAGCAGCGCCATGGCGGTGAGCCAGATCATCCCGTTCACCAAACTCGCCGCCATGACGACCGGCGCCTGGCGGAAGGCCTAGCGCAACGGGATCGGTGCTTCGTCGCGCAAGGCAGGGGCACCGCTGCGGCTTGCCAGTGGAATCGGCAGGATCGCAACCGCCATGACCGCGGCGATGGCCAGGAATGGAAGCGCACCCTCGCTGCCGGTAATGCCGACCAGAAGCGGTCCGATCGCAAGTCCGGCGGAAAAGAAAGTCACATAGAGCCCCATTATGGAGCCGCGTTTTTCTGGGGGCGCCAGGGCCATGATCCATGTTTCACTCACCACCAATGCAAGGCCAAGTCCCAAGGCCATAACAAAGCGCAGCACGAACCACGCTGGAACAGGAGCAAAAACCGGGAACAACAGCAACATGGCCAGCGCAAGCCCACTGCCGGCATAGAGGCTGGGTGCCGCCCCGATGCGCCGGATGACCAGGGGAATCAGTGCGATGACCGACACAACGGCCAAGGACGGAGTTGCCCCCATCAATCCGATCCAGGTGGAACTTACCCCCTCGCGTTCCAGGTTCAGCGACAGTAGCGGCGATATGCCACTCAGAATGATGCCGACAATCGACGCGCTCGCGATCGCTCCCGTCAGGCCGACCCATCGCCGGCTGGGCACGGAAACGCCCTGACTTGGTACTTCATCGGGTACCTTCATCATCAGTTCCCTCAAGGACCTCCAGCAGTGCAGATACAGCCCCGGTGTTTGACTGCAACGATACTCAGCTTGTTACAGCGACGGGTCTTCGAGATCGCTAATGTACCAGTCCCATCAACTTCCATCAATCGACGCCTTGCTGTAACCTTGCGGGAAAAGTAAGACCGCTCCATGGAAAAACGGGTGGTGCGCCATCCCGGAGGACGACAATGATCTTTCGCCAGCTTTTCGACAGTGTGTCGGGCACCTACAGCTATCTCATCGCCAGCCGCAAAGGCGCCGAGGCGCTCATCATCGACCCGGTTCTGGAGAAGGTGGACCGTTACCTTCAACTCATGAATGAACTCGATCTTCGCCTCGTCAAGGCGGTCGACACGCACATCCATGCGGACCATATTACAGGGCTCGGCGCCCTGCGGGACCGGACCCGCTGCGTGACCGTGATGGGCGAGCACAGCAAGGCCGATGTGGTCTCACTGCGACTGGCCGACGGCGACAGGCTCGACATTGAAGGTGTGAGCCTCGATGTCATCTACACGCCCGGTCACACCGACGACTCCTATTCCTTCACAATGGACGACAGGGTTTTCACCGGAGACACCCTTCTAATCCGCGGTACCGGCAGGACCGACTTCCAGAATGGCGATGCGCGGGCACAGTATGACTCGATCTTCAACCGGCTGCTCAAGCTGCGTGACGACACGCTGGTCTACCCGGCCCATGACTACAAGGGCGATACCGTCAGCACCATTGGCGAGGAGAGGCGCAGCAATCCCAGGCTTCAGGTCAAGTCCGTGGACGAATATGTGGAACTCATGAGCAATCTGAAGCTGCCAAACCCGAAAATGATGGATGTGGCGGTTCCCGCCAACATGCGCATCGGCCTGGCCCAGGACACCGTAGCCCAGAAGGGGTGGGCGGTTCTTGCCCCCGACGCCATGAAATTGATCGGGCGGCAGGATGTTGCCCTTATTGATCTGCGGGAAAAATCGGAACGCGAGCGGCACGGAACCATTCCGGGCGCGCTGCATGAGCCCTATCCGAAACTTAGCGACAATCTTGCAACCCATGGGCTGCTCAGGGCGCTTGGAGCGAACCGGCGTGTGGTCTTTTTCTGCGCCTATGGCGAGCGCTCGGCCATGGCCGTTCAGGCCGCGCAAGAGGCAGGTATCACCTCCGCCTGCCACATCCAAGGCGGCATTGCGGCCTGGAAGGACGCAGGCGGCCCGATCGAGCGGTAATGCAGGCGGACATTCTTAGAACCGGTCAACGCGGAAGGGCGAGAGATCGATGTTGCTCTTGGAGCCGGTCATGAGTTCGCTGATAAGGCGGCCGGTCGAGGGTCCCCAGGTCAGACCCATGTGGCTGTGGCCAAACCCATACCAGACATTTGAAACGGTTTTTGAGGGACCGATAACTGGCAATGAATCCGGCGTACCGGGCCTGCGCCCCATCCAGCGCGTCGTGGTTGAATCGGGTTCATTGAGTCCCGGCAGCAGTCCCTTGAAAACCTTCCATAGCGCATCGGCCCGTGCCCAATTCGGCTCCGCCTCAAGTCCCGCAAATTCATCAGTGCCTGCAAGCCTGAGGCCCATTTCCATGGGCGTTGCCGCGCTGAGGGTGCGCGCATAGGTAAGCGAACGTGAAAGTTTGACACCGGAATTTGGCAACACCATATGATAGCCGCGCTCCGCTTCGAGCAAAACCTTTTCCCCGAGTTGTTTGGCAAGCAGATGTGAATAGGCACCTGCACAAATCACCAGCTTGTCGAGTGCAATTTGCTTACCCGATTTCAGCACAAGTGATTTCGCGGTGCTTCCTTCCCGCTCAATAATCACAACGTCGTCGGCGATAATTTCGCCGCCATTGCGGACGACATTTCCCGCGATGGATTTCACCATGCGTACCGGGTTGGTGATGAAATACCAGCCGCCATGGAATGCGCCGCAGTAAATGTGCGGTGACAAGGCTGGTTCAAGCTCGCGGCATTCGTCGCCACTCAGCCTTTTCATCTCATATCCATGGGCTTTCTTGATCTCGCGGTTATTGGCTTCTTCAGCGAACTGTCGCTCGTTGTCGAAAAGCCGCAACGTGTCCTCGTACTTCAGCAACTCGGCACTTCCGGCATCGCGCAACAAGGTTTCAAAATCAGCTACAACTCGTAGCGCGAGACTTGCACGCGCTTCGGTTATTGCCTTCACCCGTGAAGGCATAGCATTGCGGCCCGCTGCCAGAAACCATGGCAGGGCTTTTGGCAGATAGGACCATCTGATCGTCAGCGGGCCAAGCGGGTCCATCAGCCAGCCCGGAATTTTCAGGAGGATGCGCGGATGAATTGATGGCACGACCTCCGCGAATGCAACCCCGCCCGCATTGCCAAAGGAACAGCCTTCGCCCGGTGGAAGCCTGTCAATGATCGTCACACGGTAACCCGCCCGCTGCAAAAATGCCGCGCTGGAAATGCCGACGATGCCGGCGCCGATAACCGTGGCATGGGGTTGTGACATTGGGATTAGGTTCTCTTGGGATGAATCTGCCTGAAGAAATTTACACAGAATTCCTCGAAGGTCGAGATCAGCCGCGTGGGCCGCAGGCTTTTCAATGCAGCTATGGCAATAACGCCGTCCTCAACCTCTTCGACAATAGGACGAATGGCCAGCTTCTCCCCATCATAGGTCGCGTCCCCATGGGGCCTCGTGATCAAAAGCGAATAGCCCAGCCCTTGCCCGACAAGCCCACGCACCAATTCCAGTGAAGGCGAGGCGAAACTGATTTTGGGCGCAATGCCCTTGCTCTCAAGAAGCCGCGTGAAGTAAGTGCGGCTGGGCAGAATATCGAGCAGGATGAGCGGCTCGCTTACGAGATCATGCAGTGAAACCCGTTTCTTCTTCGCCAGATTGTGGTTTGCGTTGAGCAGCACATAGGGCCTCAGCCTGGCAAGCTCGGTAACCTTCAGGTCATCCTGCGCGTCAAGCGTATAGAACAGCACTAGGTCATAGTGCCCTGCGCGCAGACTCGCGAGAAGCTGTTCCTGCGCCCCTTCCTCTAATTTTATCCGCGTCTTGGGGTGTTGCGCCTGAAACCCGGCAATGAGTTTTGGCGCATAGACCGGAGCAATCGTGGAAAAACTGCCAATGGTGAGTTCACCTTCCACCAACATTCCCGCTACTGTGGAATCTCTTTGAAAATCAGTACCATGCGCAACAAGACTTCGGGCTTCATTCAGGAAGCGCAAACCCTGCGGGGACGGCGAAACGCCCTGAGCATGGTGGCGGATAAAGAGCTGCAGGCCCAGTTGCGCTTCGAGCTTTTGCAGGGAAGCCGAAAGCGAAGGCTGGGCCACACCCAAGTGCTGGGCCGCCTTGGCAAGCGAACCAAGCTCGGCAATGGCAAGCGCATGTTCCAGCTGGCGCAGGGTAAATCGCAACATAGATTTAATCTATCTTACTAAGAGCTATTATCTATTTTTCCTAAGCTAGATTCCCTTGTATGTAAAGCCATCAGGCACAGGAGATTGCGATGCAGGCCATGGATCATCTCGCGGAAACGACAGCCAACTTCATTGCCGCCATGGGCGCTGCCGCCACCGGGGTTTCGGTCGTAACAACGGAAGGCTTGGCCGGCCGCTTCGGCCTGACCGTCAGCGCCATATCCTCTGTTTCCGCCGAACCGCCCATGCTGCTGGCCTGCGTCAACCGCAAGAACCCAGCGGTGGCCGCCATGGACAAGAACGGTCGTTTTGCCGTGAATGTTCTGGGCCTTAACAGCATGGATGTAGCCGAAGTTTTCGCGGGGCGACCCAAGGACGGCAAGCCCTATGACTTTGAACGCCACGGCTGGGAGGAGGGAGCAACCGGCATGCCGGTGCTTACCGATGCGACAGCAAGTTTTGAATGTGAAATTGAGTGTTCACAGGATGCGGGTTCCCATAGGATATTCATTGGCCGCGTGGTGAACGCCAAGCGCAACAGTGCTGAGCCGCTGGTCTATTGCAATCGCGCCTTCGGGCGTGTCTCTGAATTGTGAGGGAATAAAATGATCAGAACCGGCGAACAATACCGCGAGTCGCTCCGTGACGGACGCGAGGTGTGGATCAATGGCGAGCATGTAAAGGATGTAACGCGCCACCCCATGTTCAAGCCAGTCGTTGATATCCGCGCCCGCATCTATGACATGCAGCACGAGGCGGCGCACCGCGATGTCATGACTTATGAAGAGAAGGGCGAGCGCTTCGCCATCGGCAATCGCCTGCCGCGCGAGCAGAAGGATTGGACCGAGAAACGCCGCGCCGTTGATACCGTGATGTTTGATGTCGGCGGCATCGTGACCCGCGTGGGTGATGAAACCGTGGGAGAGATGTGGTCGCTCTGGGACGGCAAAGACATTCTGAACGAAATTGATCCCCGTTTCGCCGCCAACATCGAGCGCCATATCAAGGAATCGATTGCCCTCGACCCTTTCCATGTTTCAGCCAACACCGACCCCAAAGGCGACCGCTCAAAACCGCCGCAGGAGCAGGACCCGGATATGCTGGTCCATGTGGTCAAGGAAACCGATGCCGGAATCATCATCCGCGGCGCCAAGTATGAAACGGCCGCGGCCTATGCCAATCAGGCATTTCTGAAACCAACCATCGCCAACTGGGGCGATGCCAAACTTTCTGAATATGCGGTTGGCTGCATTGTGAAAATGAACGCCCCCGGCGTGAAGCACATTTGCCGGACCGGATTTACTGGTCGCGCGCCCGAGCGCGATTATCCACTGTCGAACAAGTTTGACGAGGTGGATACCATCGTCATTCTCGACAATGTGTTGATTCCCTGGGAGGACGTGCTGTTCTATCAGCACACCCGCGCCGCTGCCTTCATTCGCCAGACCCTTCATCGCTATTCGGCTTTTCCTTTTGTGCAGCGGACACTTTCCTATGCTGATCTGATTATCGGTGCGGCCCTATGGAACGTCAAGCAAACGGGCCTCGACAAGCAGCAAGCCGTGCAGGAAAAATTGACCGAGCTTGCAGTCTGGCGCGAAGGCATTAACGCCCATCTCACCGCATCAATCGTCATGGGCGAACAAAGCCCCAATGGTTTGCTGATGCCAAATCAATCACTGCTGATGTCGGGCCGCTGTCATGCCCTCAACAATCTTCCCCGCATGATGCATACGGCGCGCGAACTCTGCGGCGGACAAATCTGCGTTACCCCCGATGCCGCCGTATTCGAGCATCCGGAGACCAAGAAGTGGATGGACAAGTATTACACCATCAACGACGAATGGTTGGCCGACGACCGCCGCAAGCTGCTGGTTCTGGCCCGTGATCTCATGAATTCGGACTATGCCGGCCACCGGCTTACGTTCCAGTTGTTCGCCCAGGCCCCGCCCTTTGCCCAATCCGCTGCCGTCTACCGAACCTTCGACTGGAACAGCACCTTGAAATTCGCCCAGAAGGCTGGTGGGATGAGCCCCCGCATCTGGGGAGCGAGGAAGCAGGCGGCGGAATAACCAGCTTCACGGAAAATCGAAGAAAGACGCAAATGTCAGTTGAGAAGATCGAAGCGCTCGTTGTGGGCGCGGGCCAAGCGGGACTGGCCATGAGCGGCCACTTGAACCAACGCGGTGTGCCTCACCTCGTTCTTGAACGGAGCAGGATCGCCGAACGCTGGCGTTCGGAGCGCTGGGATGCTCTCGTTGCCAATGGTCCCGCCTGGCACGATTGCTATCCAGGCCTGGAATTTCCTGGCTACAATCCGGACGCCTTCGTACCCAAGGAAAAGATCGCGGATTCTTTCGTGGCTTATGCCGAAAAGATCAAGGCTCCCATCCGCTGCGGCGTCGAGGTCAAATCGGTGCGGAAGATTGATGACCGTCGCGGCTTCCGCGTCGAGACATCGCAAGGTGCGATTGAAGCCAATTTTGTAATTGCCGCCACCGGGGCTTTCCAGAAGCCGATCATTCCCGCTGTCGTTCCCGAGAGTGCCGGGACCATGCAGATTCATTCCACCGCCTACCGCAATCCGGGCCAGCTGCCCGAGGGAGCCGTGCTTGTGGTGGGCGCGGGGTCGTCAGGTGCGCAGATTGCGGAAGAACTTATGCGAGCGGGCAAGCGCGTCTATCTCTCGGTTGGACCGCACGACCGACCTCCGCGCCGGTATCGCGGGCGTGACTTTTGCTGGTGGCTGGGCGTTCTCGGCAAATGGGATGCCGCCGCCCCGGCGGAAGGCAGGGAACATATCACAATTGCGGTAAGCGGAGCCGATGGTGGCAAGACAGTCGACTTCCGCAATCTAGCCGCAGGGGGGATGACGCTGGTTGGCAGAACGGAAAGATTCAAGGATGGTGTGATGCATTTCGCGCCAGATCTCGCGCGCAATGTCGAGCAAGGCGATGCGAATTATTTGTCGGTATTGGACGAAGCCGACGCGTTTGTTGCCCGCAACGGCCTCGACTTGGCCGAAGAGCCCGAAGCCCGCATCATCGGGCCAGACCCAGAGTGCATGACCGGTCCCATTCGTGAGCTGAATCTGGCGAACGCCGGTATCACAGCGATAATCTGGGCAACGGGTTTTTCGGCTGATTATGGGTGGTTGCAGGTGGATGTGTTTGATGCGAAGGGCAAGCCGAAGCACCAGCGCGGCGTTTCATCCGAACCGGGCATCTATTTCCTTGGATTGCCATGGCTGTCACGCAGGGGATCAAGCTTCATCTGGGGCGTCTGGCATGACGCCAAATATCTGGCGGACCATATCACCACGCAGCGCGGGTATTTGGCGTATAAAGGGCCCCAGGAAAACAAGGCAGGACACGCGTAATTCAACACGGCCTCGAAGGATCAAACAAGCAATGACAGCACATAAGCGAATCCGTCCCTTCAATACCAAGGACACTTACCCTGAGCAGAAGCTCGACAATGATCTCTGCCAGGCCGTTGCGGCGCGCGGTACGACCGTGTTCGTGCGCGGACAGGTGTCGCAGGATCTCGACACGCGCGAGTCGTTGCATGTGGGAGATGCAACAGCCCAGACTGCCAAGACCATGGCCAATATCAAGCTGTTGATGGAGGAGGCGGGCGGCCATATGGATCATATCTGCCGCATCGTGGTTTATCTCACCGATGTGCGTTATCGCCAGGATGTCTACCGCGAGATGGGCAAATGGCTGAAAGGGGTGTTTCCCTGCTCTACGGGCCTCGTTATTACCGCCTTGGCGCGGCCCGAATGGGTAGTGGAAATAGAAGTAACGGCCGTCATTCCGGATTGATGCGATGACCTTTTCCATCGCCGGGCGCTGCGCCAAATCCGGAACCTTCGGGGTCGCCATTACTACCTCATCGATAGCCGTGGGCGCCCGCTGTCCCCATGCCCGCGCTGGTGTTGGAGCCGTGGCCACCCAGAATGTGACTGATCCGAACCTTGGGCCAATGCTGCTTGACCTCATGTCTCAAGGATTGAGTGCAAAGGACGCAATTGATTCAATAATCCGTGACAGGCCCTTCATTGAGTATCGCCAGCTGACGGCTGTGGACGCCCAAGGCAACTCGGCCAGTTGGTCCGGGAAATATATTCTCGGCACCCATGCCGTATCCGAACAGCGCAATTGCGTGGCGGCTGGAAATCTCCTGAAGTTGGCGGATTTGCCCAAGGTGATGACCGATTGCTTCGCCAATAACGCCGCCGAGCATCTGGCTGAGCGCTTGTTGCGGTCCCTGGAGGCGGGCCTGGCGTCGGGCGGCGAGGAGGGGCCCGTTCATTCCGCCGCTCTTATCGTCTATCACCAGCAGGATTTTCCCCTGGTCAATCTGCGCGTCGACTGGGACGATGAAAACCCCATCAAGTTTTTGCGGAAATTATGGGAAGACTACCGCCCGCAAATGGGCGCCTACCTCCAGCGCGCCATCGACCCCACCACCGCCCCCAGCTACGGCGTCCCGGGCGATCCTTAAAATTTCGTCCTCGCCCGCGAAGCGGGAGAGGAGGGGGACCCATTGCGCAGCAATGGGGGAGGTGAGGGGAACGAGGTGGAAGTGCCCTCATCTATCCCATGCCACTTCGTGCCATGGGCCCCTTTCTTCTCCCGTTTCACGGGAGAAGACAAAGCGCCAAAGCACGAGACATCTTAATTGGATAATCTGTCCAACAGTCTTGCCAGCATCGCATCGCACAGTGCGAGCTGTTCTTCGCTGACATATTCATCGGGCTTGTGCGCTACCGCGATATTGCCGGGGCCGCAGACAACAGCGGGAATGCCGAGTTCCTGCTGGAACAATCCGCCTTCGGTGCCAAAGGTGATTTTTCCCGTTGAGTTGCCGCCTGTCAGCGCGCGAACAAAATTCACCGCCTCGCTGTCAACCGGAGTATTGAGAGCGGGATAGCTTTGCAGTGTCGAAAATTCAAAACGTGCCTTTGGAAAAACATTTTGAAACCCAGCGGCAATTTTTTCCGCCGCCTTTTGAATGCGCGCGAATATCGCCCTGCCATCATCTTCCGGCAGATAGCGAATTTCAAAATCAAAACTTGCGAGGTTGGGAACGATGTTCATCACTTCGCCGCCCACCATCTTGCCCACATGCAGCGTGGTGTAGGCGACATCATAGTCTCCGTCGCGCGGGCCATTCTTTTCAATGTCGCCCTGGATGGCGCGAATTTCAGCGATCAAATCACAAGCCATATAAATCGCGTTCACGCCGATAGGTGCAAGGCTTGAATGGGCTTCAAGGCCATGGGCCGTCACGCGGTAGCCCAACTTGCCCTTATGTGCCGTGACCACCTGCAACATGGTGGGTTCACCTACGATGCAAAGTCGTGGGCGCACCG
This sequence comes from uncultured Aestuariivirga sp., assembly GCA_964530965.1. Classification (GTDB taxonomy): domain Bacteria; phylum Pseudomonadota; class Alphaproteobacteria; order Rhizobiales; family Aestuariivirgaceae; genus Aestuariivirga. The sequence continues at coordinate 10,080 of CAZHCO010000071.1, read as the reverse complement.
GCATGGTCTTCAGCATGTCCAGCATGCGCCGCACCCCAATGCAGCCGATTTCTTCATCGTAGGAAAAGGCGAAATGAACGGGAGTGTGAAGCTCGCGTTTCACAGCACCATGCGCGAGATGCAGACAGGCGGCGATAAATCCCTTCATATCGGCGCTGCCGCGGCCATAAAGATTTCCGCCGCGTGGCGCAAGCCTGAAGGGATCGCTGCTCCAGTTCTGTCCCTCAACTGGCACCACATCGGTGTGCCCGGAAAGCGCAATGCCCTGCTTATCGGAAGGTCCGACGGTGGCCCAGAGATTGGCTTTCTTGCCATCCTCATTGTGGGTCAGGGTTGACGCTATCCCCAACGCATTCAGTTCGCGCGCAACAAAGTCAATCAGTTCCAGATTGCTGTCGCGGCTGACGGTTGGAAAGGCGATGAGTTTTTCGAGATAGTGGAGGGTGGACTGCATGGGGCCTCTGTTATACGTTCATATTTTTCATTGCAACCGTCACTTGGCTGGATCACATTTGCGCAAGATTTCCCTCGTCATTTTTGATTGTGACGGCGTGCTCGTCGACAGCGAGTATCTTAGCGCCCAGGTACTGGTGGAAACCTTTGCCGAAATCGGCGTCGCCATCGACCTGCCCTTTGTCTTCGAGCATTTTCTGGGCCACAGCTTTTCCTCAGTTGCCGCGAAATTTGCAAAACTGCACGGCATCGGAGTTCAAGAGTCGTTTGAAACGGACTACCGGGCAAATTTGCTGCGAAGGTTCGGCGCCGATCTCAAGCCCATGCCTGGCGTGGTCGATGTGCTCGACAACCTTGCCGTTCCATTCTGCGTGGCAACCGGCAGCAGCCCGCTCCGCGTCTCCCGTTCATTGGAGGTTACCGATCTGGCCAAAAAGGTTAACGGCAATGTGTTTACGGCAGCAATGGTAACCCATGGAAAACCTGCGCCAGATATCTTTTTGCACGCCGCCGCAATGATGGGCGTTCCGCCCGATCAGTGCCTTGCAGTTGAAGACAGCGCCAGTGGAATTGAGGCGGCAAGTGCGGCGGGAATGATCGTTTGGCAATTTGCCGGCGGCTGCCACTTTCAACACGGCTATAACCATCAGGGCACAGAACATTTGGTGGATCGGGTTTTTGATCGTATGGATAGATTTTTCGTTGCAGCACCCGAGCTGCGGTTAACCCGGGGGAAATTGCCGCCATCATGGTGCGAAACATAGAACAGGAAAACACCCGCCTTGATGAGGCCGCCCGAGCAGGATGGCTCTATTACATCGCCGGCAACACCCAGGACGAGATTGCACGAAAACTCGGCGTTTCGCGGCAAACTGCGCAACGGCTGGTATCTCTTTCGATCAGTGAAAAGCTCATCAAAGTGCGCCTTGATCACCCCATTGCCAATTGCCTGGCACTTTCTGAACGCCTGAAACAACAGTACGGAATTGATTTCTGCGAAGTCGTGCCCAGCGATCCGGAGTCGGATTCAATTTCACTCGGTGTAGCCCAGGCAGCAGCCGCAGAACTTGAGCGTTATATTGCTTCGCCCCACCCTGTCATCGTTGCCATGGGAACAGGCCGCATGCTGCGCGCCATGGTGGATCAGTTAACGCCGATGGACTGTCCGCAACACAAGATTGTTTCTCTCGTTGGCAACATCGCCTCTGACGGATCGGCAACGCTTTATGATGTGGTGAGCCGAGTGGCCGATACGGTGAAGGCGCCCCATTACCCGATGCCGCTTCCGGTTATCGCAACAACCGTTCAGGACAAGGCGCTCCTGCTGGCACAAAAACCGGTGGGCAACGTCATTGAACTGGGTCGTCAGGCCGATGTAACATTTGTTGGCGTTGGCACCATGGGCGATGATGCAGCCCTTATTCGAGATGGCTTCGTGAAACCGGAAGAAATGCGCGCCCTTGTGAAAGCTGGGGCGGTGGGCGAGATCATAGGCTGGGCCTACGACTCCGAAGGGCAGCTCATCGAAGGCCTGACCAATGACCGGGTCGTAAGCGCCCCCCTTGACCAACCCGCCAAAAGAAGGGTCATCGGCGTTGCCATGGCGCCACCCCGCTTGCGCGCCGTTAAAGGGGCGCTAATTGGCAAATTGATCAATGGCCTGATCACCAACGAGAAGATGGCTGAGCTTTTGCTTAAATAAAATGCAAAAGCCTAAAAGAGTTTAATTAAACTATATCAGTATGTTAGATTGAGTGTTGCGTTGCACTAGTGCATTGCGGCAACGAATATCTATTGACTCCCGAGCGATTTAGGAATGAGTATATGCTCGCTTAGTTGGCAAAAGCTCAACAATCGCATTTGGGAGGAATACAATGAAACCCGTCTTTACAGGCGTCTTTGGCGCTTTCATGTTTGCTGCTTTGGCATCGACTGCCATTGCCGAAACCAAACTCACCATCGCCACCGTGAACAACGGCGACATGATCAAAATGCAGGGTCTGACCGATGACTTCACGAAGGCCAATCCGGACATTTCGCTGGAATGGGTCACCCTCGAAGAAAATGTGCTGCGTGAAAAAGTAACAACCGATATCGCCGCCAAGGGCGGCCAGTTCGACGTCTTGACCATCGGCACCTATGAAGTTCCGATCTGGGGCAAGAAGGGCTGGCTCGTTCCATTGACGGAAGTTGATGACCCGGCAGACCTTCTGCCGGCAATCGCTGGCGGCCTCACCGTTGACGGCAAGCTTATGGCTGCTCCGTTCTACGGCGAAAGCTCCATGGTCATGTATCGCACTGACTTGATGGACAAGGCGGGGCTCAAGATGCCTGATGCGCCAACCTGGGAATTCATTGGCCAGGCTGCGCGCGCCATGACTGACAAGGCCGCGGAGACCTACGGCGTTTGCCTGCGTGGCAAGGCCGGCTGGGGTGAAAACATGGCCTTCCTGACGGCCACGTCAAACTCGTTCGGTGCCCGCTGGTTTGACGAAAACTGGAAGCCCCAGTTTGATCAGCCGGAATGGAAAGCGACATTGGATTACTATCTCAGCCTGATGGCTGATGCTGGTCCCCCAGGCGCGTCGTCCAACGGCTTCAACGAAAACCTGGCGCTGTTCAACTCCGGAAAATGCGGCATGTGGATTGACGCCACGGTTGCTGCTTCCTTTGTGACCGGCAAGGAGTCGACGGTTGCTGACAAGGTGGGCTTCGCGCTCGCCCCAGACAACGGCCTCGGCAAGCGCGGCAACTGGCTATGGGCCTGGTCGCTCGCAATTCCAGCTGGCACGCAGAAGAACGACGCTGCCCAGAAATTTGTCTCCTGGGCAACCAGCAAGCACTACACGGAACTCGTAGCCTCGAAAGAAGGCTGGGCCAACGTCCCTCCCGGCACGCGTACATCGCTCTACGCGAACGCCGAATATGCCAAGGTTCCATTTGCCAAAATGACCTTGGACTCGATCAACTCCGCCGACCCGACGAATCCGACTGTGAAGCCGGTTCCCTACGTTGGCGTGCAGTTCGTGGCTATTCCTGAGTTCGCAGGCATCGCCACGACAGTTGGCCAAATCTTCTCGGCGGCTCTTGCTGGCGAAAAGACAGCGGATGAGGCTCTTGCTGAAGCGCAAACAGCCGCTACCCGTGAAATGACAAAAGCAGGTTACATCAAGTAACATTCCTCCCATGGAAACTTGGCTGCCCGGTGTAGATTGCCGGGCAGTCATTTCCGGAGCCTGAATTCTTTCAAGTAGTGGGTGATGAGCATGGCCACGCAGCAAACGCGCGCACTCGGAAAACTAGCCGTATCACCTTCAGTTTTCGCATTGTTCATGTGGATGATTGTGCCGCTGGCGATGACCATCTATTTTTCATTCCTGCGTTACAACCTGCTTGATCCCAATCCGATCTGTTCGCTTCTCACGCCGGGCGCTTTGCTCGATACCGAGAACCGTTGCCTCGCCGGCTTCACCAACTATTCATATTTCCTGACCGACCCCGCCTTCTTCAAGGCCATGGGAAATTCGCTCAAGCTTGTTGGCTGGGTGCTGGCCATCAGCGTGGTGGGCGGAACACTGCTCGCCCTGCTGCTCGACCAGGCCTTCTATGGCCGCGGATTCGTGCGCATCATGATGATTGCACCCTTCCTCGTCATGCCCACCGTCAGCGCGCTGGTGTGGCAGAATATGTTGATGGATCCTGTTTCAGGCTTCTTCGCATTTATCTCGAAATCACTGGGGCTGCAGCCGATTGATTGGTTTACCCACCATCCCTTCGCGGCGGTGGTCATTATGGTGGCCTGGCAATGGGTGCCCTTTGCCACATTGATTCTGCTCACTTCGCTTCAGTCGCTTGATGAAGAGCAGAAGGAAGCCGCCGAAATGGACGGCACGCCGCCGCTCTCCTACTTCTGGTACATCGTGCTGCCGCATCTGATCCGCCCGATGACAGTTGTCGTCCTGATTGAAACAATTTTCCTGCTGAACGTCTTTGCTGAAATCTACGTAACTGGCACAGCCGGCCCCGCCGGTAACTTGCCTTTCCTTGTCTATCAATATGGACTTATTGCCAATGATATCGGCGGTGCTTCGGCAGGCGGCATCGTCGCGGTAATCCTCGCCAACATCGTTGCCTTCTTCCTGATGCGGATGATTGGTAAGAACCTGGACGCATGACATGGCACGCAGAGAAACAAAGCAGCGCAAAATTTTAGTCACGGTTCTGGCTTGGGTGGTGGGGCTTATGGTGTTCTTCCCCATCCTCTGGACGGTGCTCACCAGCTTCAAGACTGAGGGAGACGCCATCAACATCTCCAGCTTTTTCTCGACAGGCTGGACGACTGAGGCCTATTCCGTTGTGCAAAGCCGCTCGAACTATGTTCAGTTCGCATGGAATTCGGTTGTTCTGGCTCTTGGATCGACTTTGTTCGCATTGGTCATTGCCATTCCCTCTGCCTGGGCCATGGCCTTTGCCCCGGGTAAGCGCACCAAGGACCTTCTGATGTGGATGCTTTCCACCAAGATGATGCCGCCGGTCGGCGCCCTCATTCCGATCTACCTGATCTTCCGCGATCTCGGCCTGCTTGATACCCGCGGCGGCATCATCACCGTTCTGATGCTGCTCAATCTCCCGATCATCATCTGGATGCTCTACACCTATTTCAAAGAAATCCCCGGTGAGATTCTCGAAGCCTCGCGCATGGATGGCGCTTCTCTGGGCAAGGAGCTGCTCTATGTTCTCACTCCCATGGCCATCCCCGGTATTGCCTCAACCCTGCTGCTCAACATCATTCTCGCCTGGAACGAAGCCTTCTGGACCTTGGCCCTGACGACAAAGGATGCAGCCCCTCTCACCCAGTTCATTGCCTCATATTCAAGCCCCGAGGGCCTGTTCTGGGCAAAACTCTCGGCGGCTTCCACCATGGCCATTGCGCCCATTTTGGTGTTGGGCTGGTTTGCGCAAAAACAACTTGTTCGCGGTCTTACATTCGGAGCGGTGAAATAAAATGGGCACGATTTCTCTTATCAAAGCACGCAAGGCCTTTGGCGATGCCGTCATCATTCCGGGTGCCGATCTCGACATCACGGACGGCGAGTTCGTGGTTTTCGTTGGCCCCTCGGGCTGTGGCAAGTCCACGCTGCTCCGCATGATCGCGGGTCTCGAAGACCTCACGTCAGGTGCCATTCACATTGATGGCAAGGACATGACGAATGAAGCCCCGTCAAAGCGCGGCCTCTCCATGGTGTTCCAGTCCTATGCGCTCTATCCGCACATGAGTGTGCGGGGCAACATTTCCTTCGGCCTGAAGATGGCTGGCCTGCCGAAGAGTGAAATTGAGGCCAAGGTAGCAAAGGCCGCTGCCACGCTCAATCTCACCGAATATCTCGACCGCAAGCCACGCCAATTGTCCGGTGGCCAGCGCCAGCGCGTTGCCATCGGCCGCGCCATTGTGCGCAACCCTGAAGGCTTCCTGTTTGACGAGCCGCTCTCCAACCTTGACGCGGCCTTGCGCGTCAACATGCGCCTCGAAATCATGCAGATGCACAAGGACCTGGGTGCCACCATGATTTACGTGACCCATGACCAGGTGGAAGCCATGACCATGGCGGACCGTATCGTCGTTTTGAACCGGGGCGTTATCGAGCAGGTGGGCTCTCCACTTGAACTCTACAACAGGCCGGACTCGTTGTTTGTGGCTGGCTTTATCGGCTCGCCCAAAATGAATTTGATCCAGGGCAGCGAAGCGAAAAAATTTGACGCCACGACAATCGGCATCCGCCCCGAGCATCTCGCAATCTCCGAGAAAGCCGGCACGTGGACGGCAAAAATCAGGCTTGCCGAGCATTTGGGCGCTGACACGTTCCTCCATGTCGATGCGGGTCCGTGCGGCATGATGACGGTGCGTGCCGAAGGCGAATACGACGCAATTGCAGATGCAAAAATCTTTTTGACACCGGAGCCCAGCCGCATTCATCGCTTTGACAAGGATGGAAAGGCCATCCGCAAATGAGGTTGAAGGGCAAAGTTGCCATCATCACTGGCGCGGCGCGTGGCATTGGTGCAGCCTTTGCCGGAGCCTACGTGCGAGAAGGTGCAACCGTTGCCATTGGCGATATTGACATGGCGCGCGCCGAGCAAACCGCAAAAGCTATTGGTCCCGCAGCCTTCGCCATTCGCTTGGATGTGACCGATCAAGCTTCAATCGACAGTGCAGTTGCCGAAATTGAAAGACGCTGCGGTAGCATTGATATCCTGGTGAACAATGCCGCCTTGTTTGATATGTCGCCCATCGTTGAAATTACCCACGCAAGCTATGATCGCCTGTTTTCCATCAATGTGGCGGGCCTAATTTTTACCACGCAAGCGGTTGCCCGATCCATGATCAGAAACAAGCGCAAGGGCAAGATCATTAACATGGCCAGCCAGGCCGGCCGTCGTGGCGAGGCATTGGTCGCTGTTTACTGTGCCACCAAGGCCGCAGTCATCAGTTTCACGCAATCGGCCGGTCTTGATCTCATCAGGCATGGCATCAATGTGAATGCCATTGCCCCCGGCGTTGTCGATGGCGAGCATTGGGCTGGCGTGGATGCATTGTTCGCCAAATACGAGAACTTGGCCATTGGCGAAAAGAAGAAACAGGTGGCCGCAGGCGTTCCATACGGACGCATGGGCACAGCGGAAGATCTCGTCGGCATGGCGACTTTTCTGGCATCGGAAGAAAGCAACTATATCGTCGCCCAGACATACAATGTTGACGGCGGACAGTGGATGAATTGAGGAAAGAAAAATGTATCTGGAAAAATTGAAACTCAATGGGCAGGTCGCCGTAGTCACCGGCGCGGGGCAGGGGATTGGTGCAGCTTGCGCAAGAGCACTTGGTGAGGCTGGAGCAAAAGTCATTGTCGCTGACTTCATGCCAGAGCGGATAGCCGCAACCGTGGCCGAGCTGCGCAAACTGAAGATCGACGCCCATGGCATAAAGCTTGACGTGACAAAATCGAAAGAAGTAGACGCCGTATGCGCCGACATCATCAAGACTCATGGCCGTGTTGACATTCTGGTGAACAATGCTGGCGTAGCAAAGAGTGATGTGCGCGCTGAAGACACCAGTGATGACCATTGGCGCCATCATATGGATGTGAATGTTGATGGCCTGTTCTGGTGTTGCCGTGCCTTTGGTGGCGCAATGCTCAAGCAGGGCAAGGGCTCAATCGTGAATATCGGCTCCATGTCGGGCTTCATTGTGAACAAGCCGCAGCCGCAATCCTTCTACAATGCATCGAAAGCCGCCGTGCATCATCTCACCCGCTCACTTGCGGCGGAATGGGGCGCACGCGGCGTGCGCGTGAATGCCGTGGCGCCCACTTATATAGAAACACCACTGACGGCCTTTGGCATCAAGGAATCTCCGGAGATGTACAAAACCTGGCTTGAAATGACGCCAATGGGACGCGTCGGCCAGCCCGATGAAATCGCTTCGGTTGTGCATTTTCTGGCGTCCGACGCCGCAAGCCTGATGACGGGATCGATTGTATTGGCGGACGGTGGCTACTGTTGCTGGTGAGACAGGATATCCTGGATTTGCGCAAGCTCATCCGGCGAAAAGTTCTGGTTTTCTAGCGCTCCGACACAATCGGTGATCTGTTCCGGCTTGCTAGCCCCAACCAGGGCGGAGGTCACGCCTTTGTTGTGAAGCACCCATGAAATTGCCATTTGCGCCAGTGTTTGTCCGCGTGTCTGCGCAAGGCCATTGAGACGGGTAAGCTGTGCAACAAGCCCCTTGCTGATTGCGTCCGGTTTCAGGAATTGGCTTTTCGTGGCTCTGCTGCCTTCAGGAATGCCCTTGAGGTACTTACTGGTGAGCATACCCTGTGCAAGGGCTGAAAAGGCAATACAGCCCATACCCTCATCCACGCATGCTTCGACAGTGCCGGATGAAACCGGCGTTTGATCCAGCAACGAAATCTTGGGCTGATGAATGAGGCACGGCGTTCCAATGGCGCGCAGAATTTTTGCCGCCGCCCGCGTAGACGCCGCATCATAATTTGAAATACCCGCATAAAGCGCGCGGCCACTGCGCACCGCCTGGTCGAGAGCACCCATGGTCTCTTCGAGCGGCGTGTTGGGATCAAAACGATGGGAATAGAAAATATCCACATAGCCGAGGCCCAGGCGCTTCAGGCTCTGATCGAGGCTGGCGAGCAGATATTTGCGGCTGCCCCATTCGCCATAAGGCCCCGGCCACATGTAGTAGCCGGCCTTGCTGGAAATGATCATTTCATCGCGGTGCGCCGCAAAGTCCTCGCGCAGGATTTTTCCGAATGCGATCTCGGCAGAACCCGGCGGTGGACCATAATTGTTCGCCAGATCAAAATGGGTGATGCCAAGGTCAAAGGCGGTTCTGCACAGGGCACGTTTTAAACCATGCTCCGCGTCGTCGCCAAAGTTGTGCCACAGCCCCAAAGACACTGCGGGAAGCAGCAAACCACTCTTCCCGCAGCGATTATATTTCATCGACCCGCCCATCGAAGAAGTGCCCGCGCCTCTTCTGGTCCAAGTGCTTTTGGCCGCGTGCAGGTTGTTTTGAGAGTGATGAACTTGCCGGATTCTCCGGATGCAAGGATAGACGTCATAACCTCAACGCCATGCAAGGTGCGGTCAAGCGAGCAACGCGTATCGCGCTTGCCCTTTATGGCGGCGGCCATGTCAGCCAATCCTGCTGCCCGGTAATTGGCAACTGGACCGCGGTTGTCCTGGTTGGGAATGCCGAAAGGATGGTTCCAGGTCGAAAGGGCTTCAGCTACCCCACCACGTTTGGTGGCAAGAACTTCGCCGCCAAAGAAATTCGGATCCGGCACATAGAGCGAACCCTCCGTGCCAAACAATTCCATATTGCTGTGGCGATGGGCCCATACGTCCCAGCTGGCGATAAGGGTAACCGTGGCGCCATTGGCAAACTCCAGAAGGGCCTGGATGTTCGTTGGGGTTTTCACCGAGATTTTTTGCCCGGCACGGGGTTGACTCGAAATCGTACGGGATTTCTCCGCCATTGAGGTGAGCGCCGCCACCCGCTTCACCGGACCAATGAGATTGATTAGATTGGCAATGTAGTATGGGCCCAGATCAAGAACGGGTCCGCCTCCCGGTTTGAAGAAAAAATCAGGATTGGGATGCCAGTGCTCCATGCCATGGCTCATGACAATGGCCGTGCCCGAGGTGATCTTGCCAAGCTCGCCATCATCGATGGCCTTGCGCGCCCGCTGGTGGGCACCGCCCAGAAACGTATCGGGTGCGCAGCCGACACGAACGTTTTTTGCATCCGCGGCTTTCTTAAGCGCCATGCCATCCTTCATGGATAGCACTAGAGGTTTTTCCGAATAGACATGCTTGCCGGCCTTCACCCCTGCAAGTGAAACACCAAAATGCGCATCCGGCACCGTGAGGTTCAGGACGAGATCAATATCCTTGCTGGCCAGCAATTCCGCGGGCTTCATGGCCGGAACGCCATACTCTTGGGCCCGTGTTTTTGCAATTTCAGGATTTAGGTCGGCGCAGGCCACAATCTCAATGCCCTTGAACAGGGGAGAAAGCTTGAAATAGGTGGTCGAGATGTTGCCGCAGCCCATA
>CAZHCO010000070.1:0-1238 GCA_964530965.1 uncultured Aestuariivirga sp. | reverse complement strand
GATCTTGCGGCTGGTCGGCACCGATGGACATCGGTTAGCGGTTGCTGAGCAGGACGTCGGAAAGGCCGGCGCCAAAGGGGCTCCGCAAGAGATCAAAGCCATCATTCCGAAGAAAGCGGCGCATGAGATGCAGCGTCTTCTGGAAGAAGGCGGCGAGGGCGAGCCTCTGATCGGGTTTACCAAAAATCTCATGATTTTCCGGAAGAGCGGGCTGCTGCTGACCTCGCGGCTCATGGAAGGGAACTACCCGAATTATCAGCAAGTGATTCCGAAAGAGAGCGGCGGGAAAATCGGGGTCAATCGCGGCGAGCTTGAAAGTGCGCTGCGGCGTGTCTCCGTGCTGTCCCGTGATAAGGCGAGCGCGGTAAAGGTGTCGTTTGGCTCCGGACAGATGACGCTATTCTCCAGCAATCCTGATTTTGGAGAAGCGACCGAAGAACTTGCGGCACAGTATGAGGGAGAGGCCTTGAACACAGGGTTCAACGCCCGCTACTTGTTAGATGTCCTCGGGGTGATGGACGGAGAAACGATCTCTCTGCAAATGGATAACCCGCTGAGCCCCTGTTTGATCCAGGAGTCAGATAGTCCCGGGTTCAAATGCGTGGTCATGCCGATCAAGATTTGAGAGTTACAAGTCAATGGTCACTGGTCAAATGACAATGACTGTTGACCAATGACGTTTTCGGAGCAGGAGACCGATGGCCAGTAACGACACCGAGACCACGCCAAAATCCGACAGCTACGGCGCGGATCAAATCAAAGTATTGGAAGGCCTGGACGCCGTGCGGAAGCGGCCGGCTATGTATATCGGCAGCACCGGCGTGGACGGCCTCCATCACCTCGTCTATGAAGTCGTCGACAACAGCGTCGATGAGCATATGGCGGGATTCGGCGAGACCATCGAAGTGACGATACACATCGACGACAGCGTCACGGTCGTGGACAACGGCCGCGGCATTCCTACCGGGATGCATTCCATACAAAAGAAGTCTGCCGCCGAAGTGGCGCTGACGGTCTTGCACGCGGGTGGCAAGTTCGAACAGGGCGCCTATACGGTGTCCGGCGGGCTCCACGGCGTCGGAATCTCGGTGGTCAACGCGCTGTCTGAATGGCTCGAGCTGGAGATTTGGCAGGACGGGCAGGTGTTCGAGCAGCGCTACGAGCGCGGGAAGGCGACAGCCCCGCTCAAGATGACGGGTAAAACCAAGCGCCGTGGCACGATGGTCACGTTTAAGTCC
>CAZHCO010000069.1:0-17121 GCA_964530965.1 uncultured Aestuariivirga sp. | reverse complement strand
TGGCGGTCCCCCAGAACCGAAAATCTCCAACTCAAGGCCATCTAACTCTCCCCTCGATGTTTCATGCACGGAAACTATTATTCCCCACTGTAACGGGAATTGCAGGCGTTGCAAGATGGGAGATGGAGAATTTAACAGGGTGTTTGGGGCGGGACCAGAGTAGCCTCCGGTCCCGCATATTACGTTCAGTTCCCTGCGAAGCAATAGAACAGTCCGTTGCCACCGGTGCCCTTGAGGGCATCCTGGCTGCAGCCGCCGCGCGAAGAGTGCGATGTATTCCATGACTTGGCGGGGCCTGAGTCATCAAGTCCCATGCGGTCGTGATGGCCCACCATCACGGTCCCTTCTGCACCACTCAGGGTCCAATTGCCACAGGTGCGGTCTTCGCCTGCCGCGAAGGCTGTGCCGTCCGCCTGTGAACCGGTCAAGATGTCGTGCATGTTGGGCTTGTCACCACGGCCGTTGACCAATTCGCCTTTCTCACTGAGCGCTGTATTCTTGTTGAGATTATTGCCGTTGTGCAACTCGGCCACATCCTTGGCGATCACCTCGCCCTTGGCGTTGGCCCATGGGCCCGCACCAATGCGGTCCTTGGCGTTTACAGCGCCGTCGCCTTGTGTCGAGAGATAAGCACGCCAGGTTTGCCCGGTGGACCCAACTGCTTCGGCCAGTGTCTGGCAATGCTTGTCGGCTCCTTCGAGACCACCAAGATCAGCGCCTTTTCCGGGGCCAGCACTGGTAACGAAGAAACTCAGTTTTGTGTCTTGAGCGAAGGCTGAGGGTGCCGTCGACAATGTGAGCGCGACCGGAACGAAGATCGCTAGAGCATGTAACTTTCCCATGATTTTCTCCTTTTGCTTTCCGCCTTGGTGTGAAGGTTAAAGTGTGAGCACTGGTGGCACAATTCAACTTTTTGGCATCCAGCAGTGGCGTTGTCTTCTCCTGCGCAGCGGGAGAAGAGGGGACCAGTTGCGACAGCAACGGGGAGATGAGGGCGCTTGGTTGATAAAGTGCTCTCACCTTTCCCATTGCGTTCCACAATGGGCCCCCTGTCCTCTCTCGTTTCACGGGCGAGGACACAAATTGTTCAGTCGCGGCGAATCCAGAATTGCGGTAATCCAGTCTTGGTTCATCCAGCGCAGAAAGGTCCGCCCCCATGTTCGTTTCCTTTTTCCCAACTCCGAAGCTTTTCTTCTGGTCAACGGCGCTGTGGACACTCTTGGCAATCCTGCTCTGGTATTATGCGGGAGACAGCATGCGCACGGCGCTTGGCTTGTTGCCAGCGCCCGCCGATCCCACCAATGGGGCAAGCGTATTTGTATTCCTGTCGCGCCCTTTCATCTGGTTTTACATCTATTTTACGGTGGCGGTTGGGTTGTTCGCCGGTTTCTGGGCGTTCTACGCGCCTCACAAGTGGATGCTGTGGTCGATCCTCGGTTCGGCCCTTATCATTTTCACCACCTATTTCCAGGTGCAGGTGAGTGTTGCCATCAACGCCTGGTATGGGCCGTTCTATGACATGATCCAGGCAGCCCTCTCGAAGCCGGGACAGGTGACAATCGGGCAATTCTATGCCCAGCTTGCGACCTTTGCAGGAATTGCCATGGTTGCCGTTGTTGTCGGTGTGCTGACGCGGTTTTTTGTGAGCCACTACATCTTCCGCTGGCGCACCGCGATGAATGATTATTACATGGCCAACTGGTCCAGGCTCCGTTTCGTCGAAGGCGCGTCGCCGCGCGTGCAGGACGACACCCTGCGGTTTTCGAGCACCATGGAGGGGCTGGGCGTCAATCTCATTGATTCCGTTATGACGCTCATAGCCTTCCTGCCAGTGCTCATGCAGCTCTCGTCCAATGTCACTGAACTTCCGGTCATCGGCCAAATCCCCAATGCCCTGGTGGTCATAGCCATTGTCTGGTCGCTCTTTGGCACGGGTTTTTTGGCGCTCATAGGAATCAGGCTGCCGGGCCTGCAGTTTCGCAACCAGCGCGTCGAGGCGGCCTACCGCAAGGAACTGGTATTCGCCGAGGATGACGAGAGGCGGGCCCAGCCCCAAACTGTGGCAGAACTCTTTGCGGCGGTGCGCAAGAATTACTTCCGGCTCTATTTCAACTACATGTATTTCAATATCGGGCGGATTCTCTACCTGCAGACCGACAACATTTTTCCCTACATCGTATTGGCGCCCACAATCGTTGCCGGGAAAATAACACTCGGTGCCATGAACCAGATACTCAATGCCTTCGCCCAGGTGCGCTCATCATTTCAATACCTCGTCAATTCATGGACAACGATTGTGGAGCTCCTGTCAATCTACAAGCGTCTCCGCACCCTTGAAGCGGCACTTCACGGCGAGGAACTTTCAGGGATTGAAATGACGCAGGACGACGCGGGTGTGAAGGTTGGGGTGTGAAAGAGCGCGTTAGCCACCCAGCATATTGACCGAGATCAAAGACACTCCAGTGCGGGCTTGCGAAGCTTGCGCCAAATTGGAGTGATTCATGATGTTCAAACGGTCGATGACAGGCGTGGCTGTGGCTTTATTTCTCGCTGGTGGCCCCGAGGCTCTGGCCAATTCCACGGCGCCGATTCCTGCAGACCTGGGGCGTGGGGATTTCATGACCTATTGTTCGGCCTACCACGGCGTGAGCGGCATAGGTGATGGAACGGTGGCCGAATTCCTGACGCTCACCGCTGCGAACCTGACGCAGATGAGCCTTAAGAACGGCGGGATATTCCCGCGCCAGCGTGCCATCGAGGTGATCGACGGTCGCGCCCAGGTGAGCGTTCATGGTGAACGGGACATGCCGGTCTGGGGTGACTGGTTCAAGTTTGAAGCGGATGCCGACGGAGGAGACGCGAAGGCCGAAAAAATCGTCCGTGAGCGGATTGATGCGCTCGTCACCTATCTGGAATCAATTCAGCAGCATTAGGAGGCAGGTTCATGGCGCGCCTTCGGGAAACATCACTATTGATCGGCACTGCGGCGTTGGCGATGAGCCTGGCAATTGTCTGGTCATCGCAAAGTGCCGGCCAGGATCAGGACGCGGGAACAGGTGTGGGCGGCACGGCCGAACACGCCTTTGGTCTTTATTGTGCGAACTGCCACGGCGAGGGCGGGCGGGGTGATGGTCCGAAGGCTTTTGGCCTGAGTGGCTCTCCCCCCGATCTCACAAAGCTTGCGGAACGCAATGGCGGGGTGTTTCCAAGAGAGCGGCTACAGGCGATCATTGACGGGCGCGAGGCCTTGAAAAACCATGGCGACCGTGAAATGCCGGTGTGGGGAATTTGGTTCAAGATGGAAGCCGAGGAAGACCTGGGCGGCGCCGAAGGCGACGAGGGCACGGTTCAGCGCCGCATCACGGGCCTGATCGATTATCTCGAAACGCTGCAAGAGCACTAAGTGAGATCATTACCGCCAAAATGATAATCTTTTTTTGCCGAATCCGCGCTCACCACTCTAGCTCTTACATCGGCCTCGACGAGGGCCTTCGAACGCTTTCGGGGATCGCCGAAGCCGCCGCCGCCGGGGAGTTCGACGACGAGGCTGTCGCCTGTGGGTACGACATGGATGCCCTTGTCGGGAAGGGCCTTGCCGCTCCCCAGGCGCGCCACGCCTTTTACGCCGGAGCCGCCGCCGTCCCTTCCCAATGCCGGGTTCCTGATGCGGTCAAAGGTTGCGGCGGAAATGGTGAAGGGGGCTTTTTCGCGGTTGGCGATTTCGATGGCCTGCGAAAGGCCGCCGCGCCATTCGCCGGCACCGGCGCTATCCATCAGATATTCCTTGCGCCTGAAATATAACGGGCACTGGTTTTCGGTGACTTCGATGGGGATGGCGCCGATGCCTGAGGGGAAAGCGGTTGTCGCCAGGCCATCCTTGCCGGGCCTGCCGCCGATGCCGCCGAGCGCGATGCTGATAACGCCGAATTCTTTTGCTTTTTCAGTTTCGTGGGCGGGCACGCGACCATGGGCACTGTTCAATCCGAGGATCCAGATCGACCCCGCGCTTTCCGCCTGCACTTTTCCGGGCAGGGCCTGGGCGAGGCAACCGAACACGGCGTCTGCCAGCATCTGGCCGATGACATGGCGCGCGGTGACGGGCGATGGCCTGATGGGGTCAACGCAGGTGCCCGCTTCAGTGACGAGATCGAAGCAGGAGAGCGAGCCGATGTTGTTAGGCACATGGGGGGCGATCACGGCCTTAAGGCAGAAGACGGAATAGGCGTGGGTATAGGTGCGCGGAGAATTGATGCCGAAAATGGAAGCGGCGGAGGAGCCCGTGAAATCAATGGTTATTTTGCCGTTCCTAATGGTGAGTTTCGATTTGATGGTGATCGGCCCCTCATAGCCATCGAGTGGCATTTCATAGGACCATTCGCCTTCGGGCATCACCTTGATGGCTTCGCGTGCGCCTTTTTCCGATGTGGTGAGAATGTGTTTGGCAAGCGGCTCTAGACTTGTGAGTTTAAACTCTGTCATCATCTCGATGAGGCGTCTCGCGCCCGTGTCATTGGCGCTGACCAGCGAGAGAAGGTCGCCGCGCACCTCCACGGGATTGCGCGAATTGGCGAGGATCACCGCGAGCAGCTCCTCATTGATCTTGCCTTCCTTGCGCATTTTCAAATGGGGTATGAGGGTTCCTTCCTCGAAGGAAGAATTGGCCTTGGCCGACATGCCAACGCCACCTACATCAATCACGTGGCAGGTGCTGGCGAAGAACGCGACCAACTTTTTGCCGAGGAAAACCGGCGTCATCATCACATAGTCAAACAGGTGGCCGGTGCCGAGCCACGGGTCGTTGGTGACGTAGACATCGCCGGGCTTCATGGTGGATTGTGGATAGTGCTTGAAGAAATGGCCAACGGCGGTGGCCATGGTGTTCACATGGCCCGGGGTTCCGGTCATGGCCTGGGCGATCATGTGGCCTTCGGCGTTGTAGACGCCGGCGGAGAGGTCGCCTGCCTCGCGGGTAATGGTGCCGAAGGCCGAACGCAAAAGCGATTGCGCCTGTTCTTCAACTACTGCAATCAGGCGGTTCCACATGACCTGGGTGCGGATGGCTTCAAGCGCGGATTTGTTCATATGTTTTCACTCCTCACCCTGAGGTGTCCGGCGCAGCCGGACCTCGAAGGGTGTTCACCAATTGAATCTGTGGCCAATGCTTCGAAGCTCGCTCCGCGTTTGCGGAGCTCGCACCTCAGCATGAGGGTTGTGGAGTTTGTTGTCATTTAAGGCTCTCTAGAATGATATAGCCGAGGCTGTTGATCTTCGCCTTGAAGTTCGCGCCGACAATCGTTGAAGTTTCATCCTCTGCGATAATTGCAGGGCCTTTCAAGGCTGCACCGGGCTTCATGTCGAAGCGCCAGTAGACGGGCGCCATCACTTGCTTGCCGAGGGCGGGATCATAGATTAGCCGCTTGCTTCTTGGTTTGGGAGTGGATTTGCTTGAAGTATTCATTGCCCGCTTTGGTTTCTTGGCAACCGATGAAACTGTGACTGACCACGTAATTGCTTCGGCTTCCTGGTTTGGAATGCGCAGGCCATAGACCTGTTCATATTGCTTTTCAAAAGCTGCCTTCAGCTTTTTACCGTCGGCATCCGCCAATGTTTTTAGCGGGACGGAAATTCGGATTTCATGACCTTGGCCGACATATCTGCAATCGGCAATGATCTGCACCGTTGCTTTTGCTCCACCAAGCGCAGGTTCCACTACGGCGCGGGCATCGGTCGTCATGTGCTGCAACAGCTTATTCACGGATTTCGCATTGAATGTGTCCAACGAGACCGCCGCACTCCGCGTCACTTCATAGGCGATGGGCGCGCGCAGGAAACCAATGGCCGAACCAACGCCAGCGCCTTTCGGCACGATAATGGATTTCACGCCGACCTTTTCAGCAAGCCTGCAGGCGTGAAGCGGAGCGCCGCCACCGAAGGCAATCATGGTGCAGGCGGCGATATCGCGGCCGCGCTCAATGGCGTGGACGCGCGCCGCATTGGCCATGTTTTCTTCAACGATCTCGGTCACGCCTGCCGCCGACCAGAAATCCTTCAGCCCCAGCGGACTGCCGATGGCTATCTGCAACGCAGTCTTGGCGCCTGCTTCGTCGAGCTTGATTTTTCCGCCGGCAAAATAGGCAGGGTCGATTTTTCCCAGAGCCAGATTGGCATCGGTCACGGCGGGTTCGGTGCCGCCCCTGCCATAGCATACGGGGCCTGGGGTCGAGCCGGCACTGTCCGGCCCCACGGTGATGCGGTTCAATTTGTCGACGCGGGCGATGGAGCCACCGCCTGCACCGATCTCCACCATTTCAATCACAGGAACGCGCACTGGAATGCCGGAACCTTTCATGTCGCGGTAGGCGCGGGCGATTTCAAATTTGCGGGCGCGTTCGGGCTCACCATTGGTGAGCAGGCAAATCTTGGCCGTGGTGCCACCCATGTCGAAGGAGACGACTTCGGGAAGCGCACATTCCGCTGCAATTTCGCTTGCCAAAATAGCACCACCTGCCGGGCCTGATTCAACCAGTCGAATGGGAAAGCGCGCAGCCGTTTCGAGATTGGTGAGGCCGCCGCCGGACATCATGAGAAAAAGCGGGCAGCTCATGCTCATCTCTTTCAACTGGTCGCGCAGCCGGTGCAGATAGCCCGCCATGAGCGGGCGCACGTAGGCGTTGGCGACAACAGTGGAAAAGCGTTCAAATTCACGGATTTCGGGGGCCACTTCGCTGGAAATGCAGATGGTCACGTCTTTAGGCAGAGCGGCAGCCAGAACTTCGCGCACCCGGCGCTCATGGTTGTCGTGGGCATAGGCATGGAGAAAACCGATGGCCACGGCCTTCACATTTTCGTCGCGCAGTCCTTGCGCAAGGCCTTGCAAGGAAGTTTCATCTAGCGGTACCAGAACATCGCCATCAGCTGACAAACGTTCTTCAACGGTAAAGCGCAAAGTTCTTGGAACGAGGGGCACGGAACGATCAATCATCAGATCATAGTGATCGAAGCGCTTCTCGTAACCTTGCTCCAAAATGTCCCTGAAACCCTTGGTGGTGATGAAAGCGGTTTTGGCGCCTTTCCTCTCGATCAAGGCATTGGTGGCAAGGGTCGTGCCGTGAATAAATACACCGATGTCGGCGGGCTTTATTCCCGATTGTTCCAGAACAAGGCCAATACCCTCGATGACGCCCAGTTCAGGAGCCGCCGTCGTGGTGAGAACCTTGCCGCTCCAGCGTCTGCCGCCAGCTTCCAAAACAATATCGGTGAAGGTGCCGCCGATATCGGCGGCGAGTTTGATGTTTTTGTTCATGGCCGAGATACCTACTATTGCGCGCGGCCAAATCCTAGCGCCTTCGAACATGGCTGGGTTGACAGGGCAAGAACTGTGGCCGCAATCTCTTTAGTCGTGCTGTCACCGGATTCACATCTTGCCACAGGCTATCGCCATTTTGTCGCGGTTGCGACCATGGGTTCTGTACGCGCCGCTTCCCGGCAATTGAATGTTGCAGCCTCGGCAATCAGCCGGCAAATCGGCCTGCTTGAAGGGCAACTGGGGATCGGCCTTTTTGAGCGGCACTCGCGCAGCCTGGCTCTGACGGAAGCAGGCGTTGAGTTGCTTAAGGGTCTGCAATCGGTGAACCAGACCCACGAGGGTACGCTTGATCTGCTCGCAAGCCTGAAAGGAATTACCCGGGGGCGCGTGAGCATTGCTGTCGTTGAAAGCCTTTCCATTTCATTTCTCCCGGATTTGCTGATCACATTCTCCCGAAAGTTTCCGGGTGTACAGGCGGCCATTACTGTTGCCGGTTCTGACATTGTGACGGAACTTGTGAGGGAACGCGAAGCCGACGTGGGAGTAACCTTCAATCCGTCGGCGCTGGAGGGACTGACGGTTGAATTCGAGCGCGGCATTCCACTAGGGGCGACCATGGCGCCAACCCATCCTCTAGCCACGTCGAAATCACTGACTCTGGCGCAATGCATGGAACACCCCATAGCGTGGCCGGCGCGTGAACTCAGTATCCGCCTTATTCTGGACCGGGCATTGGGCGCACGGACGGCGCGGCATGAGCGCCTGTTCGAGTGCAATTCATTACGCCTGATGGCTGCGCTGGCGCGCGAAGGCGGCTGCATCGCATTTCAAACGCTCTTCGGTATTGAAAAAGATATTGCCGAAAAGTCCCTGGTTTTTGTTCCACTTGCCGACCGCAAACTTCCGCCCAGCCGCCTGACGCTCGTCCACCGCCCCGGGCTTGACCGGAAGACTGCGGCGGGGGCGTTTCTTGATCTTGCCAAACAACAGCTGCCGAAGGTTTTTGATGCGCGAAAATAGTGAACATTACCGTGCTTTTATTGTTCTTTTTAGAACGTAAACGATGTGTTAAAAATTCCAAATCCGCCACAAAGAAGCGGCTTTCAGTGAATTTTCCTGGGGAAATGCATGGGCCGACTGACGACGCATGTTCTTGATACGAGCTCTGGCAAGCCTGCTGCAGGGCTTAAAATCGAATTGTGGTCAATCGCCGCAAAGCCGGAACTTATCAAGACAGTCACAACCAATGGCGATGGCCGCGTTGATGGGCCAATTCTTGAAGGCGACCGTTTCAAGGCTGGCATCTATGAACTCAGGTTCCATGCCGGTGCCTATCTCCGGGCGAGTGGGGTGACGCTTGATGAGCCCGCTTTCCTTGATGTGATACTGATCCGCTTCGGCATCGCAAATTCTGCCCAGCATTATCACGTTCCGCTGCTGCTCTCGCCCTACGGCTATTCAACTTACCGGGGGAGCTGAAGAGATGGCGCGCCAGACAATCCATTTTTACCGCCGGGGAGAAGTAGTCGAGCACGCATTGGTTTCGCCAATGCAAACCGTGCTCGACTACCTTCGGCTTGAGGAAAAATCCAAGGGCAGCAAGGAGGGCTGCAACGAAGGCGACTGCGGCGCCTGCACCGTGGCGCTGGGGTCGCTTCAAAATGGCCGTGTGGTTTATGAGCCGGTCAATGCCTGCATTCTTTTAATGGGACAGATTGACGGCAAGGAACTGGTCACCGTTGATGATTTGGCAATCGGCGGAAAATTGCATCCCGTGCAGAAAGCCTTTGTGGACAATCATGCCTCCCAATGCGGGTTTTGCACGCCAGGTTTTGTGATGTCGCTGTTTACGCTTTATCATGCGGGCAAAAAGCCGACGCGGCAGGAGATTGTTGATCATATCGCCGGCAATCTCTGCCGTTGCACAGGCTATCGCCCCATTGTGGATGCCGCCATTAAGTCCTGCACAGGAAAGCCTGTTGATGCTTGGGCCGCAGCGGCTAAGGAAACGGCCTTGCAATTGACTGCACTCAATGACGGCCTCGATGTTTTTTCGGGCGATTCCAGCACTTTCTTTGCGGCACCAGCAACAGGGGAGTCACTTGCCACGCTTTGCGCGGAACATGCCGGCGCAACGATTGTTGCGGGGGCCACGGATGTGGGCTTGTGGATTACCAAGCAACTTCGAACTTTGCCAAAGATTATTTATATCGGCCGGGCCAAGGGCCTTGATTCAATCATTGACCAGGGCACGCATATTTCCATCGGCGCTTCGGCAACCTATGCGGACGCTGAATCGCATCTTGCTTCCATCGACCCTGATATTGGCGAAGTGATCCGGCGGCTTGGTGCGAAACAGGTGCGCGCATCGGGAACGGTTGGCGGGAATATCGCCAATGGCTCGCCCATTGGTGACAGCCCGCCGATGTTGATCGCATTGGGCGCGACGCTTCATCTTCGTCATGGAGAAAATGAGCGCCATATTCCGCTTCAAGATTTCTTTGTGGGTTATGGCAAGCAGGACCGCGCCGCTGGCGAACTTGTCTGGCGGGTGGATGTTCCCAAGCTCAAGGCCCATGAAGTGTTCCGCGCCTACAAGCTGACCAAGCGCTTTGACCAGGATATTTCAGCGGTGATGAGCGCCTTCAAGTTTACGCTTAATGGGCGGAAGATTACGTCGGCCCGTATTGCGTTTGGTGGCATGGCGGCAACACCTAAACGCGCAGCCCAGGCAGAATTGGCGTTGCGTGGCGTTTCGCTCGATGTGCCGAAAGATTGGGAGCGGGCGATCGCAGCCCTGGCCGCGGATTATCAACCCATAGACGATATGCGCGCATCGGCTGAATATCGTCTGGTTGCGGCCTGCGCGTTCTTGCGCAAAGCCCTGATGGAAGTTGCCTCGGGAAATTCACGGACTACCCGTGTCATCGGTGTTCGCGAGGAGGCGGCCTGACATGGGTGTGACCGCGCGCATACTTGAAACAGACAGTGTTGGCCTCGCACTCGCCCATGACAGCGCAGTACTGCATGTGCAAGGGGCTGCCGTTTATATCGATGACATGCGCGAGCCCGACGGCACGCTCCATGTAGAGCCGGGCTATGCGCCTAAAGACGCTCACGGAAAGATAGTCGTTCTTGACCTGGATGCGGTTCGCAGTTTTCCGGGCGTAGCCGCCGTGTTGACGGCGAAGGACATTCCCGGCGTGAATGATTGCAGCCCCGCGCTTGGCGATGATCCCATCCTTGCCGAAGGCATGATCGAGTTTCATGGGCAGGTGGTTTTTGCAGTCGTCGCGGAAACTCGCGAGATTGCGCGGCGCGCGGCGCGGCTGGGGAAAATCGAAATTGCTGGCAGGTCACCCGCTGTCACCGTTGAAGACGCCCTTGCCATGGGCACGAAGGACGTGCTGCCGGAATATGCTTTCACGCATGGGGATGTGGCGAAGGCGCTGAAGGCCGCGCGCCATGTGATTTCAGAAAGCTTCCATGTGGGTGGGCAGGAGCATTTCTATATTGAAGGCCAAGTTGCCTTGGCCGTGCCTGAAGAAAAAGGTGGCATGACGGTTTACTCCTCCACGCAGCATCCCACGGAGATTCAGCATTGCATCTCCAAGATGCTCAAAGTGCCTGATGCCATGGTTACGTGCGAATGCCGGCGCATGGGTGGCGCTTTTGGCGGCAAGGAAAGCCAGGCGGCGCAATGGGCGGCTCTGTCGGCACTCGCGGCCCATGTTACAGGGCGTCCGGCGAAATGCCGGCTGGACCGCGATGAAGATATGATCATGACGGGCAAGCGCCATGATGTGCGGGTGGACTACAAGATTGGTTATGATGACAGCGCGCGATTGACCGCCGTTGATGTGGATTTTCTGGCGCGCTGCGGCTATTCGGCGGACTTGAGCCAAGGTGTGTGTGACCGCACCATGTTCCATTGCGACAACGCCTATTTCTATCCCACCTATCACATCAAATCGCGCAGACTTCGCACCAATACGGTTTCCAATACGGCTTTCCGTGGTTTCGGCGGGCCGCAGGGCATGATTTTTGCCGAGCGGGTGATGGATGCCATTGCCATTGAAACGGGCATGGATCCGCTCGATGTGCGCAAGCGCAATCTCTATACGCGCGGAAGAGATGTGACGCCCTATCGGCAGAAGGTTGAGGACAATATTGCCCTTGAAGTTCTTGAGGCACTGGAAAAATCGTCGAGTTACCGGGCCCGGCGCAAGGCAATTGCGGCTTTCAACAAGAAGAATGCGGTTCTGAAAAAAGGCATTGCGCTCACGCCGGTCAAGTTCGGCATTTCTTTTACGCTCACCCATCTCAATCAGGCAGGTGCGCTCGTCCATGTCTATACGGATGGCTCGGTGCATCTGAACCATGGCGGCACGGAAATGGGGCAGGGGCTCTATATCAAGATTGCGCAAGTCGTTGCTGAAGTATTCGGCATCACGGCGGACTGGGTGCGCATTACGGCCACGACCACGGACAAGGTACCAAACACCTCGCCAACGGCGGCGTCATCTGGCACTGATTTGAACGGCATGGCGGCCAAGGCTGCGGCATCTACCATCAAAACTCGCATGATTGATTTTGCGGCGAAGGAATGGAAAGTTGCGAAGTCGCGCATAAAGTTTGAAAAGGGCCAAGTCCTCATCGGCAATCAAACCATTACGTTCGGCGAGCTGGCCAAGAAGGTGCATGGGGGCCGTGTGTCGCTGTCATCGACAGGCTTCTATTCCACGCCCAAGATCACCTGGGACCGTCCCAATGGGCGGGGCAATCCGTTTTTCTATTTTGCCTATGGCGCGTCGTGCTCGGAAGTCACCATTGATACGATGACCGGGGAAATGCGGGTTGACCGGGTTGATATTCTCCATGACGTCGGGCGTTCGCTCAATCCAGCCATCGACATGGGGCAGATCGAAGGCGGCTTCGTGCAGGGCATGGGCTGGCTTACGACTGAAGAACTGGTGTTCGACGCCAAGGGGCGGCTGCGTACTCATGCGCCCTCCACTTACAAAATTCCCTGCGCCTCTGATGTGCCCGCTGATTTCCGCGTCAAGCTTTATGAAAGCGGCGGCAATCGGGCGGATTCGATTTACCGCTCCAAAGCGGTGGGCGAACCGCCTCTGATGCTGCCGATTTCCGTCTGGTGTGCTATTGCAGATGCTGTTGGCAGCCTGAAGTCGGGCGCCATTCCGAAACTTGGGGTTCCTGCAACGCCGGAGGCAATCTTGCGGGCGGTGAAAGCGATGCACGCATGAAGGTCTGGGCACATATCGTCAAAACACTGGAAGCGCATGGCACCTGTGCCATGATTTCCGTGGTGAAGGTTGAAGGTTCAGCACCGCGGGAAGCGGGTGCCCGCATTGTCGTCACACCGCTTGGATTTCATGGGACTATTGGCGGCGGCACACTGGAATGGCATGCCATCGCCAAGGCGCAGGCGCTGCTCGGCAA
This sequence comes from uncultured Aestuariivirga sp., assembly GCA_964530965.1. Taxonomy (GTDB): domain Bacteria; phylum Pseudomonadota; class Alphaproteobacteria; order Rhizobiales; family Aestuariivirgaceae; genus Aestuariivirga. The sequence continues at coordinate 4,352 of CAZHCO010000069.1, read as the reverse complement.
ACCAACGCAGCATAAATTGAGCAGCCATTCATTGGGCCCTGACCTGGGCCAATGTTGCGGTGGGCGGGTGCAACTTGTGACCGAAGTGTTCGCACGAAGTGATCTTCCAGAAGCGCAGTCTTTTGCCGCGCGCGAGGCGCTGGGACCCTTCACGCTCGCGGGCCGCATTCTTGAACTGGATTTTGCCGAGCAATTCGGCGACAGCAACCGCAAGCTTTATCTCTTCGGGGCGGGGCACGTGGGCCGCGCACTTGTTCTCGCCTTGGCACCGTTGCCGTTTGATGTCATCTGGATTGATCCAAGAGAAGAGGCGTTTCCTTCGGTTACTCCTTCCAATGTGGTGACAATTCAAAGCGAAAATCCTGCCGCTGAAATTGCGAAAGCAGTTGCTAATAGCTTTGCCCTTGTCATGACTCACAGTCATCCGCTTGATCTTGAAATCATCAAAGCGGTGTTGCGTAATCCGAGTTTTGCCTATGCGGGACTTATTGGCAGTGCGACGAAACGCGCGCGTTTTTCCAAAAGGTTGCGCGAGAGCGGGGTGGCTGATGAAAATATCAGCGCAATGGTCTGTCCCATAGGAATTTCCAGCATAAAATCCAAGCACCCTGCTGCAATTGCGGCAGCGACGGCCGCCCAGTTGCTCGAAAGGGATGAGTTGTTGAGAACGACGGTAATTCCACTCGCAGGCGCCGATAATTTGGCTAAAGTCGGTCACGGGAGGCGGGCATCATGACGGTACCGGAATATCTGCTTGAGGCCATCGATATCGTCAAGGTGTTCGGCACGCTCAGGGCCAATGATGGTGTGACGCTTCGCGTTTCCCCCGGCGAAATCCATGCCTTTCTTGGTGAGAATGGCGCCGGCAAATCCACGCTCGTCAAAATGATCTACGGTTCGCTGCATCCGACATCGGGAACGATCAAGTGGATGGGCCAGGAAGTGGTCATTCCCAATCCCAATGCGGCGCGAAAGCTTGGCATCGGCATGGTGTTCCAACACTTCTCGCTGTTTGAAGCCTTGAGTGTCGCTGAAAATATCTCCCTGGCGATGCCTGGAAAATTTGATCTCGCCACGCTTTCCAAAAAAGTCGCGCAGGTTTCAAAGGAATATGGTCTGCCGCTCAATCCAAGCGCAATAGTGGCGGATTTGTCAGTTGGTGAGCGTCAGCGCATCGAAATCGTGCGCTGCCTGTTGCAGGAACCTAAGCTTCTGATCCTTGATGAACCGACGGCGGTTTTGACGCCGCAGGAAGCAGACCAGCTTTTTGTCACCTTGAAGCGTTTGGCAAGCGAGGGTTGTTCGGTGCTCTATATTTCGCACCGGCTCGAAGAAGTGAAACGTCTTTGCCACTCGGCCACAATCCTGCGCCACGGTAAAGTAGTTGCGTCGTGTGATCCTGCCAAGGAAACAGCGGCCAGTCTTGCGAAGCTCATGGTGGGTGGCGATGTTCATTTGGTGCGTGCCGCCAAGGCACCGAAAGATGGCGCCGTGCGCTTCTCGCTGAAGGGTGCCAGTCTTGAGGCTGATGGGCCGTTCTCGGTTGAGCTCAAGAATATCAATCTCGATGTGCGCGGTGGCGAGGTGATTGCCATTGCGGGCGTTGCGGGCAATGGACAGTCGGAACTTTTTGACGCTATTTCTGGGGAACGGCCCCTGTCTCGCGGTGATGCGGTTTCAATCGATGGTGCCTCCTGTGGCGCCGTTGGGGTGATTGCGCGCCGAAGGATGGGGGCCGCTTTTGTGCCAGAAGAACGTTTGGGCCATGGGGCCGTGCCGGCTTTTGCATTGTCCGAGAATGTTGTTCTTACCCGGCATTCGGATGATGACTCGCTGGCGGTCAAGGGAATGTTGGACCGCGGCAAGGCCAATGCTATCGCCGAACGGGTGATCAAGACTTACGACGTGCGGAAGGGCAAGCCGGATCCGGAAGCGCGTTCGCTTTCGGGCGGCAACTTGCAAAAGTTTGTGGTGGGGCGCGAGCTGGACCGCAAGCCGAAAGTTTTGATTGTCAATCAACCGACATGGGGTGTTGATGCGGGAGCGGCAGCGACCATTCGGCAGGCCCTCGTTGATCTGGCGCGCTCAGGTTCGGCGGTGGTTGTGATTAGCCAGGACCTTGATGAGATTTTTGAACTGGCAGATCGGATTGCGGTCATTTCACGCGGGCAACTTTCGGAGGCGCATCCCGCACATGAAATGACCGCCGAAAAAATCGGCCTGTTGATGGCCGGCGCGCACGAAAAAATGGAGGCTCACCATGCAACTCGTTCTTGAGAAACGCAGCGACCGGTCCAAGTTCTTTGCGGTTGCCTCGCCTTTTCTTGCCCTGCTGCTGACGCTGATCGCGGGCGGGCTTATTTTTGCTTCACGTGGCATCAATCCGCTGGAAGGGCTTTACGTTTATTTTGTTGAACCCCTGACGCAGGTCTGGTCGGTTGAGCAACTCATTGTCAAAGCCACACCACTTGTCCTGATCGGCGTGGGGCTTGCGGTTTGTTACATGGCCAATGTCTGGAACATTGGGGCCGAGGGGCAGCTGACCATGGGAGCTATTGTCGGCAGCATTGCGCCCGTCATGTTTCCCGCCTGGCAGGATCCCTCAATTCTCGTCGTCATGCTCATCATGGGGTTTATTGGCGGCGCGCTATTTGGGGCCATTCCCGCACTGCTCAAGACCCGCTTCAATGCCAATGAAATTCTGGTTTCGCTCATGCTGGTTTATGTGGCGGGGCTGTTTCTCGACTGGCTGGTGCGCGGGCCCTGGCGTGACCCCAAGGGTTTCAATTTTCCAGTCACGACGACCTTTGAGGGCTGGCAACTGCTTCCGACCTTTGGCGGCACCATTCATCTCGGCGCGCTTTTTGCGCTCCTTGCCTGTGTGGCACTTGCTTTCCTGATGGCCAAAACCCTCAAGGGATTTGAGATCAAGGTGACTGGCAACGCGCCGCGGGCTGGCCGTTTTGCAGGCTTCTCGCGTGACAAGATGGTGATGTTTTGCTTCCTGCTTTCGGGCGGACTTGCTGGCCTTGCCGGTATCTGCGAGGTGTCAAGTGTTGTCACCAAGTTGCAACCGCAAATCTCACCGGGTTATGGCTTTGCGGCGATAATCGTGGCCTTTCTCGGCCGTCTCAATCCCATTGGCGTGCTCTTTGCGGGGCTGTTGCTGGCGCTGAGTTATATCGGCGGTGAAGCAGCGCAGGTGACGCTTGGCATTTCCGACAAAATCGCCAAGGTATTCCAGGGCATCCTGCTGTTTTTCATCCTCGCCTGCGACACGCTGATCCTTTACCGGATCAAATTTGAACCTACGGTGAAACCCGTGCTGGTGAAAGGTTAGAGCCATGGAGATGTTCATAGCCATTCTGCTCACCGTCATCACGGCTTCTACTCCGTTGCTCCTTGCGGCTATGGGGGAACTGGTTGTCGAGCGCTCCGGTGTTCTCAATCTTGGCGTTGAGGGCATGATGGTCATGGGAGCGGTTTGCGGTTTTGGCGCGGCTTTCGTTTCCGGCAATCCATATTTGGGCATTCTCGCCTCAATCGTGGCTGGCGTGTTCATGTCGCTGTTGTTTGGTCTCCTCACCCTCACGCTTGTTGCAAATCAGGTGGCTACCGGCCTGGCCCTCACGCTGTTGGGTCTCGGTCTCTCCGGTCTTATCGGTGAAAGCTTCGTTGGCCAGCCCGGCGTGAAGCTCGGCAATATCGGCGGCATTGATGTCCTGGTCATATTCTCTTTCATCCTCACCGGTGCGGTCTCATATGTTCTCACCAAGACAAAGCTTGGCCTTGTAGTGCGTGCTGTTGGTGACAGCCACACATCGGCTCATGCCTTGGGTTTTGGAGTCATCCCGGTGCGCTATGCCTGTGTTGCTTTCGGCGGCGGCTGTGCAGGTCTTGCTGGCGGCTATCTGTCGCTGGCCTATACGCCGCAGTGGATTGAGAGCATGACGGCAGGCCGCGGCTGGATCGCGCTCGCCCTTGTGGTGTTCGCATCCTGGCTCCCGTGGCGCGCGGCAATCGGCGCCTATATTTTTGGTGCGGTTTCAATCATGGGCTTTGCACTGCAGCCCTTGCAACTCGGTGTGCCATCGCAATTCCTGAATGCGCTGCCTTATCTCGTAACCATCATTGCGCTCGTCGTCATTTCACGCAACAAAATACTCATGCGGGCAAACACGCCCGCCATGCTCGGCCAGGCCTTCGTGCCCGACCGATAAGTATAGAGTTGGCCGGTTCCCGCGCGGGGGCTGGCTGGCTTTTGTGAATTCCGCGCGTGAATAACAGGGAGAAGTCGAATGAAAAAATATATTGCGCTTGCAGCCACGGCTGCGATGGCGCTTGCCATTGGC
>CAZHCO010000068.1:0-1656 GCA_964530965.1 uncultured Aestuariivirga sp. | reverse complement strand
TTGCAAAGGCTGCGCGCCGAATTGGGGGATGATCTTTTTACCAGCTGGTTTGGCCGCATGGATGCGGAAGACCACAACAACCTGAAACTCATCGTCTCCGTTCCAACCCGCTTTCTGAAAAGCTGGATTGAGAACCACTATGTGACCAAGCTGCAAAAGATAGCGGAAACCGAGTTCGGCCAGCTTGATGCTGTGCAAGTGCGCGTGCGCGGCCAGATCACTCCCCCGCGCGTTGTTGAAATTGCCGAGCGGCCCGTTGAAAAGTCCCGCGCATCATTTGAAGAGCAGCGCGGCAGCATCAATCCGGGCACCAGCTTTCTCAGCCAGGGCGAGCGCAATACATTGCTTGATTCAGCCCAGACCTTCGACAGCTTTGTGGTGGGAACCTCCAATCAGCTGGCCCATGCGGCGGCCTGCCGTGTGACGGACGCCAGCCAAGGCGCACCGGTCACCTTCAATCCCCTGTTTATTCACGCCGCCGCAGGCCTTGGCAAAACCCATTTGCTCAACGCCATGGCCCACCGCATTCGCGACATTCATCCCGAACGCAAGGTGCTGTTCCTCACCGCCGAACGCTTCATGTACAGTTTCATCCAGGCACTCCGCCAGCGCGACACGATTTCCTTCAAGGACCAGTTCCAGTCCGTTGATGTGCTCCTGATTGATGACTTCCAGTTCCTGCAGGGCAAAACCATGCAGCAGGAATTCTGCCATACGTTTAATTCCCTGGTGGATTCGAGGCGGCAAGTGATCGTGGCGGCGGACGTTCCGCCGTCACAGCTTGACACCATTGACCAGCGCATGCGCTCCAGGCTCATGGGCGGCCTCGTCATTGATATTGAACTGCCCGATCTCGAATTGCGCCGCAAAATTGTCTTGAGCCGCTATGTCCAGATGAACAGCAAGGATCATTCGATCACCATCCCCGATGATGTCCTGGAATTCGTCGCCAACCGGGTGACCGGCGGCGGCCGCGAGCTTGAGGGCGCCTTGAACCGGGTTGTGGCCTATCAGCAGTTCAACAAAGCCCCCATCACCCTTGATCTCGCCTCTATGGTGCTCCGTGATATGTCGGCCAATCCGGACCAATGCCGGATCAAAATTGACGACATCCTGAAAATCGTCGGCCGCCATTTCAATGTGGCGCGAACCGATCTCCTGTCGCCGCGCCGCGCCCGCTCCGTCGTGGTGCCCCGCCAGGTCGGCATGTACCTTGCGAAGAAGATGACCTCGCGCTCCCTTCCTGAAATTGGCCGGCGGTTCGGAGGCCGCGATCATTCAACCGTTCTTCATGCGGTGCGCAAGATCGATGACCAGATCAAGACCGATGACCGGCTGGCCAAGGAAGTGGCCCTGCTGATCCGCTTGGTGGAACAACAGTAGCTTATCCACAAGGGAAGTCTTGAACCCCGGCCGCTTTCGGGCCATTGTTCACGGCCCACAAAGGGTCAAGGACAGGGGTATTTCCGTTATGCGTGTGACGATTGAACGAACTTCGTTTCTCAGGGCGCTCAATCATGTGCAAAGCGTTGTCGAACGGCGCAACACCATACCGATCCTGTCCAATGTGCTGATCCAGGCTGCGGGCGGAAATCTGCGCCTCACCGCAACCGACCTCGATATTGAAATCGTCGAAACCGTCGGCGCCGAAGTGGG
>CAZHCO010000067.1:0-3033 GCA_964530965.1 uncultured Aestuariivirga sp. | reverse complement strand
AGACCGCCGAAGCGTTTGGTGAGGCCAGAGACCTGGAGAAGTTCAACCATTGCTTGACCCCCGCTTCCGCATCAGGTCGCCAAGACTTAGAAGTCCGTTCGGCAGGAATAGCATCAGGATGATCATCAGCGTTGAATAGATGAGAAGCTGGAATTTCCCGGTCTGGAACAACAAGTCCCAGCCAAAATAGAGGACAAGGGTTCCAAGCATCGGTCCGAAAACATATCCGAGGCCGCCGAAGAAGCAATTCAACATGAAGTTGACCGAGTCAGTCACCGTGAAGCTTGAGGGATAAATGGACTGCGAGATCGCGGCAAAAATCGCACCCGCCACGCCGCCGAAAAAAGACGAAATTGCATAGGCGATCATCCGCAGGTAGGCGATGTTGACGCCGATTGACGAGGCAAGCTCCTCGTTCTGCTGAAGCGACTGGCAGAGCTTGCCGATACGCGAATTGACCAGGCGGTACATTGAGGCAAAGCAGAGCACCATCATTGTGGCAGCCAGCAAGTAGAAGGCGAGCCGGGGACTCTGCATCCCCGCGAAATCCGGAATGATTGTGACTCCGAAAACTGAAAGCGCACCCGGAAGCGGAATGCTGGTCATGCCTTTGGCACCGCCAGTGATTGGCAGTGCCAGCGCCAACAAGCGCGCGACCTCGGTTAGCACCAGGGTCACCATGGCAAAATACACCCCACGCAGGCGCAGGATTGGGTAGCCAATCAAGATGCTCGCTGCGGCACAGAAAAGCCCTGCAAGCGGAAGTGTGAACCAGAAGGACACGCCATAGTTCACAACCAGTATGGCCGACACATAGCCGCCCATGAGCGCATAGGCGCCCTGTCCGATATTGATGCGCCCAATAAAAAATGTAAGCCACACGCCGGCACTTGCGATGCTGAGGAGTGCCACAGACGTAAGTGTATAGTAGAGATCCGTCCGTCCTGTTGCTCCGATAAGTACAGGCACGAGGACAAAGACGATCACCAGGAATACGGAGATGGAGGCGACTTTGGCGGCGCTTGTCATTGTTCCATCAACCCCACGGCTTGCCCATCAGGCCGTTAGGCCTGATGCTGAGAAACACCATGAGGGCGGCGAATATGACGAGATAGGTGATATCGCCGTATTCACGCAGTACCGTGAGGCCGACCGACTCCATCATGCCAAGGATAAAACCGCCGGCAATAGCACCGCCGACAACACCGGCACCGCCGATCATCACCATCATAAAGGCCTTGATTGAAATGGGGCCACCGATGCCGGAATTGACGCCCGTAATGGTGACGAGCAGGCCGCCGACAATTCCCGCCAGCATTGCGCCCATGGCAAAGCCGATCATGGAATAGCGCTCGACTGCAACACCCATGAGCTGTGCCGCGACGCGGTCCTGGGCAAGGGCCCGCATGGCGCGGCCAGGCCTGCTGTATTGCATATAGAGAATGAATGCCGCGATGAAGACGATGGCCAAAGCGCCCACGGCAATTCTGTCATAGGGCATGATCAGCCCATCAGTATTGAAGACGCCCTTGACGATCTTGGGCACGCCCCGCTGTTTTTCGCCAAAGATCAAAAGCATCACCGCATCAAAGAAAAAGGCCGTCGCCGCAGCGAGCAGCATCGTGCTTTCTTCGCGGTGGCTTCGCTTAATGACGGTCCTGAAGAGATACTTCTCCATGAAGGCACCGATGACGGCCAGGGTCGCTCCGGAAGCGAGCAAAGCGACAACAAAGGGAAGGCCAAGTTGGCCATACACGGTGTAAGTTATGAACCCGCCCAGCACATACATTTGGCCGTGGGCAAAATTCAGCACGTTCATCAGGGCAAATATAAGGGTAAGCCCAAGCGCAATCAGCGCATATTGGGCGCCAAGATAGAGTCCGTTGGCAATGACCTGTTCCATACAGTCTCGCGTCACAGAAAGTGAGGGCTTGGATTATGCCAAGCCCTCATGAGTTTGGGAGCATCTACGGATTAGTCAACAGTTCCAACAAACAGGGTCTGGAAAACGCCATCCTTGTATTCGTTCACAACCATCGGAACCGCAACCTGGCGCTTTTGGCCGAAGGACGTGCTGCCCACATAAGTCAGCTTTGCATCGCCTTTAAGATAGGGATTTGGGGCAGAGAACGTATCCATGGTCGTCTTGAATTCTTCGACATTTGTAATTGCGGCAGGATTGGCCTTCAGCGTTTCAAGAATGTAGTCAAGGGCATAGACTTTGGTGTTTGACTCGTCGTTATATTCGCCAAACATTTTTGTGTAACGGTCAACGAATTCTTTCATCCGATCGGATGCGATTTCGGGAGTCGAAGCGCCGCCAACCGAGATGAAGCCGTTAGCAAGTTCACCGGCACCCTCTTCGAGCACTTTTGCGTCCTGGGCTGTTTCGGTCGAGATCAGGCCTTCATAGCCAAGTTCGCGCGCGGCACGGATGAGCAACGGCGCATTTGCCGGAGCAACGCCCGAAAGCACGAGCAGGTCAGGCTTGAGTGCGACGATTGGCGTGAGAACTGGCGAGAAATCGCGGGTGTCATTCTGATAAGTGTCGTTCTGCGCGACAACTTCAAGTCCAAGCGCCTTTGCAGCGGCAACACCACCGTCCCGCTGGCTCAGCGGATCAGACTCGTTGGCGGCCACGAAGGCTACCTTCTTCACGCCCTTGTTTTCCATGAGATACTTGTAAATCGCCGGGCCCGACTGATAGTTGGCGATCATGCCGAGCACGGCGTTGGAAGCAGGCTTCTCATAAAGAGACTTCGGGAAGGCATAGGGGAAGTAAATAATGCCGTTGGCTTCTGCTACGGGGCGGACGGCGGCAGCGCCATCATCAACGTTTGGGCCCACCACATAGTGGATGCCTTCCTGGGCCATTTTCTCCATGCCCGCGATGGCGCGCTTGGGATCCTTCTGGTCGTCAAAGGTAACAATGTCGAGGTCATAGGTAACCTCGCCGATCTTGACGCCACCCAATTCATTGTACCAGGCGGCAAGGGTCTGCATGGAACGCACATTTGATGTGCCCCAGGCAGC
>CAZHCO010000066.1:0-2564 GCA_964530965.1 uncultured Aestuariivirga sp. | reverse complement strand
GAAGCCAGGAAGCTCCGCGAAGAAGCCCAGGCGCTTTTGGCCGAATACCAGAAGAAGCGCGCTGAGGCTGAGAAAGATGCGGCCAACATCGTGGCCCAGGCCAAGGTCGAAGCCGAAGCCTATTCGGTTGAAACGCGCAAGAAACTAGCCGAAACAATTGAGCGCCGCACCAAGCAGGCAGCCCAGAAGATCGCCCAGGCGGAAGCCGCAGCCATCAAGGAAGTTCGCACGACAGCAACTGAGGCTGCCATTGCCGCTGCCTCCAAGCTGGTTGGCGAAGCGGTTCAGGGCGCCAAGGGCACCAAGCTGATTGATGAGTCAATTGCCGCGGTGAAGAGCCGGCTGAACTAATTCAAATTTACGAAGAAGTTTTAACTCCGGCCTAACCGCCGGAGTTTTTTGTTGCCCATTTCCGGTTGAACCATCTCTCCAGCTAAGCCATAACTTGTGAAGACAGATCAGGAGAACCACAATGGCCCGCATGTCCGTTTTCCTGGCACGCGTCTTGTGCCTTGCAGTTTTTATGTGGGCGTCAATTGCGCATGCGGATGACCAGCAACCATCTGCCAGCGAACTTGCCTCGCAAGCGGCAACCAAGGTCGCAATCAACGGACCCTCGGACATGCCGCTGGGCGACCAGGCTATTCTGCATATTCCCCCAGCCATGGCCTTTATACCCAAGGCGGAAGCCACAACCTTGATGAAGGCGTGGGGCAATTCCACTGGGGACCAATTCTACGGCCTTGTCGTGCCGCGAAACAACGAAGAATACTGGGTGATGACGGTCGATCACACGGCCGAAGGCTATGTAAAAGATGATGACGCTAAAAACTGGAATGCTGATGAACTTCTCCAGTCGCTCAAGGACGGTACTGAAGAACAAAACAAGGAGCGGGTTAAGACCGGCATCCCAGCCCTCGACATCATCGGTTGGATCGAAAAGCCAAGTTACGATGCATCCAGTCACCGTCTTGTTTGGTCATTGAAGGCCATTGATCGTGGTGCTGCGACAGATGTCCCAGCGACCGTCAACTACAACACCTATGCATTGGGTCGCGATGGCTATTTCCAAATAAACCTTCTCACATCCGATACCGCGATTGAAAAGGAAAAATCCCGCGCGCGAGCCGTATTGGCTGCACTCGAGTATAAACCTGGAAAGAGATACGAAGATTTCAACGCCTCAACTGATCATATCGCGGAATATGGTCTCGCCGCTCTGATTGGCGGTGTGGCGGCCAAGAAATTGGGGCTCTTGGCAGTTATAGGCTTGTTTCTGGTCAAGTTCGCCAAAGTAATTCTTGTCGGAGTTGCCGTTGTAGGCGGAGGAGTGGCCAAGTTCTTCTTTGGAAAGCGCAACGATAACGGATGAAACTACTTATCCTATTTCTCTCAACTGCGAAGCTTGGCAAGGTTGCGATATCGATTGGCAGCATGCTGTTTACAATCTGGGTCTATGCCGCAATTTATGGTTTGCCATTCGCCGCAGGCTTTGTAGGGATGATCCTCATCCATGAAATGGGGCATTATGTGGCCGCTAAACAGCGCGGGCTCGATGTGGGCCTGCCTGCATTTATCCCCTTTGTTGGCGCTTGGATCAATCTCAGAGAACAACCCCGTGATTCAGAGACCGAAGCCTATGTGGCCTATGCCGGGCCTTTCGTAGGTACCCTCGCGGCATTCGCTGCCTATTTCTGGGGACGTCAAACCGGCAGTGATCTTTGGATGGCCATTGCCTATTCCGGCTTCATGATCAATCTGTTCAATCTCATTCCCGTGTCGCCGCTTGATGGCGGGCGGATAACCCAGGTGCTTTCACCACGCATCTGGTTCCTCGGGGTGCCCATGATCATTGCGCTGTTTTTCTACATGCCCAGCCCGATGCTTGTTCTGATCGGATTAATGGCAATCCCGAGCCTTGTGGCAGCATGGCGCTATAATCCAAATTCACCTGAAGCTATTGCTTATCGTTCGATCCCGGCTGCGACGCGATTTGAGTATGCGGTTCTCTATCTCGGTCTTGCCGCCGTTCTCGCCCTTATGACGCATAATGTTCACGAGGGGCTGGTGCATAGCTAGTTACTCCGCCGCTTCCATGTAATTCGCCATGGGTGGACAGGTGCACATGAGGTTCCTGTCGCCGAAGACATTGTCGACGCGGCCCACTGGCGGCCAGTATTTGTCATTGGGATAACCCTTGAGCGGGAAGAAGGCTTTCTCCTTGGAATAGGGATGCTTCCAGTCGCCGAGCAGAAGCCTGTGAGTGTGGGGGGCGTTCTTCAGCACATTGTCGGTGCGATCCGCCTTGCCCTGCTCCACCTCGGCGATCTCCCTGGCGATCTCGATCATGGCGTCGCAGAAACGGTCAAGCTCGCGCTTTCCTTCCGACTCGGTGGGCTCGATCATCAGCGTATCGACAACGGGGAAGGACATGGTGGGCGCATGGAAGCCATAATCCACCAGGCGCTTGGCCACATCCTCCACGCCGAGGCCGGTGCGTTCCTTCAGCCAGCGCAAGTCAATGATGCATTCATGGGCCACAAAGCCGCCTGGCCCGGTGTAGA
>CAZHCO010000065.1:0-13394 GCA_964530965.1 uncultured Aestuariivirga sp. | reverse complement strand
CGACGAGTGGCATGTTATTGCACTAATAAAGTGTCGGAGATTGCCCATGGTTCATATCGTCAGCTTCGCCGAGATTGGAGCGCTAGTTGGTGATCCGGCGCGGGCAAACATGCTTGAGGCCCTGATGGACCGTCGCGCACTGACAGCAAAGGAGCTGGCGTCATTAGCGGGTGTTACACCTCAGACGGCCAGCGGCCATCTTTCAAAATTGCTCACTGCCGGCCTCATCATCATGGAGCAGCATGGCCGCCACCATTATCATTCGCTGGCTTCGGCCGAAGTTGCCCGAATGCTTGAAGGCATGCAACAGGTCGCCTCGACCCAGAACATCAAACATGCCGGTCGCACCATTCGCACCGGCCCCCGCGACGCGACAATGCGTGTTGCTCGTGGTTGCTACGATCACATGGCGGGTACCTTGGCCGTCAGTATGACCGACGCGATGTTAGGCAGGGGACAAATTGAATTCGATGGCGATGGCGGCAGCGTGACTGACAAGGGCAAATCATTTCTCGAAAAATTCGGCATTGATATCGCAGTTGCGGCACAATCGAAGCGCGTCTTCTGCCGTCCCTGCCTCGACTGGAGTGAACGCCGCTATCATCTCGCCGGCGCAGTAGGTGCCGCTCTGATGCACCGGACCCTGGAACTGAATTGGGTGAAACGGCAGGACGGAACGCGGGCCCTGGACATAACATGGGCCGGGCACGATGGGTTTCGAAAGACCTTCGGGATTGAGCCAATCATTTGATCTGCCCATCCTTGGCCATATTCCGAGCCTAGCAAATCAGGTGTGGCGTGTGCTATCGCCAACAGGAAATAGAGACGGAATCGGGTCAGCAAACCAAAGATGTTAAGATTTTTAGGATGGCTTTTCGGAGCCGGGTTCATGATTTTCTTAGGCCTGTCGGGGGCCCTGATTTACGTGATTTGGGATGTTTCCAAGGGCCTGCCGGATTACAAGCAATTGGCTTCCTACGAACCCCCGGTCATGACGCGAATTCACGCTGCCGATGGCTCGCTTTTGGCTGAATATGCCGATGAAAGGCGCCTCTTCGTTCCCATTAATTCCGTGCCCAAGAGGCTCATCCAGGCCTATATTTCCGCCGAGGACAAGACCTATTACACCCACGGCGGCCTTGACTGGCGCGGCATCGCTGCAGCCGGTGTGCGCTATATTCAGGTCAAGCTGACCGGCAAGGGCCAGATCGTCGGTGCTTCCACCATAACCCAGCAGGTGGCCAAAAACTTTCTCCTGAACAATGAGCAAACCATTGAGCGCAAACTGCGTGAAGCCATCATCGTCCAGCGCATTGAAGCGGCCTTTTCAAAAGATCAAATTCTTGAGCTCTATTTAAACGAAATATTCCTTGGCCTGAACTCCTATGGCATAGCGGCGGCCTCGCTGAACTATTTCGGCAAATCGCTGAACGAACTCTCGCTTGATGAAATGGCCTATCTCGCGGCCTTGCCCAAGGGCCCCAATAACTATCATCCTTTCAAGCACAAGGAGCGCGCCATTGAGCGGCGCAACTGGGTGCTTCAGCAGATGCTGGAGAATGACTACATCACGCAGGCCGAGTTTGATGAAGCCACCGGGAAACCGCTTGTCGTCAGTCCGCGTCCTTTTGGGGCACAACTCTTTGCGGCTGAATCCTTTGCCGAAGAAGTGCGCCGCGAACTGGCCCAGATGTATGGCAAGGATACGCTCGGCAAAGGCGGCCTTTCGGTCCGCACAACCCTTGATCCCAAGTTGCAAATCTATGCAAGGCAGGCCCTCGCAAGGGGCCTGATATCCTTTGACCGCAAGCGGGGTTACCGCGGCCCGGTCAACAAAGTGGAAGTTCAGGGTGATTGGGGCCTCTTGCTGGCGAAGCCCAGGCCGCCAGCCGATGTTGCTCCGTGGCGCCTGGCTGTTGTCCTCGAGGTGAGCGAACAGCAGGCGGTAATGGGGCTGCAGCCCAAACTTCTGCCCGATGGAAAGCCGGAAGCAGCGCGCGAAACGGGATCTGTTCCGGTGGCGCTGATGGGCTGGGCCCGCGCTTATGTTGATGGCACGGTACTTGGCCCCAAGTTCACAAAGGCAACGGATGTTCTGGCCAAGGGTGATGTTGTTTACGTGGCCCCAAGCAGTGAAGAGGGGAAATGGCACCTCGTGCAGATGCCTGACGTGGAAGGCGCCCTCATTGCCATGGACCCCCACACGGGCCGCGTGCTTTCATTGGTTGGCGGATTTTCTTACGGCAACAGCCAGTTCAACCGGGCGGTTCAGGCCATGCGCCAGCCGGGCTCGTCTTTCAAACCGATTGCCTATGCCGCAGCCCTTGATAATGGTTATACGCCTTCGTCAGTGGTGCTAGATGCACCTGTTGAATATCAAATGCCCAACGGTGAAGTCTGGAAACCAAAGAACTACCAGAACAAATTCTTTGGTCCTTCAACTCTTCGCCGCGGAATCGAGCAGTCAAGAAACGTGATGACGGTGCGCCTCGCCGACGATCTCGGAATGACCAAGATTGTGGACCTCGCCCAACGCCTCGGCCTTTATGAAAGAATGCCCCTGCAGCTTTCCATGGCACTTGGCGCTGGCGAAACAACGCTGATGAAAATGACTACGGCCTACAGCATGTTTGCAAACGGCGGCAAGAAGATCCAGGCAACCCTGATTGACCGCGTGCAGGACCGCTATGGCCGCACAATATTCCGCTATGACAAGAGAGACTGCAGTTTTTGCCAGCAGGAAACTTTCTCCGCAGGTATGGCTGAACCTGAGCTCATCGATGTGCGCGAACAGGTGATGAGCCCCTATACCGCCTACCAGATAACCTCGATGCTGGAGGGCGTTGTCCAGCGTGGAACTGGCAAGAAACTTCAGATAGTGGGCAAGCCGGTGGCTGGCAAGACGGGCACTTCAAATGAGGAAAAAGATGCCTGGTTCATAGGCTATGCGCCCGATCTCGCCGTTGGCGTCTATGTTGGCTACGACAATCCTAAGCCCATGGGAAAGAAGCGCACTGGTGGCGAACTGGCAGCACCAGTAGTTGCAGACTTCATGCGTCTGGCCTTGCGTGAACAGCCGGCAACGCCATTCCGCGTACCCCGCGCAATCGAACTCATTCCAATCGACGCCAATACGGGGCAGCGGGCAATTTTTGGCGAGGAAGGCGTTATTCTTGAAGCTTTCAAACCCGGTGAAGAGCCATCGGATTCGATCAAGATTATCGGTGAGGACTTGGCCTCGGTCGAAGCCGACCCCAACTATGGGGCGGGCCAGCAGCTTGTGGCGCCTTTCGAAGATGAGCAGCCTGTTGAAGAAGGCGGGTTGACGACCGGCACCGGCGGCCTCTATTGAGCCCCACATATTTAATCTGAAAGCTATTCACAAATGCGTGCAGAAATTGTCAAGCTTGTTGAAGTGATGAAGCAGTCCATTGGACTGCTGAGGAGGCATCTTTGACTGGGATTCAGCCACACGCCAGCTCGCGGAGCTGAACGCCAAGTCGGAGGATCCCAATCTTTGGAACGATCCGCAAAAAGCCCAGGAAGTGATGCGCAAGCGCCAGGATCTGGACGGTCGCATGTCATCGGTCCTTCGCCTCGAACAAACCATCGAAGACAATGTGGGCCTTATTGAGCTTGGTGAGTTGGAGGGTGATCACGCCATTGTCGCCGAAGCTGAAAAGGCTCTGACAAAACTGCAAACCGAAGTGGCGGAGCAGGAACTTGAAACACTGCTCTCCGGCGAAGCCGATGGCAATGACAGCTACGTGCAAATCAATGCTGGTGCAGGTGGTACGGAAAGCCAGGATTGGGCCTCGATGCTGATGCGCATGTACACGCGCTGGGCCAATCAGAGCAAGTTCAAGGTGTCCGTGCTTGATGAGCATGTGGGCGAAGAAGCGGGCATCAAATCCTGCACCCTCGAAATCAAGGGCCACAACGCCTACGGCAAATTGAAAACCGAATCGGGCGTCCATCGTCTGGTGCGAATCTCGCCCTATGACTCAAATGCGCGGCGTCATACGTCCTTTGCCTCCGTATGGGCCTATCCCGTGATCGACGACAACATTGATATCCAGATCAATGAAAGCGATTGCAAAATTGACACTTACCGTGCCTCCGGCGCTGGCGGCCAGCACATCAACACAACTGATTCCGCCGTTCGCATCACCCACCAGCCAACGGGCATAGTGGTGGCCTGCCAGGCCGAGCGCTCCCAACACAAGAACCGCGCAACCGCCTGGAAAATGCTCAAGGCCCGTCTTTACGAGCGCGAGTTGCAATTGCAGCAGGAAAAGATCGACGCCGTCAATGCCAAGAAAACCGATATTGGCTGGGGCCACCAGATCAGGTCCTATGTGCTGCAGCCCTATCAGCTGATAAAGGATTTGCGCACCGGCTTCACCAGCACCAATCCCTCAGCCGTGTTAGATGGCAGCCTTGACGACTTCATCCAAGCCTCACTGGCAAAACGCGTGCAGGGGCTGGATTCCGAAGTGATCGAGGATATCGACTAGCTTGGGGGTCAGACCGGCCTCACGACCTTTATCGGCCGGAAGCTCTCTTCGGTCTTGTCGCTGAAATAGTTGTCTTGGGTAATCGCCAGGCTGCTGCTGGCTGGCAGCGCCTTCTCTTCAGCGGGAGGGCCTTGTGGGATTGGAGCATCGCCGAGCGGGTTCTCCGACCGGCCAATCATCCCATAAATATTGGCGCCATTTTCGATGGAGATAGTCTCGTTGAGGATATCGCCCTCAACTTGCGCACCCGCATAGAGGTTGACGTGAATGCCGCGGATGGGCCCGATCACCCGGCCGCGGATGAATATCTCTTCGGCAACAAGCTCGCCCTGAACAAAACCGTTCATGTCGATGACGCAGGATTTGGCGCGAATTGAGCCATAGACCGTGCCATCAATATGCAATTCTCCGGAAGCCGAAATATTGCCCTCAATGGTTACATCCTGGGCAATAATGGACGGCCCCGAATTGCTCGGGCTTTCGGTTCCGTTAGTTGAGTTTTTCGAGCGCTTGAAGATCATTCTGTATTCGCCAAAAATTGTAAGGGTCGATCACCCGGCCATCTACACGTGTTTCATAGTGTAGATGTGGCCCTGTGCTTCGCCCCGTACTTCCCATCCAGCCGATCACGTCGCCGCGGCTGATTTTCTGACCGAGAGACACGTTGACCGATTTCATGTGACCATACCGCGTTGAAACGCCGTTGTCATGAAGGATTTCAACAAGATTACCGTATGGCCCATGAGCGCCCGCCCAGGCGACCGTGCCATTTGACGTGGTTAACACAGGTTCGCCATAGACGCCCTTGAAGTCGATTCCGCCATGGAAAGCCATAGAAAGCCGCAAAGGATCCTTGCGATAGCCAAAAAAACTTGAAATCCCCGTGATATTCGCCATGGGTTTCGCCAGCGGCAAATTCGCCACAGCCCCGCGTACCTTGCTCTCTTGATACAATGTGTTGTGCACTTCCTTCATGCCATCAGCAATTTCCGCGTCGCGCCGCGCTGCTTCAGGCAAACTGATAAAGGGTCCCCCCATGGCCCCCAGGTCCGCCGATGCCAGGATAGTGGAGCCCGGCGGACGTATGCCCAATTTGGTAAGCAGGACACTGGTTGTTTCAAGCTTGCGTTGAGAAAACGCCTGCGCCTGCTTGAGCAGGGAAAGCTGCTGGCTGTGCATGGCAAGGAACTTGTCATTCATCTCGGCTAGCGGTTCGACCACCTCCGAAGGTGAACGGAACTCTAACGCGTAGCGCCGCAGAAACGTTGATTCTGCCTTGCCTTCAATCTGGAGTTTCTCGGGCGGCGCAGGTGCCGCAACCGGCTTCAACGGAAACCAGCCCTCCCGGAAAAAGTACTCCATTTTTTTCTGCTGGCCCGCCAAATTGTCAAATTCGGCTTTCACCTCGTCCACTTTTTTCAAATAACTTTTCTGGTCCAGCAACAGTCGGTCATTGACCCTTTCCACAGAGGCCCGAAGCTCGGACAGGCAATTTTCATAATCCAACCGCGCCTCAAATAGTTTCTGCTGCTTGAGGTCAAGCAGCTGCTCCTTGAAAACAATGTTAATGCTGGCATAGGCCATCCAGGAAAGGCCGATCAGGCCGATGATGAGCAGGCAAACCTGTGAAATCGGTGAAACTGTTATGAACTGCACATCACCATTGCTGCGCACATAGATTTGGCGGATCTGCAACAACCCGCGAAGCGGTGACTGCCGCTTCTTCGCCCATGCCCCTTTTGCCTGATGACCTCTCACCATCAATCTGATCCCAGCCATTGATGCGTTACATTGCTAAGGATTTTGCCTCGACCCGTTAAGGATGCCAGTTTTGGCAGTGAACGCAAGTCAATTGTGGCGCCACCCGGGCAGGCAGCCCGGAAGGGGGCTTCCAATTTTTGCCTTTGTTTGGCCTATCTTTGCTGGCCAATGACGCTAGAATTGGGCCACAATTGCTTCGGGGGTAGGCTCTAATTGACTGATTCTATTTGGAATTGACGAACGCATCGGACTGGCAAAGGCAAAGAAGAATTGCGCCATCGGCTGGCTAAAATATTAGTGCTTGCACTGCTCTCGATCACTGCTGTCGCAGTTATCGTGGGGGCGGCCTTTTTTTGGCGCCTGTCGCAAGGCCCCGTCTCCCTTGATTTCATGACAGAGCGCATTGAAAGGGAAATCAACAAGTCTCTCGCGGGAATGACGGTTGACATCGCCGGTGCGGTTTTTGAACTGGACAGCAAGACCAACGTTCCGCACTTCCGCTTGCGCGACATGGCGCTGCTTGATCAGTCAGGAAATCTGGTCGCAAAATCGAAAAGGGCCGCCGTCAGTTTCGAGGGCGCTTCGCTGCTTACAGGGTCGCTTGTGCCGCGCAGCCTGGAGCTCATCGGCACCCGCATCCTGGTCAAACGCCAGATTGACGGCGGCCTGGTGCTGGGATTTGGAACGCCAGCTGCGCCCGAAAACGAAACTGTTGCCATAGATGGTTCATCCGACGATGGCAGTGGCACGAAGGCAAGCCGTGAAGAGCAGACGGCGATTGTGCCTGAAACGACTGCGAAGGCGCTGATTGATATATTGTCTGGCACGGGTGAAGGCTCAAATGGAACGTCGCTTGATGACATTCGTATCACCGGAGCCTCGATTCAACTTTTTGATGAAGCCAACCAGGCCAATTGGTTTGCGCCACAGGCGGATTTGACTTTCAAGAAAATGCCCTATGGTTTTGTGATATTTGCAAAGGCCTCGGTGGCAAGCGGCGGAACACCGTGGCGCACGGAAATATCCACCACCTATCGAACTCAGTCCCGTACCTTTGCTGTGAGCGCGCGCATAGAAGATCTCGTTCCGGCAAATGTTTCCGATGAGATTTTTGCCCTGGCGCAGTTTGCCAAGGTCGATGTGCCCCTTTCGGGCCATGCGGAAATGGAAATCAGTGATACGGGCGCCGTCATTAAGGCGTCTGCGGAATTCGCGGCTTCCGCCGGAATTTTGGGCCTGCCTGGGTACATTGCCCAGCCTATCGTGATCGACGAGGGGGCCTTGCGCGTTGACTATGATCCAGTCGCTGGCAGCTTCAAGATCATCGATTCAATCATCCTTGTCGGCGGTTCACGTGCTGAATTGACCGGCCGGGTTGATCCCGTAAGGGCCGCCGATGGCAGGCTGACCGACATCAAGGTTGATTTGAAGGCTTCCAATGTAAGCGTTGACACGCAGGGGACAGTCACCAACCCCGTTCTCGTTGACCGAATTGAATTCCAGGGTAAGGCCTCAATCGAAGGAGCCGTGCTGGACATCGATGATCTTGTCGTGATGTCCGGCAACACCGGTGTCCGTTTGCGCGGCACTATTACCGGCGGTGACGAATCTGCCGGCATCGAGGTGACGGGCCGTGTGCGCGATCTTTCGGCCGATTTTCTCAAGAAGATGTGGCCACCCATCATTGTGCCCAAATCGCGGAAATGGGTCACGGATAATGTGCAGGCAGGGCGCATATCGGAAGGCGCCTTCAAAGTCAGTATTCCGGTCAATGGAATGGCTGAGGCGATTCGCCAAAGGATACTGCCAAACGAAAACATCGATTTTCAGTTCTCGATTGCCGATGTCACCTCCACTTACTTCAAGTCATTGCCACCGCTGCTCGGCGCTTCTGGCCGTGCCCAGTTGCGCGGCGACAGCTTTGACCTGGTGATTGACGGCGGCAAAGTGATTCTGCCGTCAGGCAGAACCATTCAGGTCAGGCAAACCACATTCAGGGCCGAGAAGTTTTTGACGCCTGGCCTGCCCGGCGCGTTCGAACTGAACCTCTTTGCTGATGCTCCCGAACTGATGGAACTCGCGGCACTGCCTGATCTCAATCTCATGCGGAATGCAGGCTTCATTCCACCCAATATAGGTGGGCAGGCCGAGGCAAAGGTTGAAATCAATATGCCTCTGATCAAGGGCGTAACCCGCGAACAGGTTGCGACCCACGCCACCATCAAGGTGGCCAACGCCAGCGTCAAACAAGTGATGTCCAATGTTGATTTGTCTGAAGGTGCGATGCTTGCCGAATTTGACCGGACGGGAATTAAGGTTGCGGGGCCTGTGAAAATCAATGGCTTCCCATCGAGGATTTCCTGGGAGCGGGCGGCGGGGCCGGATTCAAGGGCAGTTGCCTCAATCGAGACAGAACTTGATGACAAGGGCCGCGAGAAACTCGGCATCAAGCTTGGGGATTATTTGCAGGGAACCGTTGCGGTCGTGGCCGACATTACGGGTGTTGGCGAGAAGAAGTCGAGCATCAAGGTTCGGGCTGATCTTGCGAAAGCCGAGATGTTCATTGACCCGATCAGTTGGCGCCGGCCGCCAACAGCCAACACCACCGCAAGCTTTACTTATCTGGCTGGCGACGAGTCCGGCCGAAAAGTCGAAGACCTTGTCATTAAGGGCCAAAACCTGAGCATCAAGGGGGATGTTTTCCTGAATGCCACCGGTGGGATGAAGTCCGCAAAGCTATCGCAAGTCTGGCTCAGCGACGAAAATAATTTCACCATGACAATGGAACCCGATGGCGATAGCCAGTCGATTGCGATCAACGGAAAAGCCTTTGATGCGCGTCCGATCATAAAATCCATGTTTTCAAGTGGCGTTGCTTCCGCCCGCAAATCAGGTTCAAGCCCGACCTTGAATATTAATGCGCAGGTTGACCGTGTTTTTGCCAACCGTGGAGAAATTTTAACTGGAGTAACTGCATCACTTGCCGTGAAAAACCGAGCCATTGCCAACGCGGACATTAAAGGACAGTTTTTGTCAGGAAAGGCGTTGGCAATTCGCGTCAAGCCGAATGAAACCGGCCGGCAGCTGCAGATTGTCAGCGGTGACGGCGGTGCTGCCCTGCGCGCCTCAAACCTCTATTCAAAGGTAGCGGGCGGCAGCCTGGAATTTTCTGCCTTGCTGTCAAGTGATGGCAGTTCCGCAATCCAGAACGGGCAGCTCGTTCTCCGCAACTTCGATGTTCGCAATGAAGCAGCGCTTGCCGATATTGACAGCCGCGGCAAGGCAAAGAAGTCCGGGCCACGGCGCGAAGGGCTTTCATTCACAAGACTTACGCTGCCCTTCACGGCCGATGCGACGTTCATCCGGGTTGGCGATTCGCTGTTGAAGGGTGCTGAGCTGGGCGCCACCGCCGAAGGCCTGATCCGCAAGTCCGATGGCGCAATTGATATGAACGGAACGATCATCCCCGCCTATGGCATCAACGCGGCACTTGGAAACATACCTCTGCTTGGTGAAATTCTCACCGGAGGCAAAGGGCAGGGCATCATCGGGCTGACCTTCGCACTTAGCGGCTCCATGGCGAACCCCAAGATTCAAATTAACCCGCTGTCAGCAATCGCTCCTGGAATCTTCCGCAAGATTTTTGAGTTTGATGGATCTGGGCCGCCTTTGAAGCAAAAGGTCCAGGATTCAAATTGAATAAATTCACAGTGGTTTGATAAGAACGTGTTTCTTTTTTCCCATTGAAAACTTGATTGACTCTTTGCCAGCTCTGATTCTGTTATCTAGCACAAATCTGTCATCCGAGACCGGGATATCGTTGATTCTGATTGCCCCACCCTGGATAGCGCGGCGTGCCTCACTATTGGACGTCGCAAAGCCAGCTAGCACAGCTGCCCGAAGCACTCCCACGCCCTTTACTAAATCAAGTTCAATGGTGGGCAGGCCTTCCGCGCTCACACCTTCTTCAAAGGTTTTACGCGCCACTTCGGCAGCATCTTCGGCGGCTTTTCGGCCATGCAGCAGGGCAGTGGCTTCAACTGCCAGGATTTTCTTTGCATCGTTTATTTCTGAACCGCCGAGCTTTTCGAGTTTCGCAATCTCGGCCAGGGGAAGCGTGGTGAAAAGCTTGAGGAAGCGCCCCACATCGGCATCTTCCGTATTGCGCCAGAACTGCCAATAGCCATAAGGAGACAGCATGTCCGCGTTAAGCCACACAGCTCCGCTGGCGGTCTTGCCCATCTTTGCGCCCGACGCGAGCGTGATCAGCGGCGTGGTGAGTGCAAAAAGCTGGTGTGTGCCCATGCGGCGGCCGAGGTCAATGCCGTTGACGATATTGCCCCATTGGTCGGAACCGCCCATCTGCAGATTGCAGCCTTGGCGCCGCGCCAGTTCCACATAATCATAGGCCTGCAGAACCATGTAATTAAACTCGATGAAAGTGAGTTCGTGTTCGCGCTCCAGCCGCAGCTTGACCGAGTCCATGGCCAGCATTCGGTTGACCGAGAAGTGACGGCCAATCTCGCGTAGCATGTCGAGATAGTTCAGCTTCGTTAGCCACTCCGCATTGTCAATCATCAGCGCGTCTTTAGCACCGGAACCAAAGCGCAGGAATTTGCTGAAAACCTGCTGAATGCCACGCTTGTTATCCTCAATATCTTCAAGGGTAAGTAGCTTACGGCTTTCATCGCGCCCCGATGGATCACCCACCCGCGTCGTGCCGCCACCCATGAGCGCGATGGATTTTTGCTCCGTTTGCTGCGCCCAGTAGAGCAACATGATCTGCACCAGCGAGCCCACATGGAGCGACTTGGCCGTGCAGTCAAAACCGATATAAGCCGTAACCTCACCATTTGCGGCAAGGTCATCCAGGCCTGCCGCATCCGAGCATTGATGGATATAGCCCCGGCTTGAAAGGGTGTTAAGAAAGTCTGATTTGTATGCGGTCATGGTGGGCTGCTCTTAGCATGGGATAATCCGGTGTCAAAACTAACAACCGCAATCGGCCTGATGTCAGGCACTTCGCTCGATGGCATTGATGTCGCCCTCATTCGCACCGACGGGGAAGATATCGTCGAGCGCGGGTCATCGCAAACCTATGCCTATTCGGACGCGCAGCGCAATATTTTGCAGGCGGCTCTTGAGGAAGCCAAACTCCTCAAGATGCGTGATGAAAGGCCATCTGGTCTCGCCAAGGCGGAAGCCGCACTCACCGATTGGCACGTGCAGGCGGTCGGGAATTTTCTGAAGACCAACCCGGCGACCATTGATGTCATCGGCTTCCACGGCCAGACAGTCATTCACCGCCCTGAAATCAAACTCACAGTGCAACTCGGCGACGGGAAGGCAATCGCCAAAAAATTGGGAGTGCCCGTTGTCTATGACATGCGCGCCGCTGATGTGGCCGCAGGCGGGCAGGGCGCACCATTTGTTCCAGTCTATCATCGCGCACTTGCCGCTCACTTGCCGGAACGCCCCATAGCTTTTGTGAATATCGGTGGCGTGGCCAACATCACCTGGATTGGTGGCGATGGTGAAATGATCGCCTTTGATACAGGGCCGGGAAATGCATTGCTCAATGATTGGGCCATGAAGCATTTGGGACTCCCACAGGACACCGGTGGCGCACTGGCCCTTAAGGGCAAAGTCAGTGATGAAATATTGGACGCCGCGTTGGCTCTGCCATTTTTCGACCAGCCTCCTCCAAAATCTTTGGATCGCAATGCTTTTGCAACGTTGTCGCTCGCTGGGCTGTCACCGGAAGATGGCGCTGCAACTTTGGTGGCCTTCACCAAAGCGTCAATCATGCTCGCGAACGATTGGTATCCTTCTCCACCAAGGCGCTATATCGTTTGCGGTGGCGGTCGGCGCAACCCCGCAATCATGGCTTCATTGCCCGGCGGCTCGGAACTATTTCAGACTGCCGAAGACGTAGGCTTCAATGGTGATTCTATTGAAGCGGAAGCGTGGGCTTATCTTGCCGTGCGCAGCCAGAAGAAATTGCCGCT
Organism: uncultured Aestuariivirga sp.; assembly: GCA_964530965.1. GTDB lineage: Bacteria > Pseudomonadota > Alphaproteobacteria > Rhizobiales > Aestuariivirgaceae > Aestuariivirga. Next base: position 1,108 of record CAZHCO010000065.1, on the reverse strand, counting down.
CAGCTTCCCCATGACGACGGGTGTGAGCGAGCCAATGACCGGCGGCGTGCTAGCTCTCCCGTGACAGGCGCTTGTCCAGATAGGTCGAGCAAATCTTGGTAAGCTCGTCGGTCTTGTCCTGGAAAAAGTGATTGGCACCAGCGACAACCTTGTGCTCGATGATGATTCCCTTTTGCGTCTTCAGCTTTGAAACCAGGCTGTGGACCGACTCGGGCGAGGCCACCACATCCTTTTCACCGTTAACAAACAGGCCCGAAGCCGGGCAGGGCGCTAGGAACGAAAAATCGTAATGCTTGGCCAGCGGCGCAATAGAAATGAAGCCGCCAATCTCCGGCCGCCGCATCAAAAGCTGCATGGAAATCCAGGCGCCAAAGGAAACCCCTGCAATCCAGCAGATCTTGGCTTCCCGGTTAAAGGATTGCAGCCAGTCTAGGGCCGAAGCCGCATCCGAAAGCTCGCCAGCGCCATTCTCAAACAATCCCTGGCTTCGGCCTACACCCCTGAAATTAAAGCGTAAAACCGAGAATCCACGGCTCGCAAAGGTCTGGTAAAGCGAATGCACAATGGGGTTGTTCATGGTTCCACCAAAGGCGGGATGGGGGTGCAGCAATATTGCTATGGGCGAACCTGCGGGTTTGGCGTGGTGGTAACGCGATTCAATGCGGCCAGCCGGGCCGTTAAATATGACTTCTGGCATCTCTAGGGGTCCGTTCCACTGTTTTTACCCGCTTGATTTCTTCTCACGAACGACCGCGTAATAGTTGACTCGTGAACTCGGGCTTTCTATATCTGTTCTTTAGAATGGTTCAAGAAAGCGAATGCTCTCTGGCCCCGGTCAGTTGCTAGGGCTTTAGCACGGCACGGGGGGCAAAAAGCAAGCTTTTCGTGCATCGGACGAAGGAAAAAGCAGATGAAAATGAGCACCAAGGGCCGCTATGCCGTCATGGCGATGATCGATATCGGTCAGCACTCGGCAGGCAATCCCGTTTCCCTGTCGGAAATTGCCGAGCGCCAGGACATCAGCCAGGAATATCTGGAACAGCTCTTCAGCAAGCTTCGCCGCGAAAATCTGGTTGAAAGCGCCAGGGGGCCTGGGGGCGGTTATAAG
>CAZHCO010000064.1:0-6707 GCA_964530965.1 uncultured Aestuariivirga sp. | reverse complement strand
AAGTCCGACAAGGTTTCCGAGCATATCAAGACCGTTCTCCCTGACTGTGACCTGATCGTTGGCACGGAAGAAGAGGTTCACATTGCCGCTGGCAGTGAGGACACTTTGACCGCGTTGAAAACGATCAGGTCCCTTTCTTCGGCAACCATCGTCTTGAAACGCGGGCCCATGGGCTGCGTGGTTTATCCGGGAGCAATTCCCAATCGCCTGGAAGATGGCATTGTGGGCCAGGGTTTTCCCATTGAAGTCTATAATGTGCTGGGCGCTGGCGATGCCTTCTTCTCCGGCGCCATGGCCGGCAAGGCCCCAGAGATTGGGGCGGTAGTCGATGTCGAGACAGATCTTGCGGTCATGGGCCTTGGCAATTTTCATGGCCTTGCGCTGGGCCGCATCATTCAGCGGCCGGGCAAAATGGGTTCCGGTCACCAGCAGGGCAGCAGACGAGGCCACAAATTTTTCATCGATGTCGGCCTCACACAATGCGCTGTCGGCGCAATTGTCGCGGTAGAAAATCAGCGGGAAGGTCTTGTCGTTTTCAACGGAAAGCAGAACCAATGAGGTCAGCCGTTGCGGATCGGTGGTGATACCGTCGGTTGCCACGCCTTCGCGGGCCATTTGCTCGCGCACGTAGCGCCCCATCTGTTCGTCGCCAACCCGGGTGATAACTGCGGATTTGAGGCCAAGCCTTGCCGTACCGATGGCGATGTTGGAGGGGCAGCCGCCCACGGACTTGGCAAAAGAGGCGACGTCCTCAAGCCTGGAGCCGATTTGCTGGCCGTAGAGATCGACGGAGCAGCGCCCCACGGTGATGACGTCGAGCGCGGCGGGTTTGCCGGTTCCAGACGTCATTTCTGCCTCCTCAGGATTTTGTTCGCTTGACAAGACGAAACAACAATTCCAAAATGAAGTCAAGTTGGAATGTTTGTTCCGTTTTGGGCAAATATGGCCTTAAGTCGTGCGCCGGCACCGCTTTTCACGCCATTTCATCCGTTTTAAAAGTTTTTTCACGTGTTTTGGAGAGGGAAATGATCAGGTTCGGAATACTCGGCGCAGGCCGGATTGGCAAAGTTCACACGGCCACTATCGGCGCTTCCAGCAGGGCAAAGGTGGCGTTTGTGGCGGATGCCATGGCGAAAGCAGCCAATGATCTGGCTGTGACAGTAGGTGCGAAAGTCGCAAGCGTCGAAGAGATCATCGCGTCAAAAGAGGTTGATGCAGTCCTCATCGCAACACCAACAGGCACCCATGCTGACCTGATTGAAGCGGCATCCAACGCCGGCAAGGCGATCCTGTGCGAGAAGCCGGTGTCATTGTCCGTGGACAGAATATTGAGCTGCCTCAAGGTAGTTGAAAAGAACAAGTCGAATCTGATGATCGGCTTCAACCGCCGCTTCGATCCGAATTTCGCAGCTCTGCAGGCGCGCATCGTACGAGGTGATATCGGAAATGTCGAGCTTGCCACCATCATCAGCAGGGATCCCGCTCCTCCGCCAGCTGACTATGTGAAGGGTTCCGGCGGCCTGTTCCGCGACATGATGATTCATGACTTCGATATGGCGCGGTTTCTTGTCGGTGAGGAATTTGTTGTCGTGCATGCATTGGGCTCGGCACTCGTTGATAAGGCCATTGGTGAAGCGGGCGATGTTGATACGGCGTCAGTTCAAATGCAAACGGCCTCCGGCAAAATCTGCGTGATCACCAATTCACGCCATGCCACATACGGTTATGACCAGCGCATGGAAGTGCATGGCAGCAAAGGCATGCTGCGCGCGGGCAATGTGCACAACACCACGGTTGAGCTTGCCAACGGCGATGGTTTCAAGGGTGATCCCGTATTGAACTTCTTCACCGAGCGTTATGGTGCGGCCTATGCCAATGAAGTGAACAGCTTCATCGATGGCATTGCCAAGGGCGTGTCGTCCAAGCCCAATGGCTATGATGGCCTGCAGGCGCAGAAGCTCGCAGATGCGGCAACAGAGTCGTGGAAATCCGGCAAGCCAGTGAAGGTGTCGCAATGAATTTCGACTCTCTCTCGAAACTTTCGATGGACGGCAAGATCGCCGTCGTTACCGGCTCGACCCAGGGCCTTGGCGAAGCCATTGCCCATCTTTTTGCCGACAGGGGCTGCAAAGGCATTGTCATTACCGGGCGCAACGAAAAGAACGGCGCGCGGGTTGTGGCCGATCTAGAAAAGAAGGGCACGAAGGCTCTATTTGTTAAGGCTGATCTCGCAGGCATGGAAGACACACGCAAGGTAATAGCCGCAACAGACAAGGCTTTTGGCCGCGTGGACGCGCTGGTGAATTCCGCGGGGATCACCGACCGCGGCTCCATCTGGGACACGAAGCAGGAGTTGTTCGACGCCATGATGGCGGTTAATGTGCGGGCGCCATTCTTTCTCATCCAAGACGCCATTCATGTGATGAAGCGTGAGAAGATCAAGGGCACGGTAGTGAACATCATTTCCATGTCGGGCCATGGCGGGCAGAGTTTCATCTCGGCCTACAGCATTTCGAAGGGCGCGCTCATCACGCTTACAAAAAACACGGCCTTCTCGGTGATGCGTCATCACATCCGCATCAATGGCCTCACCATCGGCCATATGGAAACGCCGGGCGAAGACCGCATCATGAAAATGTATCACGGGGCCGAAGACGGCTGGCTGAAAAATGCGGAGGCGGGCAAGCCTTTCGGGCGGCTGCTGAAACCCGATGAAGTGGCGCGGGCCTGCGGCTATCTCTCAAGCGATGAATCGGGCATGATGACAGGCTCGATCATCGATTTTGACCAGCAGGTTCTGGGCGCCGGAAACTCTCCGGCGGAGCCGCCTGAAGTTTAAGGCCGCCTCCCGCGCATTTCAGCGACGGCGACAGTCAGCGTCATGGCAAGCGAGAGGGTTGCCGCCATTGATCGGAAGCCTTCAAAATTTGCTTCCGCTACTTCAAACCAGGTCTCAGCCAGTGATGAGAGAGGCGAGAAACCTGAGTCAGTGATGGCAACTATGGGCACATTTCGCGCCGCTGCAGCTTGTGCGAGCGCCACGGTCTCGGAAGCATAGGGCGTGAAGCTGATGGCGAGCACAGCATCACGCTTGGTGGCAAAGCCCAGTTCTTCCTGGGCCAACCCGCCGATGGCATCAATCAAGACATTCCGTACGCCGAGCTTTCCAAAGGCATAGGACATGTAAGTTGAAATTGGAAATGACCGGCGCAGTCCCAGGAGATAAATGGTCTCGGCCTTGCTCAGCATCGCGACGGCGTGGTCGAGTTTTTTCGGTTCCAGTCTTTCCTGTAAGGTATTTATTGATTTCTCTGCAGCCTCGGTGAAGCCCTGGAAAATGACGTGGGATTTCGAAGCCGAAAGAGCGTGCAAGCGAAGCTGTTCAATGCGCTCCTCATAGTTCAGAATCCGGTCCCTCAGCCTTGAACGAAACACTTCCTGTAATTCGGAAAATCCCTGATACCCCATGGCTTGGGAGAAGCGTACCAGCGTCGACGGCTGCACATCGGCCGCTACAGCAATAGAAGCAACCGTGCCAAAGGCTATCTCATCGGGATGTTCCAGCGCATAGGTTGCGACCTGGGTCAGCCGCTTCGGCAGGCTCGCCCCACGCTCAATAATGCGGTTCTTGAGGCTCTGAAAGTCCCGCGGGAGGATGTCACTTTCGCTCACGTTTGGCTCACTTTTGATGGCAAGTTGCGCATTAGTGCGAGTAAATCACAGCTTTTCACTTGTGCCAAGGAAATAGAACAATTATTCCACTAGTGAAACTGGCGGAAGGATTTATCTATGGCGTCTCTTGGCGTGGCAGTAATCGGCACGGGGTTTATGGGAAAATGCCATGCTATGGCCTGGAGCCATGTGCGGGCGGTTTTCGGTGGCGAGACGGAAATCCGTTTGGAGGTGTTGTGTGATACCAACGAAGCAGTGACCAGGCAGAAGGCCCTTGAAGGCGGCTTTGCACGGTCCGAACCCGACTGGACGAAGCTGCTTGATGATCCCCGCATCGATATTGTCTCGATCACCACGCCCAACAACCTACATCGGGACATGGCAGTCGCGTTCCTTGAGGCGGGCAAGCATGTGTGGTGTGAAAAACCCATGGCACTCACTCTTTACGATGCGGAGGCGATGGCTGTTGCTGCGACGCAGGCCAAAGGCAAGACCCTGTTGGGTTACAACTACATCAGGAATCCCTCACTCGCACACGCGCGGAAAATAATCCAGGAGGGAGCGCTTGGCCGGATTATTCATTTCCGCGGACAGGTCGATGAGGATTACCAGGCGGACGAGAATGTGCCGTGGTCATGGCGCTCGCGCCTGGAAACAGGCGGGCTCGGTGTATTGGGTGATCTCACCTGCCATCTCGTGAGCTTTGCCCATTATCTTGAGGGTGATGTTGTTGAGGTCTGTGCCGACATCGATACGGTTCACAAAATGCGGCCGGTACCGGGTTCCCATGAAAAGCGCGCCGTGGAAAATGAAGACATTGCCCATGCCATGGTGCGCTTTGACAGCGGGGCTACGGGCGTGCTGATGGCAAGCCGTGCGGCCCATGGACGGAAAAACATGATCCGGATTGAAGTGCACGGCACCAAGGGGATGATCGCCTTTGACCAGGAGCGGATGAATGAATTGCAGCTCTATCTCGCCGATGATCCGCCGGAGCGCCGCGGCTTCAAGACAATTCTCACCGGTTCCCTCCATCCGCCCTATGGCGCGTTTACGCCCGCACCGGGTCATCAGCTGGGATTCAACGAACTTAAAGTGATTGAGTGCAAGCATTTCGTGGATTGCATTGAGAGTGGGGATGAGCCCTACGTGAATTTTGGCGAGGGATTGAAGATTGAAAAAATCATTCACGGCATTGGGGCGTCGGCTGCAAGTAGAAGTTGGCTGGATGTGCGGTAGGGACAAGCCCGCTACGGTTTTGGAAATTCCTCCAGCATGCGCTGTTCAAGTTCGATGAGGTCTTTCGGCAGGGGCTGGCCGGTCAGACGGAGCTCGTTAAGTTTCTGGTGCAACAGCTCATAGAGCTCATGAACGTCTTCCGGCTGGTTGTTGATCTGGCTCACCAGCAGGCTGATCTGGGTCTGAAGCTCTTCCAAGGCCATGGGGCGTTCTCCTCAATTATCATCATAACCCCTCGACCTTCGCGAAGCACCAGAAATCGGCGGGCGGCGGCGGGTGTTGTCGGGGGGTTCGCCGGCAAGGGCGCGTTTCAGGCGGCGGATGAGGATGGCTTTTGATTTTGCATCCGTCACTTTGATGATTTCCTGATCGATGTCTAGGTGCAGGCCGGCGAGGTCATTGTTCCAATCGGGCCTTGCCATATTTGACGGATCAATGCGCGGCCTGGTCTCGGAGGAGATAAGCGCACAGGCGCTGCCGCTCAAATCATAAACATCATCAAGGCGTGGACGCAGAATGCAATCACCCTCGACAATAACGCCGGTGATCGCCTGTTGCAGGGCCAGCTGTGGCTCTTCTTCGCCATGGGTGAGGAAAACAGTTTTGCCGACGGGCTTGCGCTCTTTCAGCCACTGCACAAGTTCCGGCCCATCGGCATGGCCGGAATAATCCTCAAACTGGCGTATGGTGGCGCGCACGGTGATTTCCTCACCCATGATTTTTACCATCGCGGCGCCGCTCTGGAGAATTTGGCCAAGCGAACCCGCGGCCTGGAAGCCCACCAGCAAAACTGTTGTGCTGGCCTGGAACAAATGGTTTCTCAAATGATGCCTTATGCGGCCCGCATCGCACATGCCACTGGCGGCAATGATGATGTGAAAGCCTGAGAACCTTGCGATGGCCTTGCTGTCCTCCACCGTTTCGGTGCTTTTCAGCAGCGGTGAACTGAAGGCGCGAAAGAGGTCATCGCCATTTTGCAATTCCTTGGCGTGTTTCTTAAAAATGGCAGAAGCCTTGTTGGCCAGCGGGCTGTCAATGAAGATGGTGGTGCTGGGAACCTTGCCCTGCTCCATGAGCCAGACAAGATCGGTCACCACTTCCTGGGTGCGTTCCACCGCAAAGGAAGGAATGAGAAGCGCTCCTTTGCGGGCCGCTGCGGCGTTCACTTCCTGCGCCATAAGTTCGCGGCGCTTTTCCTCGGAGCGCTCGAAGCGATCCTTGCCGCCATAGGTTGATTCACAGATGACGTAATCAAAGCCGGTTGGCGCTTCCGGGTCAGGCTGCAGCATCTTGTGATCGGGGCCGATATCGCCGGAAAACAGGATACGCATTGGCGGCTTGCCAGCCTGGGCCACTTCCACTTCGATGGATGCGCTCCCCAAGAGATGGCCCGCATTCCACCAGCGGGCGCGAACGCCTTTGGCGGGTTCAATCCAGGTTTCATAATCCAGCGCCTGAAAATATTCGAGGGCATTCATGGCGTCTTCCAGCGTGTAGATGGGTTCCACCTCGGGAAGGCCGCGCTGGAGGTTGCGCTTGTTCTGGAACTTGGCATCGGACTCCTGGATGAAGCCGGAGTCGGGCAGCATGACGGCGCAGAGATCGACGGTGGCCGCGGTGCAATGGATTTTTTTGGTGAAGCCGTTTTTTACAAGTTTTGGAATAAGTCCGATATGGTCAATGTGGCCGTGGGTGAGCAGCATGGCGTCCAGGCTTGCGGGCTCAAACGGGAAGCCGCGGTGATTGAGCTCGCGTTCGGTTTTTGAACCCTGGAACATGCCGCAATCAATCAGCAC
>CAZHCO010000063.1:0-2360 GCA_964530965.1 uncultured Aestuariivirga sp. | reverse complement strand
GCTACGCGCCCAGAGCGGCGTTTCACGATTCTCGCCGAGTTGGGTGCCAACCTGCTGGTGGCAGCGCACGCAAAACGTGCCGACTGTGCCTTGAGTCAACTTCTGGAACTTCTGCTCGAACTTGTGGAACATGGGCGAGATCGACGCATAAGCGTGCTGCGACGAAGACCACTCTTCGTAAATCTGGCTATGGCACTCACCGCATTGCGCAGCGGTGGGATAAAGGGAAAGGGTGGCATCGTCGACCGCGGCAACGGGAGTTCTATTGCCTCCTAAGGCACTTGCTGCTGCGCCGAACAGTGTCTTCTTCCCAATGCCGTCCGCTTCAGCGTCGGCAATGAAATTTTGCTCGAATGCCGCGCTTATCAGCAAAACGCTCGCGAACGCGCAGGAAAGTCTCGAAATGCTGGATAATTTTTTCATTGGCCCGCTACTTGCCTTTAGAGTGGGCCGCCCCAATTTGCATCGTTCGAGAAAATGGCGCTTGAGCGCTTTTCAAGGTCGATGACCGAGTATTGATACGAAAAAGGGCCATCATATGTCCGCGCCCCAGCAAAACTATGACGGAGGCAAAATTCCTGGCGCCCAAGGATTTTTCGGAGCGAATAAATTCCTCTGGCTTTTCTCGTGCAGTCATTTGTCGGGCAATGCGACCACTCTCCCGCCAGATAATCTCACTTTTTTCGCCTGATTGTCGCCGTAAAACAGACCATGTTTGGGGCCGATACTCGAAAAAGCCTTCCAGGATCAAACTCAGACAATGACAAGACATCACCAGATAACCATCGATGGCCAAAGCTTTCTGGCGCCCCGCGGCCAGTTGCTGCTGGATGCTGCTCTGAGCAACGGCATCGAGCTGCCCCATGACTGCCGCGCCGGCCACTGCGGCACCTGCTGCGTGCGGCTGATATCCGGCGAAGTGCAAGGCGGCGAAGGCACCGAACCGGGCATCGTTCATGCCTGTCAGTGTCGGATCGCGGGCGATGCGGACGTCAAGACGGACCAGCGGTCGGGAATTCGCAGCGTTGACGGCGTGTTGAGCTCATTACGTCGACTGTCGCCCGAGGTGATGGAAGTCGGCATCAGGACGGACCGCACGCTGCCATATCTTGCAGGACAATATGTGCAGGTGCGCTTCAACGGCTATCCAAGCCGTCCATTCAGCATCACCCATCCATTGCGCGCCTTGAACGGCAATCCGATCGGCCGCACGATCTGGTTCCATGTCCGGCGCACGAAGGATGGGCGTGTCACCCCATCGCTCGGAAAGCGCATCAAGACGGGCCATCGTGTGAAGCTGACCGGGCCCTATGGCTCGGCGCATTTCCGGCCCAAACTGGACAACCCTCTGATTCTCGTCGCCACCAACACCGGCTTTGCACCGATCTGGTCGATCGCTGTCGCTGCGCTGCGCGAGAACCCGGAGCGCACGATGGTAATCGTCGCAGGCGGCCGCAACATCGATTCGCTCTATATGTGGCCGGCTCTCGTGCGGCTGGCCAGCTTTCCCAATGTACATGTCGTGCCTGTATGCAGCACGCAACAGACCTTGGCCAAAGAGGTAAATTTTGGCCGTCCGACCGATTTTCTGCCACCCCTGCTGCCGAACGATGTGCTCTACGCCTGCGGCGCACCGGGGATGGTCGATTCGATCAAGGAGGTCGCGGCGCGCACCGGCGCGGTCTGTTATGCGGATCCGTTTCTGCCGAGCACCGACGACACGGTCGAAGAAAGCGTTCTGAGTCGCACGACGAGGTGGTTCGCTGCGCGCACCAGGCGGCAGGTGGACGAGCTCATTCTTGAAGACACCCGTGACCGGCGGGAAAGGCCAATGCAGGCGGATGGGATGGCGGATGCAAGAGTGAGGAGTCAGTATCGTTCTCAGAGCGCATAGCCTTCGGCCGATCGGGTTCGGGTTCAGCGCCCTTCTCCGGTCTTCCGTGTTTTGTTTCTTCGGGTGGCTATTGATCCTCGGCCTTGGCGCCGATCGGGCAGTTGCGTCCGATCCGGCCAAGATCGTCGGTGCGAATGCTTGTGCCGAATGCCACAAGCAGGAGGCTGAGGCCTGGAAGGGTACACCTCATTTCAGGACCTTCCGTGAAACGCCGCGCAAACCTGAGGCAAAAGAAATCGCGGAAAAAATGGGGCTGCGGCGCATCAAGTCGGAGAGCTTATGCCTGAATTGCCATTTCACGGTGCAGCAGAAGAACAACAAGGAGGAGCCAATCGCAGGCATCTCTTGCGAATCCTGCCACAGCGCCGGCCAAGATTGGATCAAGGTCCACAGCGGGTTCAGCGGCAAGACAGCGCAGACCGAAACCAAGGCCGAGGAGGAGGCGCGCTGGAACCTCGCCGTTTCC
>CAZHCO010000062.1:0-16546 GCA_964530965.1 uncultured Aestuariivirga sp. | reverse complement strand
GGCGGCTTCAATCACGAAGGTGCCGGAGCCACACATGGGGTCAACCACGGTTTCACGGCCATCATATCCGCATTGACGCAGGAAAAGGGACGCCATGGTTTCGCGCATGGGCGCCTTGGCGATGGCTTCCTTGTGGCCACGTTTGTGCAGGGATTCGCCTGACGTATCGATGCTGATCGTGCATAAATTATCTTCGAAACGGGCCTTGATGCACAGCTCGGCATCAGGCGAGATGGGAGCACCCAGTTCTTCACGGATCGCAGTTTCAATCCGCTGCGCCGCGGCACCTGCATGGTAGATGCGGGACTTCTTGCAGGTGACCTCGACTTGAACCGCCACATCGGGACGCAGGAATTGCCCCCACGGAAATTTGCGGGCGAGCTTGTCGAGTTGAGCGAGGTGACCCGCATGAAACGCGCCGATGCGGGCCAGGACGCGCGTGGCACCTCGAATTTCAAGATTTGCCCGCCAAACCTCCGGCCAACCGCCCCGTACCGTCACGCCACCCACAACCTGCTTGGGGTCAACGAAGTCCAAGGCCCGCACCTCATTGCAAAGCACAGCCTCAAGGCCGGGAGGGGACACCAGAAATATCTCAAAATCACTGACTGAGGTCATCGCGCCGTAAAGCGGTGCAAATCCGCGCCGTTGGATTTGAACCAATGCTTGGCGATGGAGGCGTGCGGGCAATGCTTCAGGACCAGGCGCCAGAATTTTGGTCCGTGATTCATGTGCTGGCGATGGGCCACCTCATGGGCCGCGACATAATCAAGGATGTGGCCTGGTGCCAGGATCAGACGCCAGTTGTAAGAGAGATCGCCTGATGCCGAACAGGACCCCCAACGGCTTTTTTGGTCACGAATTGAAATTCGCTTAAAACTTACTTCCATGGCTCTTGCGTAGCGAATAGACGCCGCAGTGAGATCGGCTTTGGCCTGCGCCTTCAACCAATCCTGAAGACGGCGGCTGACATGGAGGGGATCACCGGGCACGTGGATGAGCTGCTCTACGGGATCAATGGTGATGACGCCCCGGCGCGCGATGATGGCGCGAACCTCATGGGGAATACCGCGAAATGGAATGATCGAGCCGTGGCCCAGAACGGTGCGCGGGGTTCTTTGCTTGAGGTGCTTTGAAATCCAGGGAACTGACTTTTCGACAAAGGCCAGGGCGCGTGCGGAGTTCACATTTTTCGGAAGCGTTACGATGACGCCGGTGGACTCGCGCGTCAGGCGGAGAATAATACGCTTGGCCTTGCCATTGCGGCGAAAGCTCACGATGACTGGCTGATTGTCGATGATGATTGAGACAGGTTCGACCGGAACTACTGACCAAGCTTTTACAAACTTGCGGAGCAAGCCTGCCATCAGGCGCTGGCGTTCACAAATTTTACGATCATCGGCACGACATCATTGCGGAAACGCGAACCACTGAACACGCCATAGTGGCCGACGCCCAACTGCAAGTGATGCAGTTTCTTTTCCTGGGCAAGCCCGGTGCAAAGATCGTGAGCGGCTTCGGTCTGGCCCACGCCGGAAATATCGTCACGCTCGCCTTCAATGGTCATCAGAGCCGTTTTGGTAATTTTTGCCGGCTCAACGAGGACGCCACGATGCATGTAGGAACCGTTGGGGAGATCGTGATTTACAAAAACCCGGTCCACGGTTTGCAGATAGAACTCAGCCGTAAGGTCCATGACCGACATGTATTCATCATAGAAATCTTCGTGCTTTTCCGCGCTCTCGTCATCGCCCTCAACGAGGTGCCAGAAGAGCTGGCGGTGGGCGTCCATGTGGCGGTCAAGGTTCATGGTCATGAAGCCGGTCAATTGCAGGAAGCCGGGATAGACATCGCGCATAAAACCTGCATGGGGGAACGGTACTTTCATGATTACATTCTGGCGAAACCAGTCGGCGCCTTTTTCCTTCGCCAATTTATTGACGGCGGTTGGATTGCGGCGCGTATCAATGGGGCCACCGGTGAGGATCATGGATTTTGGCGTGATCTTGTCAGCCCTTGCGCTCAGCAGGGACACCGCCGCCAGGACGGGAACTGAGGGTTGGCAAACGGCCATGACATTAACGCCCTCGCCCAGCACCTGCAGCATTTCGATGACGTGATCGACATAGTCTTCAAGATCGAATTTTCCCATCGAGACGGGAACGGTGCGGGCGTCGGTCCAGTCGGTGATGTAGACATCGAAGTGCGGAAGCAGGGCTTCAACGGTTCCGCGCAGCAGGGTTGCGTAGTGGCCGGACATGGGAGCGACAACCAGCAGTTTCTGTTGCGACTTGGTTTTTGCCTTCACAGGCCAGACCTTGCTGAAATGCAGCAGGGAGACGAAGGGCTTGTGCAAGAGAATTTGCTCTTGGAGGCCAACAGTTACGCCAGCGACAGTTGTTTCCGTTAATCCAAAGGATGGTTTGGCGAACCTCCGGGTGGCGCGTTCAAAAAGTTCGAGAGACGCAGTTACCGCCCGCGCCGCACTGGTGGAACTCCATGGATTCACCGGATTTTGCCAGAAGTTCAGGCCCATATCCGCAGCGGCGCGCCAGGGCGCCAAGGCAGCGTGGTTCATCTCATAGAGATTATAGAGCATTAGGAGGATTTCCCTTCAGCCGAGCCTGAGCGCATCATGCTGCATTGCAACCTAACAAGTCCTTAGGATTACCGCAACCGTCAATTATTATACAAATCAGGGGGAAATGGCCTTTTCGAGGGCTTGGGCGAGGGCTGCCGCATCGGTTGAATAGCTGAAATGCTTGAGGAATTTTCCCTGCCTGTCCATCAGGTAGGTAATGGTGGAATGATCCATGAGGTAAGTATCGGGCCCGGACGTGTTCTCGAGCCTGTTGTAAAAAACCCGGTAGGCTTTCGCTGCCACCGCAATTTCCTCCGGGGTTCCGGTGAGGCCCACGAAACGGGGGTGGAAGTTTGAAACATACTGCTTCAAAACTTCCGGCGTGTCCCTTTGCGGATCGAAAGTGATGAAGATGGGCTGTATGTCATCGGCCTTTGCTCCCAAATTATCCAAGGCGGCTGACATCACCTGCAATTCGGTTGGGCAAAGATCGGGGCAATAGGTGTAGCCAAAAAAGACCAGCATGTATTTGCCGATAAAATCCTTGTCCGTTACTTTTCGGCCCGTCTGATCAGTGAGCGAAAATGGGCCGCCAACAAGGGCTGTGCCAATGCTGGTTTGGCCACGAGGCTGGTTTGCAATGTAGTAGGCAGCGCCTGCAACAAGGAGTGCTGCGAGCAGCGCCAGGCTTGCAAAGATGAGGTGAAAACGCGAGGGTGCAAATTGGGATTTTGGCATTTCGGTGGCTTTATCTTAAAGTCCTCGCTGTGTAAATCGTAAGGCAAGACCCAAATGTCAATCTTTGCTGCCGCCCCGGAAGGACCGGAAACCTTCAATACGATGGCCGGACTGCTCCGCCTGCGCACCCTGGTGCGTTTGCGCTGGCTTGCGGTGTTTGGTCAATCACTTGCCGTTCTGGGGGTCCATTTCATTTTGAATTTCCCTCTGCCGCTGGGCGCCTGTCTTGGTATCATTGCCTTAAGCGCCTGGCTCAATATTTTTCTGACCCTGCGCTGGCGCTCCAGCTTGCGGCTAACCCCGACGCAGGCCGGCTTCCTTCTGGGCTATGATGTCATTCAACTGGCACTGCTGCTGTTCCTCACTGGCGGATTGGAAAATCCTTTTGCGTTTCTGTTTCTTGTGCCGGTAACAGTTTCTGCAACGTCATTGCCGCTCAAATGGACAATGTGGCTCAGCACGATTGCTTTTTTATGCGCGAGTTTTCTGGCGGTTTACCATCTGCCCCTTCCGTGGAGCCCCACCGCACCGCTGATCCTGCCGAGAGCCTATGTCGCTGGAATGTGGGCGGCTATCATGTGCGGCGTAGTGTTTTCATCCATCTATGCACGGCGCATTGCCGAGGAAGCCCGGCAGATGTCGTCGGCCCTTACTGCGGCAGAACTCGTGCTCGCAAGGGAGCAAAGGCTCTCTGCTCTTGACGGGTTGGCAGCAGCGGCGGCCCATGAACTGGGAACGCCACTGGCCACCATCGCCCTTGTGGCCAAGGAACTGAAACGGGAATTGCCGAATAAAGGTCCGCATACGGAGGATATTGACCTTCTCATAAGCCAGACCGGGAGATGCCGGGAAATCCTGTCGCGGCTTGCCAACCGGGATACGCAAACCGATGACATGTATGCGCGGGTTAAGCTCTCCGTCATGATTGAAGACCTGGTGGCTCCCATACGGGGACCTGACGTCACCATCGACATCACGATTGCGGGTGAAGGAGCCGCTGCCCAAACCCCTGAACCCGTATTCCGGCGGAATCCGGCTATCGCCTATGGCTTGGGGAATCTCCTGGAAAACGCTGTTGATTTTGCCGAGAAGAAAGTGAGTATCGTTGCCCAGTGGTCGACCTCGAAAGTGTCGCTTCTCATATCCGATGACGGGCCCGGTTTCGATCAGGCCATTTTTGACCGTCTTGGTGATCCCTTCGTGACGACACGGCCGGGCTATGGCGTCGACAGCGAAAGTGAACGGGGGCGTCACGAAGGCATGGGTCTGGGCTTTTTCATTGCCAAGACGCTTCTGGAACGCTCAGGTGCTGCGGTTTCGCTGGCTAACCGCCCCCTGCCCGAGCATGGTGCCATCATTCAATTGAGCTGGCCGCGGAACGCCGTGGATTTGGGTAACCCATAAAGCAGTGTCCAAAGGGTCCCTTGACTCGTATAAGAGTGTGAATAAGAGAGCGATTATGAGTGAAATAAACCTTCCTGCCGACAAAACCCTGTTGCTGGTTGACGACGACAAGCCGTTTCTGACGCGGCTGGCTCGGGCCATGGAAACCCGGGGCTTTGAAGTACGCATGGCCGAGTCCGTGGCCGAGGGCATTCAGCAGGTGAAGAAATCGGCACCGGGATACGCGGTTGTCGATCTGCGCCTGGGCGATGGCAATGGGCTTGATGTGATCGAAACCCTGCATGCCAGCAGGCCGGACGCCCGGGTTGTGGTGCTCACGGGTTATGGCAACATCGCCACGGCGGTGACAGCCGTGAAGCTCGGGGCGATTGATTATCTGGCCAAGCCTGCGGACGCTGACGCGGTTTATGGCGCGCTCATTTCCGACAAGGACAGCCGCACGGCGCTGCCGGAAAACCCCATGTCAGCGGACCGGGTGCGCTGGGAACATATCCAGCGGGTTTATGAACTCTGCAGCCGCAATGTTTCAGAAACGGCGCGCAGGCTCAACATGCATCGCCGCACCTTGCAGCGCATATTGGCAAAGCGCGCGCCCAAATAATTCTTAGGGATCATAGAGACTGTGAAGGCGCTGGCTTGAGACGCGCGCGATGGCCAGTGTGAGTGCCTTGCGTCTCGATGCGTGAAGCAGCGTTTCAGCGGGCTGGCGCAGAATTTCAGCCCCCCAATTATCCGCAACGATAAGGCCTGCCTCAAAGGGAATGATCTCTGGATCAAGGGTTTGCGGAATGGCGAAGAAAAACTGGTCACAGAAATCGCGGTATTCCGGCCATTTCTGATCAACGCGAAAATCTTCAATTGAAGATTTGATTTCAACGATCCAGATGGCGCCGCTGTCACCGATGGCAATGACATCGGCGCGCCTGCCCGTGGCAAGAGTGAACTCGTTGAGGATTGCAAAACCAAGTGACCGCATCAGACGGCCAACCCCGCGCTGAACTGCTAGGGCTGTTTCCGATTGGCGGCCATCGGGCCTCAGTTCGATTGTCACACAAAACCCTTTCAAGAGGCCCAGCTCGCTGAAGCTTGTTGCGACCGATAATCTGTTAGGTGTGCGCAAATAGACTTACACCAAAGAATTGGCCCTAATCTTTGCGTGGTACAGCTGGGTGGGCTCGAACCACCGACCTCCGGATCCACAATCCGGCGCTCTAACCAACTGAGCTACAGCTGCATCTTCAAGTGCCGCGCAAACTAGCGATGTGCGCCTTCAAATTCAAGCAAACAAAAAGGCCCGCGACAATCACGGGCCTTTCGTCAAAAGATTAAAATCAGGTTAGGCGGCAAACGACTTGCTGAGGTCCGTGAAGGACTTTGTAAAGCTGTTCTGCAGCGGCTTGGCGGCTTCGCTTGACAGGCGCACGGCAATTTCATTCAATTCGCCGGCCTGGGTCTTGAAGGCCTCAGCCTGGTCTTTCACAAAGCTCTGCTGCAAGGAAACAACCTCGCCGAATTCCTTGGTGGAAAACAGTTTGCGGCTGAAAGCGAAAGCCTGCTCCATGTTCTTCTGGGTAAATTCCATGGCCTTCTTCTGGAAGTCCACAACGCCTGACTTGTAGGCGGAGGCAACGACTTCGAAAACCTGCACATTGTCCTGGGCAGCAACGGTAACCTTCTCAAAAGCCACCTGGGCCTGATCCACGGACTTCTGCGCGAATTCGAGAGCCTCGGCTGGCAATTCGGTTGTGGCATCAGCTTTTGATTTCTTTACGTTCATGATCAATCTCCAAAAAGGTGGGTTAAGGGCATAATTTGTCGCTTGGGACTCATATAAGAATAAATATTGTGCATTGCAACATAATTCTTGCGTCGCACCATTCTGTATGAATTTGAAACCTCCGGTTAACCATTTGTACATATTTATGACCTTTGGTTAACCAAAGGTGGACGAAATCGGAAAAAATTGATTTAGTTTGCCTGACGGGTTCGTAGTTGCGTGGGGATCGGCCGGGCAAAACCTGGCCGCGGGTATTTTGAGTAGGATTGAGGCGCCAACTCTGGAAGATTTGCGTAACTTGCCCGATGCCGCATGGCTGTGGGACGGGGCGCGGGGGCGTGTTGTATGGGCCAATTCCGCCGGAGTTACCTATTTTGGCGGGGAATCCCTCTTCGATCTTATCGACCGGCCCTTTGACTATGCGGAACCCGGCGTTGAACGGATCATGGCACTTTCTAAGCTCCTGAGCCGTGGCCAGGTTGAAACGACCCTTCTGAGTTTCCCTTCTTCCGGCCATACGGCACCGCTTTCATGCCGCTGCACCATTCATACTCTTGCCGATGGGCGTGCCGGACTTCTGGTTATCGCGGCAGGCGGAAATGATGCGGCAGGCGAAATTTCGATGGAAAAACTGGCCCAGGCCTTTGACCTGTTGCCCGCTGCCGCAGCCTTCATGGGGCAGGATGGCTCGCTGCACCGCCTGAATGCAGCAGCACTTCTGCTGCTTGAGGCGGATCAGCGCGCGAGCTTAAGCGCCCTTATCGAAAATTCATCTCATGCCGATGATCTGCTGGCGCGGCTTTCTTCGACTGGGACAGTCAGTGACGTAAAGCGCCTGCGCACGAAAATCGGCCAGCGTGACATCAGGCTTACATTGCGGAAATTGGGCATAGCGGCAGATAATGTTGCCTTCGCCATGGTGCTTCTCGATGACATCACCGAACGCCGGGCACTGGAAAGAAACATTTCAACAGCAGCACTCGGGTTCGAAAAAAATATCGCCACCACGCCGCAACTTGCCCCCGCCGAGGCAGATGCGTTTCATCATCTTGGCAATATGCTCAACGAATCGACAGTCGTGCTCGAACCCGCATCCAAAACGGAGCCGACAAAGCTCAGGCGCAAACAGGCAGCCATTCCGTTCCCTGTCACCAATGCGATCGACAAACTCTCCAATGCCGTCTTGATCGCCAAGGACGGCCAGGTGCTGTACGCCAATTCGAAAGCGCGTGAGTTGTTCGGATATGCGTCCGTTGAAGACCTGATCAATGATGATGTGCTTTGGACATTCTTTGCTCCACTCGCCCAATCACCGGCTGGCACCACGCTCACGCTTGAAAACGGCAGGGAAATCAGTTTCACGACGCAATCGTCCGCGGTTGCATGGCAAAGCGGCCCTGCCCGCCAGTTCATTCTTCAGCCCGCCGCGGCGCCTGCTTTCAAACAAAACAAAGTGGAGGTTGCGCCTTCACATCAGCCCGTCGCCACCGTTGAAGAACCCCCGGCGATTCCTCCTACATACGACGCTGATCTTGCCCGCGTTGATGCGCAAAATACGCAGCCCGTGGCTGATGATGAATTGCGCGCCATACTTGATACGGCGACAGATGGCATCATTACGCTTGACCGCGATGGCAAGATTCATACCTTCAGCGCGGGCGCCGAAGCCATTTTCGGCTATCGCATTGCGGAGGTGGCGGACAAGCCCTTCGGCGATTTGCTCACTCCGGAAAGCCGGAAAGTCTTGCGGGACTACCTTGCCGCCTTGCAGGGGCCGGGGCTTGCGAGCGTGTTCAATGACGGGCGCGAAGTGAGCGCTGTTGTAAAGCAGGGCGGAACAGTTCCGCTCTTCCTCACTATTGGACCGCTGCAATCACAGGTCTCGCGCGCCGCCTTTTGCGCTGTGGTGCGTGACATTACCCAGTGGAAGCGGACTGAATCGGAATTGCGCGAGGCAAAGGAAGTGGCGGAAGCCACAAGCCGGCAGAAGTCCGAATTCCTTGCCCGCATCAGCCATGAATTGCGCACGCCGCTGAATGCCATCATGGGGTTCTCGGAAGTCATGCGGCTTGAGCGCTTCGGCGAAATCAAGAATGACAAGTATCGCGGCTATGTTAACGACATCCATTCAAGTGGCGGGCTTCTTCTTTCCCTCATCAATGATCTGCTTGATCTCTCTAAAGTAGAGGCCGGCCAGCTTGAACTTAATTTCACTTCGGTGAACCTCAGTGACACCGCCGATAACGCCATCAAGATGCTGCAGGAGGCCGCAACGGGGGCGCGCGTGGTTATTCGCAAAGCCATGCCCACGGGCCTTCCCAATGTTGTGGCAGATCAAAGATCCATGCGCCAGATTATGCTCAACATCCTTTCGAATGCCATCAAGTTTACCGACCCTGGCGGGCAGGTTATCGTTTCGGCCCTGATGAACAAATCCGGAGAACTGAAACTTCGGGTGAAAGACACCGGCATTGGCATGAGCGCCGAGCAGTTGCGCGACGCGCTTGAGCCCTTCAAACGGGTGATGACTGAGGGGCGTGAAGTTCAAGGCACTGGCCTTGGGCTGCCACTTACGAAGGCGCTGGCTGAAGCCAATCGCACCAAGTTTGATATTTCGAGCGAACCGCGCAAAGGTACACTCATCGAACTCACATTCCCGACAACGCGGGTTCTGGCGGAATAATAGCCAAACTAGATGCCTACTGCCGCAGCAAGACCGAAGTTCAGAACTTCAACAGCCGACACTTGGCTTGTGCTTGGTGCAGGCCTCATTGCGCTCGCCATTGCGCTGCCCATTCTCACGATCATAATTCTGTCCTTCACGCCAAACGAAAATATCTGGCCGCACCTATGGAGCACGGTTCTGCCCGGCTATGTCTGGCGAACCCTGGGCCTTTTGCTCGGTGTGGGGATTCTGACTTTCATCATTGGCACGGCCACCGCATGGCTTGTCACCATGCGTGAGTTTCCCCTGCGACGAGTATTGCAATGGGCCTGCCTCATGCCCCTTGCGATGCCCACCTACATTGTTTCCTACACTTACGTGGATTTCCTGAATTACGCGGGGCCGCTGCAAACGTGGCTGCGCGGCGTTGCGGGCTGGACCAGCCCTTCGGACTATCAATTTCCGGAAATCCGTTCGCTGCCCGGCGCCATACTCGTGCTTTCCCTCGTTCTCTATCCTTACGTTTTCATGACGGCGCAGGCGAGTTTCCTGCGTCAACCCACGAGCCAGCTTGATGTTGCGCGCACGCTTGGCAAATCACAGTGGGGGGCCTTCTTGTCCGTAGCCCTTCCGCAGGCGCGGCCCGCCATCATTGTTGGCGTCAGCCTTGCGTTGATGGAATGCCTTAACGACATTGCTGCTGTCGGCTTTTTTGGAGTCCGCACCCTGACGCTTGGGATTTACACCACTTGGTTGGGCCAAGGAAATCTCGGCGGGGCGGCGCAACTGGCGGGGGTTCTTCTTCTTTTTGTTTTCGCGCTTTTGTGGATTGAGCGGCAGGCGCGCAAGCAGCAGGCACACGTTTCCCCTACGCGCCAACCGGCGACCGCTCGGCGCACAAGGCTCAAGGGCTTGCGTGGAATTCTGGCTGCACTTGCCTGTTTTCTGCCGGTGTTTTTCGGGTTTATCCTGCCGGGACTCATTCTGCTTAAATTTGCAACCAAGCGCGCGGGAAGCATTTTCACTGCCCCCTATTTCGATGCGGTCTGGCACTCATTTGCCCTCGCGCTGGTGGCAAGCCTTGTCGTGGTGGGGCTTGGCCTTGTTCTGGCCTATGCCCATCGGTCGCAGTGGGGAAAAAGTATCAACCCCATCATCCGGCTTGCGAGCATTGGCTATGCCATTCCCGGAACAGTGCTGGGCATAGGCGTGCTTATGCCGCTCGCCTATTTCGACAACAGCGTAGATACTTTCATGCGCAATAGTTTTGGGGTTTCCACGGGCCTGCTGCTTTCCGGCACCATCGCCGCATTGATCTTTGCCTATTCTATCCGCTTTCTTGCGATCTCCTTTGGTTCGCTTGAAAGCGGGCTTGAGAAGGTAACGCCCAACCTTTCTTTCGCCGCGCGAACCCTTGGCCGCACGCCCTGGCGGACGGTGATTGAAGTGCATCTTCCCATCTTGCGCCCGGCACTCATCACGGCAGCACTCCTGGTGTTTGTCGATTGCATGAAGGAGTTGCCTGCCACTCTCATCTTGCGGCCATTTGATTTCGATACGTTGGCAATCCTGGTGTTTACCCTCTCCTCCCTGGATCAGTTGGAAGAAAGTGCGGCGCCAGCACTTACCATCGTTGCGGCGGGACTCATTCCAATTATTCTGCTCACGCGAAATCTGCGCGATCCTGAAACCTTCAGGTAAGGGCCGAAAGATTGCGGAACAGCTCAAGGGCTTCGGGGTTTGCCAGTGCTTCCTGATTCTTGACCTCGCGGCCATGGACTATTTCACGGACCGCAAGTTCGGTAATCTTTCCGGACTTGGTTCGCGGAATATCACTGACGGCCAGAATCACCGCGGGGACGTGGCGGGGCGAGGCACCGTCCCGCACCTGCTTCTTGATAAGAGCTATCAATTTGTCATCCAGCGTTTTGCCTGGTGCCAATCTTACAAAAAGGACAACGCGCACGTCATTGTCCCAATCCTGTCCAATGGCCAGGGCCTCAAGCACCTCCGGGATGCGTTCAACCTGGGCATAGATTTCCGCCGTTCCGATGCGCACGCCGCCAGGATTCAGCGTTGCGTCGGAGCGCCCATGAATGATGAGGCCACCATGGGAGGTTATTTCGGCAAAGTCGCCATGGCACCAGATATTGTCAAAGCGTGCGAAATAGGCGTTGTGATATTTCTGGCCATCGGCGTCGTTCCAAAACATCACCGGCATGGACGGAAATGGTTTCTTGCAGACCATTTCACCTTTTTCCTGTTTCACAGGATGCGCGTTATCATCCAGCACGTCCATGGCCATGCCGAGCATTGGCCCCTGGATTTCACCGCGCCACACGCTTGAAAGCGGATTGCCGCCCACGAAACAGCCGCAGATATCGGTTCCGCCGGAAATGGAAGCGAGATGGATATCTGGCTTTATGGACTGATAGACAAAATCAAAGTTCTCCGCGCTCAAAGGTGATCCCGTCGACATCATCGTGCGCACTGAAGCGAGTTTGTGGGTTTCCTTCGCCTGCCAGCCGGTTTTGCGCACAGAATCGATGTACTTTGCAGATGTGCCGAAAATAGTCATGCCTTCCGCATCAGCAAAATCAAAGAGTACTCGTTCATTGGGGTGAAAGGGCGAGCCATCATAGAGTAGAAGGGTTGCACCAGCTGCAAGCCCGCTCACCAGCCAGTTCCACATCATCCAGCCGCAGGTGGTGAAATAAAAGAGGCGATCACCTTCTTTCACATCGGTGTTCAAGACCAACTCACACAAATGCTTCAACAGAATGCCGCCAGCCCGATGTACGATGCATTTTGGAATGCCCGTGGTTCCGGAGGAATACAGAATATAGAGCGGATGATCGAAGGGCATTTGGGCGAAAGTGATCGGCGCATCGCTTTCACCCGATCGGAATGCTTCAAGCGTTTGCGCCTTGGGCACTTGTGCCGCCATGGTTGAGGCCGCGCCCGTGTAATCAATCACCACGGTTCGCTCGATGCTTGGCAGTTGGGTGAGAACCTTGGCAATTTTCTCGGAAAGCCCGTGGGTTTTCCCGGCGTAGAAATAGGCATCGCAACTAAACAAAAGCTTTGGTGCAATTTGGCCGAAGCGATCAAGAATGCCGCGCTCGCCAAAATCCGGCGAGCAAGATGACCAGATGGCACCGAGGGATGCTACGGCCAGAAAGCCCACGACGGTTTCCGGGTGATTAGGCACCACGGCGCAAACCCTGTCACCTGATTTAATACCGGCCTTGGCAAGGGCACGATGGGTTTGGGCCACGCGCGCGCTCAACTCGGCCCAGGTCACAGTGATCTTGATTTTATCTTCACCCCAAAAAATCAGCGCGGGTGCGTCGTCGCTTCGCTTCAACAGGTTTTCGGCATAGTTCAGCTTTGCATCGGGGAAAAACCGCCCGCCCGGCATCTTGTCCCCGTCGATGAGAATGCGTTTTCCCCGCGTCTCGGCCTCGATGCCGCAGAAGTCCCAAAGCTTCGACCAGAAGGCTTCAGGACTTTCCGTGGAAAAGTTCAAAATATCCACATAGGAACGCAATTGAATAGCGCACGAGCCTTCCAATTCATCCATGAATCGGCGAAGATTTGAGCTCGACTTCCTTTTTTCTGATGGTGTCCACAGGGGCTGGTCGGGCATTACTTATCTCCAATGGGGATTTGGTCCATAATACATACCGCTTGGAGGCGAGGAATAATGAAAAAGCGACTTGTTTGGATTGGAGCGGTCCTGTCCTTAGGTCTCTTTGCCGCAGCGGCCTGGTCCGTCACCCATCCGGGTTTTGCCATTGCCGAATTGCAGGATTACATCGAACGCAAGACGGGCCGCACGCTGGTGGTCAATGGCGACGCCAGACTGGAATTCTTCCCCCGCCTCGGCGTGCGTCTTGATAATGTTTTTCTCTCCAATCCCCAAGGCATGGATGGCAATTTTGCCCATGCCGCGAATGCCCATTTACCCCTTCAGTTCGCTGACCTTTTCCGGCGCAAGCTTAAAATCAGGGAGATTACCCTCATCCATCCGGTTTTCAATATTCTGATTGACCGGGAGGGGCGGAGCAATTGGGTGGACGATGGGAAAGGCACCCAAGGCGGGGTGGCAAAATCAGGTACCAGCGCTAGCCCGAAGGAGCCTCTTACGCTGCGGGTTGAAAATGCCTCGGCCAATTTCCTTGATGAGCGTGGCGGCCAGGCATTCTCGCTTGAGGACGCAACGGCAAATATTACCATAGGCGATGAAACTGAACTTGATGTCTTCGGAACGGCGATGCTCAATGGGCAACTCGCCCGTATTGAAGCCCAAGTGAAGTCCATGCGGCGCTTGGGCGGGGATGGCTCGCCTCTTGACCTCACCGTTACGTCCCCCGCCTTGACGATAAATTTCACGGGCAGGCTTTCGACAGCCGAAAAGCTTAACCTCGCTGGTGCGATTGACGCCACATCGCCCGACCTCAGGTTGCTGGCAAAATGGCTTGGTTCCGAAATCAATGGGAGCACCGGCCTCAAAAATTTCTCGCTTGCCGGTGCGCTGGATTCAAAGGGCGTGGTTTTCAACCTGGCCAAGGCGAGCATCGCCCTGGATGGCATGGTTGCGAACGGTGACGTGGCACTTGACCTTACGAACAAAAAGGCCCGTGTCAGTGCGACACTAGCAACGGATCTGCTCACTCTTGATCCTTATCTCGCGGCTCAGAAAACCACCACAACAAGCCAGGATTCAGGCAATGCCGACTGGAGCACGTCCGGGCTTTCATTCACTGGTCTCAACGGTATTGATGGCGACCTGTCGCTCTCAGCCTTCAAGGTCAAATGGAATGACGCTGAATTTGGCCCGGCTGAAATGTCCAGCACGTTAAAGGATGGTCGACTT
The DNA here is from genome assembly GCA_964530965.1 of uncultured Aestuariivirga sp. GTDB lineage: Bacteria > Pseudomonadota > Alphaproteobacteria > Rhizobiales > Aestuariivirgaceae > Aestuariivirga. The sequence continues at coordinate 2,502 of CAZHCO010000062.1, read as the reverse complement.
GAAACGGCCATTCGAGACGCTTCCCTCTATGGCGGCAAGGCGAGCGCGAAAATTACACTTGACGGGGCCAAGGAGTCTCCCGTCCTGCAACTCGTGCTCGATGCCCGTGATATCAGGGGCGAGAGATTTTTTGAGGAGTTCGCCCGCGTGGATTGGCTTGCCGGAAATACCGGCCTCAAGGTTTCACTGTCGGCAACAGGCCATAATCAACAGGAGATGCTGTCCACATTGAAAGGCAATTTTGACATTGCAGTTTTAGATGGAGAAATCACGGGCCTCAATATCATGGACATGATCACAAAGGTGAGAAGTGCGGTGAGTGATGGCTGGGGAAAAGGGCCGGAAAATCTTTCTTCGTTTGATGACGCTGCCGCATCCTTCCTCATTGAAGATGGCGTGGCGCGCAGCGAGGACGTGAAAGTGGAAAGCTCGGCTTTCCATGTATCAGGCAGCGGTGAGGTTGATCTCCTGCGCCGGGCGCTCGATTTCAAGTTTGATCCCGCGCTGGTCACGGGCCGCGATCAAACGACGCGTCTTCCAGTTCAGGTCGTGGTGAAGGGGCCATGGCACGCCCCCAAGATATACCCCAATCTGGAAGGGATTCTTGATGATCCGGAGGCCGCCTACGATGCCTTGCGCAGCCTGGGCGTGTCGGAAAAAACCTTCAAGGAGATCGAAAAGGAGGGCGGGAAACTGCTCAAGAAACTGTTCGGCAATTGATGTCTGTGTTGCAGTGGAGCAATATGGCCGCATGATCCGCGTTCAGGCAGAACCCTTCGATACGGCCGCCGAACTTGCAAGACTCAAGCAGGGCCGCAGTGATATTGGCGGCAGCGTGATTTTTGTCGGTACCATGCGTGATCTCAGCGACGGCACGCCAGTTTCGGCCATGACCCTTGAGCACTATCCCGGCATGACGGAGAAGGCCCTCACTGAAATTGACCTGGAAGCGCATCGGCGCTGGCCCCTTCTCGATACGCTCATTGTCCATCGCCATGGCACGCTCGCACCCGGAGATGACATTGTTCTGGTCATTGCCACTTCGGCTCATCGGGAAGCCGCTTTTGAAGCGTGTTACTTCCTGATCGACTGGCTCAAGACAAAAGCGCCTTTCTGGAAAATGGAAGAGGGGCCGCAAGGGGAAAATTGGGTGGCGGCGAAATCATCCGATGACGAGAGTGCGGCGCGTTGGGACAAAACGCCTTCGTGACGGTTGACTTGCGACGCCCCCGCCCGTTCTATCGCAGCATCATTGACGCTCTCGTATTTCTCGCCGTTCTCACAATCGTCCTGGCCCTTATGAGACATTTTGACCTGATTGATTTGGGTACGGGATCGGTGCAGGTCGTGGATGGCGATTCACTCCGCAAGGGCGATACGGATATCCGCCTCTATGGCATTGACGCACCGGAATACCGCCAGAGTTGCCGAGATAAGCATAACGCGGAATACTCTTGCGGAAAATTATCGGCGAATGTCTTGCGTGAACTTGTTCGAGGGCGGGATGTTTCCTGCACTTCGATTGAAACGGACCGTTACGGCCGCGCAGTTGCGGTTTGCAAAATTGGCGATCTCGACATCAATGGAGAAATGGTGAAGCGGGGATGGGCGGTCGCCTATTCACGCCATAGTCTTTCCTATGTGCGTGTTGAGGCTGAAGCAAAAAAGGCTAATCGGGGGATTTGGGCGGGAACATTTGAGACCCCGGAGGACTACCGTTCACGACAGCGTCTGGTTCGCGGGGATTTGGGTGAACCGGAGATGCCGGACTGAAAATGGTGCTGCTAGACAGGATTGAACTGTCGACCTCTCCATTACCAATGGAGTGCTCTACCACTGAGCTACAGCAGCGCACCAGAATGGGGGGACACATGCCACAGGCCTTGGCCCTTCGCAACCCTCTCGCTTGACAGATCATCGAAGCCTTATCATCTGTGCAGGAATGGCAAATAAACCCCGAACCCCTCGATCAGCCGCCGAAACCAAGAGGCTGGCGGAGGCTTTGCGGGTTAACCTCCTGAAACGGAAATCCTTGGCCAAGGCCCGAAAATCGGCTGCAAAGGCGGAAAAGCAGGCGTCCGATTAGCCTTGCCCCAATGGGGCCATCTATGCTTGTTAACGCCGTTTTGGCAGGGTTTCCGGCCGGATTCGAAGGGAAAAGACTGAATGGATCGTATTCGCATTCGTGGCGGCAACAAACTGAACGGCACCATCAATATTTCGGGTGCCAAGAACGCCGCTTTGCCCTTGATGATTGCAGCACTGCTGACGCCTGAAACGCTCACCCTGCGCAATGTGCCGCGCCTGGTAGACGCGCTCCGCCTGCAGCGGATTTTGCAGAACCACGGGGTGGATATCACAGTTTCGGGCAAGCGCCCGGGGCAGAGTGCTACGGCTGGCGAAACCTTGCGGATTTCAGCCCAGACCATTGTTGATACTACCGCTCCCTATGATCTCGTTTCCAAGATGCGGGCAAGCTTCTGGGTGCTTGGCCCCCTGTTG
>CAZHCO010000061.1:0-2802 GCA_964530965.1 uncultured Aestuariivirga sp. | reverse complement strand
AATGTCGCCAATCTCGTGCCGCCCTATACGCCCGACGGCGGCCATCACGCCACCAGCGCGGCGCTGGAATTTGCGGTTCTGTCCTTGGGCGTTGAGCACCTCGTGGTCATGGGCCATGGCCGTTGCGGCGGTATCCGCGCCGCGGTGGGCGATGCGGGTCCCCTGAGCCACACGGATTTCATTGGCAGTTGGATGCGCGCCATCAAGGATGTGGCCCGCGCCGTGCCACATAGCCACGATGCAGCCCTTCACGAACGCCACATCGAGCGCGCCTCAATCGAACATTCGCTGGCGAATCTTCGCACCTTTCCTTGGATCCGCATGAAGGAAAACCGCAAGGAGCTTTCCCTTCACGGCATCTGGTTTGACATCAGCATGGGTGAACTTCATGCCTATGACGAAGGCGATATCGCATGGGAGCTGATCACCGCTTGAGCGCAGATATGCCTTCAGCAATCAAAGCCGGGCTTCTTAGCTTTGTAATTGTGTTTGCCGCAGGATTTGTGCTTGGCACATTACGTGTGATTGTCATCTTGCCATTCATTGGCGAGATTGCAGCGGTAGCCCTTGAACTGCCGGTCATGCTAGCCATCTCCTGGCTCGTGTGCCGCAGACTGGCCACGCAGTTTTCAGTTCCAGAAAAAATCCCGCACCGGCTTGCCATGGGCACCGTAGCCTTTGGACTCCTGATGTTGGCTGAGTTCGGCTTGTCCGTATTTGCGTTCAATCGGTCAGGAGCTGAATATTTTGCACTTTTCCTGACAGCATCAGGGTTGCTGGGGCTTGCCGGGCAAATTGCTTTTGGGCTCTTCCCGCTCTTGCAGCTGAGACAAAAGGGCAATTGAACAATTTATTTGATGTATCAGGTATATATCATATAGTCGGACGGAGTTTTATTGGAGTTATACCCATGCGGATTGCTTCCTACAGCGACTTTGCGCTCCGCCTCTTGATGTACGCGGCGGTCAAGCATCCCGCTTATGTCACGATCACCGAGGTTTCCAAGGCCTATGGCATTTCGAAGAACCACTTGATGAAAATAACCCATGAATTGGCCCTTGCGGGCTATCTCGACACATTGCGAGGCCGCAATGGCGGTTTGCGCCTCGCGAGGCCCGCCAAAGAAATTAATGTGGGGCATGTCATGCGTCTCACGGAAACCGGTTCAGCCCTGGTCGAATGCTTTGATCCCGCAACCAATCAATGCGTGATTACGCCAGCCTGTAAGTTAAGACATGTCTTGCATGGCGCGCTTGAGGCGTTTTTCGCGAAGCTGGAACAAACCACACTCGCCGATCTTATAAGTGATAAGCGGAGTCTGTCCGCACTCTACCTCACCAAGGTCTAAATCGTCCGCCCGGTCTGTCAAACTGCCGCACCCGGCTTTTTTCATAAAGATGTACTTGAAATACATTTTTAAGTGAATATTATCAACTTACCGTGTTTTGCACGCTTAACCAGAGTGCCAGATCCACGAAAGGCAAGGATTCTAGCTATGAAACTATTTGTTCTGATTACTTTGGGCATAGGCCTGTTTGGTGGACCGGCGCTGGCCGAGGGCGATGCTCTCGCAGGTGAGAAAGTCTTCAAGAAATGCATGGCTTGCCATGCTGTTACAGACACAACCAACAAAGTCGGACCACACCTCGTAGGTGTTGTTGGCCGCAAAGCTGCGGCCGTTGAGGGTTACACTTATTCAGACAGCATGAAAGAATTTGCGGCGACCGGTGCCGTTTGGGATGAAATGGCATTGGATGCTTATCTTGAGAATCCGAAGTCGACTGTTCTCAAGACAAAGATGGCATTTGCGGGACTCAAGAAAGGAGATGAGCGTGAAGATCTGATTGCTTTCCTAAAGAGCAAGATGTGACCTTGGCGCGGCCAGCATTTGTGACACTCAAAATCTGAAAATTTGGAAATCAGCCTCAAGCGGTGGCATCGCTGATATCAAAACTTGAAGGGGCCGCCAAAAAAAACTTCGGTTACAGAGAGTCATCTCAGGATATTGCCCGAATGTAACCGCAAAATTTCCAGCTTGGTAAGTCCAGGCATTGATGTGGGTCAATGGACGGCGGACCGGCGCATTGTAAAAAACCCATCGTAGCCTATTCGCAAAAGGAGAAGTACATGCCGAAGTTACTCAAATTCATAGGCGGAGTGATGGTCATTACTGCCGTAATGGCAACAGCGGCCCACGCGGAAGCAGTGGTGCAGGTCACGCTGATCGACAGGGCCGGCGCGGCAGATCTCAGCAAATCCATGAATTTGGGCATGGGCATGAAAGGCGACATGAAAACCGCCAAGATGGCTGTCAAACTCAACCCAATGGCGGTGTCCCGCGGCACCGTAAAATTCAACGTCACCAATTTGGCCAGCACATTGGTGCACGAAGTCATTTTGGCGGAGGTGAATGACGAAAATGAACTGCTGGCTTTTGATGCGGCCAAGAACATGGTGGACGAGGAAACCATCCAGACCTTGGGGCAAGTCGCGGAAATTGCCCCCAGCAAGTCAGCGTCGTTCACGCTGGAGTTGAAGCCAGGAAAATACATTCTCTATTGCAACTATGCCGGCCACTACATGGCGGGCATGTGGACGGTGATTGAGGTGAAGTAGCCCGTTGGGGCGTAAGGATTTCAAGGTTAATGAGCGAACTTCCCATTGAAATAAACCCTTTAACAACTCATATAATGTATATTAGATACATCAATTAAGGAGCTTAATCATGACGAGCCTTCAATCACTGATCACCCCCGTTCTTTCGCGTCGCGGTCTGTTGGCAGTAACTGCGGTTGCGGCAAT
>CAZHCO010000060.1:0-2150 GCA_964530965.1 uncultured Aestuariivirga sp. | reverse complement strand
TCGGCAGAGTTCGCCAAGATGCGCAAAGCCACAAGTTTCGTACTCCTCAGCCGTGCTGGCGTTGTTGATTTCGATGCCCTGATAGCCGCCGTGAAATCGGGGCACATCCGCGCGGCGAGCGACGTCTTTCCCGAAGAGCCGCTTCCTGCCGATCATCCGGTTCGCAAGCTTGAAGGGTTCATACTTTCTGCCCACCGGGCAGGCGCCCTCGATGTTGCCTTCAAGCAGATGGGCAAGATGGTGCTTGATGACATGGGCCTGATGTCGCGTGGCCTGCCACCCGTCACCTGCAGGCGGGCCGAGCGCGAAACAGTTCTCCGCATGCGCTCCAAACCGGTCAGCCGAAATTAGGACCCGAGTTGCTTGTCGAGCAATCGGCCACCGGTCACCAGTACAAATCCTAGGATAAGAAACACGATGAGCATGCCCGCTTCGTTTAGCAGCACACGGGCGATAGGGTAGGCGGGCCAGCCATACGTGTCTTTCGCCTTCAGCGATTCCTTGGGAACCAGAAACAGCCAGTCGATCACGAATAGTATCGGTAACATATAGTGCAGGATCACGTCGGCCACGCTGTCCCAACCTGTGAGGTTGGTGAGATGGCGCAGCACAAAATAGACAATGGCCATGACGATGATGACGCAAGCGGTAATGGCAGTTCTGACCGCTGGTTTTGAAAAAAATGCCCAAGAGCGGATTGTCGCGCGAAAACGGGCAGGGTGAGCGCCAGGACCGCCAGAATGTTCGTAAGAATGGTGAAATAGCTTTAAAAATTGATTGTGCGCGTGAAGGCGCTTGTCTCAAAATCGCCCGCAATAATGAGGCCCACCCGGAGCGCTAGAGCAGACCGGTCCAGAAGGCCCGCCGCCATCCGGAACTCTATTGCAATTTGTCTCTATATTATTGCCCCAGCTCTCCCTGCACAACATGGCACCCATGAAATTGCATTTTATTATCCCTACAATCTTCACGGGATAAAATTTCTGTGTTATACCCTGAATCCACAGGTGTGGCTTTTTGAGGAACTTTGTGATTCATGGGGTTCATGAGTGGATTGATTCTCAAGGCTGAAGACCGGAGAGTGTTTTTGGCGGCTCTGAAGGCGACGAAGAAGCCTGCGCTGGAGCATCGCCGGATGAACGCGCTGTTGCTGCTGGACGATGGTGTGGCGGCAAGCGTGATCGCTCGGATGCTGTTTCTGGATGAACGCACGGTGGTCGAATATCGTCAGCTTTATGCCGCGCGGGGCGCTGCGGGGGTGAGCGCTTTGGATTACAGGGGCAATCCGAACAGCGCGATGTCCGCCGCTGGGATCGAGGCGCTGAGATCGCGGTTGAAGACGCAAATCTTCATGACATCGCAAGCCGTGTGCGCCTGGGTTCTGGAGGCCTTTGGCCTCGCCTACACGCCGAACGCCATGACGAAGCTGCTGAAGCGGATCGGGTTTTCATACAGGAAGCCGAAGCGCTTTCCCGCCAAAGCCGATCGCGCCGCGCAAGAGGCGTTTTTGCGTGAGGTGCTGGAGCCACTTGTGGCGCAGGCCTCAGCAGCGACGCCTTTGTATTTCATGGATGCCGTTCATGCCCAGCATAACAGTGTTCCGGCCTATGGCTGGTTTGCCAAAGGCGAAGAGACATTCCTGAAAAGCAATGCCGGGCGCACGCGCGTCAGCATCAACGGAGCGTTCTGCCTACACGACCAGACAGTCGCGCAGCGCCAGGACGAACGGATCGACGGCCAATCGAACGTGGCCCTGCTGCAGGCGATGCTTGACCGGCATCCGGTCGCCAGGGAAATTCGCGTCATCGCTGATGGGGCGCCCTGCAATCACGGGCCAGTCGTGCGCGAGTTCCTCGCCGCCAACCCGCGCTTGCGCCTCATCAGGCTGCCGCCCTATTCGCCCAACCTCAATCTTGTCGAACGCCTCTGGCTGCTGTTCAAGAAAAGTGTTGTCTACAACAAATTTCACGCAACGCTCGCCGAATTCAGATCCGCCATCGACACTTTCTTCGCAGACCTGCCGGCCATGAAGAACACGCTCGCTTCGCTCCTGACCCCGAAGTTTCACCTTTTTTCAGCAACTCCTATGGATTAAGGGTATAGTTCATTGCCCAGAGATAGGCCACTGTCGCCGCGCAACCAAGCGCAGT
>CAZHCO010000059.1:0-3285 GCA_964530965.1 uncultured Aestuariivirga sp. | reverse complement strand
TGATAAGCGCAAGGCTAATTGTTGCCAGCGCCAATGAAATTGTTGCCTTCGCACTGGTGAATTACAAAAAAGCAGTAGACGCTGCCGATGCCGCCCAAGCCTCCTTGGAAGCTGCTGAAGCGGCGGCTATCGCCACTGTGGCCAAATTGAAGACAAACTGAACAGCCCAATGAATTCTCGATCAGCTAGATATGCTGGCGGAGAGGGAGTCCCTGGAACATTCTCGCTAACCGATTGTTATAAAGGGGGTTAATTGTAGGGTCGAATTATCTATCCTAGTTTTCATCCTAGCCCTGACTATAGGCGGGTGGTCACAACATGAGGAAGCGATGATCGCCGGAATTTCACTACTTATTTGTCCGCTCCTGGGGTTAGCGGACTTCTAAGCTTGTGGCTGCCATTTCCGTTAAGGGCATCAAGTGCGAACAAGGGCGCCATATCGGTGCTGCCCGCCAAAGATTTTTTGAACCCTAGTTCGGGGAACGGTTACCTTTTGGATTCGACAAGTATCACCAAGGACTCCGGCACTACTCCGTCGAATGCCATTGCATCACCGGCTGCCTTGCTCTTCATCGCCGCCATCAAGGCGCCCATGTCCGAAACATCCATCAGCACAGCAACGCGGGTCGGATTCTGGGGATCAACGAATGTTCGGATGTTGGTCACCCCAAGCGGACCGAAAAGCTCTTCGCGTTTAGGTGAGGTGAGCCAGTGCTGCGCGCCTTTTGTAATGTTGTGATGGCCGATAATTGTTGGCATTGCATCCTCCTTGTTGGCCGACATCCACCGGATGACTGCTTTGTTAAGTTCGATGTTTGCGCAAAATGGTATCATTGGCAAGACCGGACCCTGTTGATGTGGGCAACCATGCGCCAAAGCCACGATGGCTGCTCCGGGTCAAACTGAGGAGTGGAGCGGCCTTCCGGCTACATTTAAGCAACGCCATACAAGTCTTAAACCTTCATAGAGCAGGGCGCCCGCATTGGCTCCGATAGCGGACAAATTGCAATCATTTGACGACTTCTCCAACGGGCCAGAAGCGGAAGATTCAACTGCGCCGCTACCGCGTGTCCTTTGCAAGACGTCGCTCAAGGACACGCGACCATCGCGTGAGGGGGTAGCAGATGAGGAAGTAGATCAAAGCCGCCAGGCCAAAAATTACAAAGGGTTGAAATGTGGCATTTGTCAATATTTGTGCGGTTTTGGTCAATTCATGATAGCCCACGATCGAGGCGAGGGCCGTGCTTTTGACGAGTTGCACGAGAAAGCCAACGGTGGGTGGGATGGCCGTGCGTATGGCTTGTGGCAGAATCACCAGCCGAAGCTGCTGCAAGTAGTGCAAGCCCAGGCTGGCACTTCCTTCCCACTGGCCCTTTGGAATGGCTTCAACACTGCCGCGCCAAATGTCTGTAAGAAAAGCGCTTGAATAAAACGTGAGGCATGCCGCTGCGGCAAGCCACGCTGAAACATCAACGCCCAACAATGGAAGTCCAAAGTAGACCAGGAACAGCTGCATCAGCAAGGGAGTGCTCTGGAACAGCTCAACATACAGCTTCACTGCAAGCTTCGCCCTTTTGTAGCGACTCAGCCTTATGACTAAAAGCAGGAGCCCGACAAGTCCACCGCCGATAAAAGCAATGGCCGACAGCAGCAGGGTCGACGGAACGGCCAGCAAAAGATTGCGCGCAATGTCCCAGAGGGTGAATTCGTTCATCGCACACGCCCTGCAAACAGTCCGCGCCCCGCAAACACCAGCAGGCGCCGCATCACAAGAGCGAGGATTAGGTAGATGACGGTAACAAGGAGATAGGTTTCAAAACTGCGGAAATTGCGCGACTGGATAAAATCCGCCACGTGGGTGAGATCAACCACCGCGATTTGTGACACCACAGCGGATTCGAGCATCGTGATCGTGATCTGACCCACAAGAGCCGGATACACGTTGGCGAGTGCTTGCGGCAGCACGACCAAGCCGAATATTGGCAAGGCGCGCACGCCAAGGCTTGTTGCCGCTTCTCTTTGCCCTGCAGGAACGCTTTCAAGACCGGCGCGCATGATCTCGATGGCGTAAGCGGCAAGATTTACGGTCATGGCAAGTGCCGCGGCGGCAAGCGCACTAAGGCGCAAGCCTAAACTTGGCAGCCCAAAGAAAAAGAAAAACATTTGAACAATGAAAGGCGTGTTGCGGATCAGCTCCACATAGGCAGCAATCAGTTTTCTCAGCCACAGCCTTTTGCCGCCCATCGCCGCAGCACCAACAATACCGATGCTGATTCCGAAAACAGAGGCCACGGCGGTCAACCCGAGAGTGACCGCCGTTCCTTCCAGAAAGAAGCCCAGATACTGAAGTAACGCTCCAAAGTCGAGCTGATAACCCATAAATGTATTAGAGTTCCGGTGGCAATGGAATGAACAACCACTTCTTCGAAATGGCGTCCAGCGTTCCGTCCTTCTTCATTGTAGCCAGTGTCTCCTCGAGTTTTGCCAACAGGCGATCTTCGCCCTGGTTAATGGCCATGGCTGAAGGCGAGTTCAGCAACTGGAACTTCGATTCCGGTTCAATGTCGGGTTGCCTGGCAAGCACCGAAGCGCCCACATCATTACCAACAACCATCAACTGTACCTGGCCGGAAAGGAAGGCTGAAATCACACCGTTGTAATCATTGAAGCGTTGAATGTCGGTGTCCTTGGGGGCAACCTCCGAGAGCGAAGTATCTTCCAGCGTTCCCCGGTTCACCGCTACGGATTTGCCAGCGAGATCAGCCGCCGATTTAACGGCAAGCGCCTTGGGGCCCATCACGTCGATGGAGTAGGGCGCGTAAGGTGCAGTGAAGGCCACAACTTTTTTGCGCTCATCGCTTACACCAACACTCACCAAAAGATTGAGCTTGCGCCCCGTAAGTGATGGAATGCGGTTTTGACCTGTGATGCCGGTCAATTCAGGTTTGACGCCAAGCGCCTTGGCCAAGGCGTTGATCACATCGATGTCGTAACCCTGCGAGACAAGATCCGTGCCGGCAGAGGAAAAGGGCGGGAAATCCTCGAAAATGCCGACTTTCAAAACGCCTGCCTTGACGATGTCGTCAAGTTCATCGGCCTGGGCAAGTGTTGCGCCTGCAAATTGAACGGCAAGTGCGAGACCTGCCGTCAGCATGAGTCTCCTTGATAGCGCTATGTTCATGAGTTCCTCCTATATTCAAGTGTTTCGTCGATACCGGCAAATCGTGAAATCCAGATCCTGCTTGCCGTGGCGCAGAATTAGGCCACCCGAGACAACTGAACGCC
>CAZHCO010000058.1:0-1000 GCA_964530965.1 uncultured Aestuariivirga sp. | reverse complement strand
GACCTCATCCCCGTCCTCGAGGCGGGCGAGGTCGATTCGATCAAGACCTTCGTCATGGAGCACAGCTCGGGGATCAGCGTCCTGCTGGCGCCGCCGTCGCCCGAAATGGCCGAGACGATCACCGCAAACAGCGTCCGTCAGGTGCTGGAGGCGCTCCGGCGCAGCCATGACCTGGTCGTAGTCGATTGCACGGCCTCCTTCAACGACACCACGCTGGCGATCCTGGACGAGGCGGATGTGATCCTGACGATGCTCAGCCTCGAAATCACCAGCATCAAGAACATGCGCCTCTTCCTCGAAGTCGCGGACCAGCTCGGCTACGCCGGCGACAAGGTTCGGCTGGTCCTCAACCGCGCCGATTCCTCGCTTGGCATCCGGGTCGCGGATGTGGAACAGTCGATCGGACGCAAGATCGACGAGACGATCGTCAGTGACGGTCGAAGCGTGGTCTACGCACTCAACCGCGGCATCCCGTTCTTTGTCTCGAACCGGGAGGCACAGGTCTCGCAGGATATTCTCCGTCTCGCCCGGTCCCTCGTGGAGGGGCCATCCGGATCCCCGGCCAAGGTCGAGGCCGGCAAATCGACCCAGAAGAAATCACTGTTCGCATGGCGCTGAACACGGTCATAGCGGCCCCTCGGGGCGAGATTGGGGTGTAGTCGATGTCCCTGCTGAAGCGAATCGAGAGCGCTCGACCCGGAGCCGGCGGTCCGGCGACGCCTGGTGCTCCAGGTGTCCCGGGGGTTCCGGGCGGCCCCGCCTCCAACCTGCCCGCGGTTCCAGGCGCGCCGTCGACCGTGCCGGTTTCACCTCGCCTGTCGAGCCAGGGACCCGTCCGGGAATCCTTCCGGGACGTCAAGTTCCGGATCCAGAACCGGGTGATCCAGGACCTCGATCCGAAGCTGGATCTGTCCAACCAGGTCGAGGTCCGCCGCCAGATCGAGGAGATCTTCGGCAAGGTCATCGACGAGGAGGGTCTCGCCCTCACCCGCGCCGAGCG
>CAZHCO010000057.1:0-15806 GCA_964530965.1 uncultured Aestuariivirga sp. | reverse complement strand
AGAAGCCCAAGGACAAGTCGGGCGGTGGCATGCCAGGCGGCATGGGCGGCGGCATGGGTGGAATGGGCGGCGGCATGGACTTCTAAGTCCAGCGCAACTCAGACGAAACGCGAAACCCCGGTGGAAACACCGGGGTTTTTTGCTAGTTCAGTTTGTTGCCTGGATGTCTGCTGCTGGCCCTTCTGCGACTTGGCAACGGTAGCCGATAATGGCCGCTTTCGCCTCGGAAGCAGACATACGTGCATGATCTAACTATGTCCGTTTATGAGTTCACGCCCTAAGCTCACCGCTCTCAATGAATAGCAGATATGCATTGATCTTTTTTTGAAGCATCCAGATATGCTCATTTTCTTCTTGCCTATCGAGATGATCAGATATTGTTAGATATGCATCATCACAATCCAGATCGATATGAACATAATCAATCTTATTGGTCTGCTCAGCGGTCATCTTAGAAATCTGGACCTGTAATAATATTCACATCCACCGGGGGAATTTTCGTCCCTCCGGGGAAATTTGGTTTACCTTCACCTGCAATTGCGCCGCCAGTCTTTGAAATTTCTTCATGAGCCTTGGCCTGATTTGCGTTTAAGCGTGCTGAAGGTATTGCCTCTTTCGAAGCTGCCGAAGGCGACTGCGTGTTCAATCTCACCTTCACCTTCGCCTCAGGCAAGACACTCGAACGCCCCAGCACCGACGTCTGCCAAACCGATGGAATCATGATTGAGTGAAGTGAGATCATGGCAAACCCCTTCCAAGGCCGGAAAAGACCAGGCTTTAAGCACTGACAAGCGTGAGTACTTAATCCGACGGCGTTTCTTCGGAACCTTCGATTGCCTCCGGCAAATGCATTTCCAGCGGGGTTTGCTCATCGCCGTCGAGGGGATCTTCGTCAGCCGTCAGATCATCTCCGCCGCGTGGCAGTGGCATTTCGAAGTCCGGCGGCAGGTTAGCGTCGAGGAGCCCTGCCCCTTTCAGTTCCTGAAGCCCGGGAAGATCCATCACTTCATTCAGGCCGAAATGACTGAGGAAGGAATCGGTCGTGCCGTAGGTCACGGGCCGCCCTGGCGTGCGGCGGCGCCCGCGCATTTTTACCCAGCCAATTTCCATGAGGATGTCGAGGGTGCCCTTGGAAATAACAACACCGCGGATTTCCTCGATGTCGGCGCGGGTTACGGGCTGGTGGTAGGCAACGATCGCCAGGGTTTCGAGCGCTGCCTTGGACAGGCGCTTCTGCTCAAATGTCTCGCGGCGCAGAACAAAGCTCAGGTCTTCTGAGGTACGAAGGGTCCAATGGCCGGCAATCTGTACGAGGTTCACTCCCCGGTTGGCATAGTTGGCCTGGAGATCGGCAAGCAAAGCCGGCAGGTCCGTGCCTTCGGGAAAAAAGCCTTGCAGCTTTTCAATTGCAACAGGTGCTTCAGCAGCAAACAGAATGGCCTCGATGATGCGCAAATGCTGGCTTCGATCGGCGCGCGGATGCATTCTCACCACGGCTGGCGAGACTTCCATTTCGTCTGCCTCTGGGGCGTCGCTGGGCTCAATGCTCATGCTTGCTTGTACCATAATCACATCCTGAAAACATTAGGCGGCATTTTCGCGCCTGCGCATAAAAATTGGACGAAAGGCATCTTCCTGGCGCAGTTCAATGAGGCCCTCGCGAACCAGTTCCAGGCTTGCGGTGAAGCTGGAGGCACGCACCGAGCGGCGCAAGTTTCGCGGAGCAAGATAAGCTTCGAGCCAGTGATCAAAGGTGCTCCAGTCATCCATGGTGCCAACCAGCCGCTCAAGGGCCTCGCGGGCTTCCTTTATGGACCAAGTGGCATGGCGCTTGAGCGTGTAACTCTGGTGGCTCGCCTTGCGCTGGCGGCGCTCGGCATAGGCCTTCAAGAGGTCAATCAGATTGTCGGCATATTCGCGCTGGGTCTCAACAACTAAAGGTTCTGGATTGCCACGGCCATAGACATCGCGCCCGAGAATATTACGCGCCATGAGCTTGGCCGCGACATCGCGCATGGCCTGCAGGCGCTGAAGCCTGAAAGCCAATCTCGCGGCAACGTCTTCAGCGGGTGCTTCCTCCGAGCCTACAAGATTGGGAAGCAGAAGGCGGGACTTGAGGTAGGCAAGCCAAGCGGCCATCACCAAATAGTCGGCCGCCACTTCGATGCGCATTTTGCGCGCGTTATCGATGTAGGCCAGATATTGCTCGGCGAGCGCCAGGATTGAAATCTGGGCGAGGTCGACCTTGTGGTGACGCGCCAGCTCAAGCAGAAGATCAAGCGGGCCTTCAAAGCCACCGACATCCACGATCAGCGCGTCTTCGGTTGCAGCAACATCGCTACGCAATGGCCCTTCGCCATCTGGCCACAATTCCTCCACTTTCGTTTCGTCGGTGTCTGCCATACTAATATCAAATTCCCTGCCGCGCACTTTCTCAAAAGTGCGAGATCAATAATCTGTAGCATGATGTTATCGCAAAAGTCTGTCAACTTTGGCGCATCATGCTCTAGTGATTCGCTTGAATGGCCTTAGCTTATCCCCAATTTCAAGCGGAAACGACCAATTCCAAGTCCTTGAGAGCGGCCTTTTTGTCAAATGCCTGCGGTTTGCGCGCCGACTTAAGTGCCGCCTTGGCCCTCCGCAGGGCCCTGCCCTTAAGCTCTCCCGCGGCAGCTGCAACTTCGCGCATCTCGTCCAGCTTGCCATTGCAATGCAACAGCATATCGCAACCGGCGCTCAAGGCTATTGAACATTTCTCTTCGAGGGTTCCTGAAAGGGCCTTCATGGAGAGATCGTCGGTGATCAGAAGCCCGCGAAAGCCGATCTGCCCGCGGATCACCGACTTGATGATTTTCCTGGACAGGGTTGCCGGGGCTGACTTGTCGATGGCCGTGTAAATTACGTGGGCCGTCATCGCCATGGGCGCATCGGCAAAAGCGGCGAAGGGCGGAAAGTCCACACGCTCCAATTCATCCCGCTTGGCGTTTACAACGGGCAAATTGTGGTGGCTGTCCACTTCGGAGCGGCCGTGGCCGGGAATATGTTTCATGACCGGCAGAACCCCACCATCCATCAGGCCAGCTGTGTGTGCCCGTGCCAGCGCCATCACGTGCTCAATGTTAAGGCTGTAAGCCCGGTTGCCAATGACATCATGGGCACCCGTTTGAGGTACGTCCAAAACCGGGAGGCAATCGGCAGTTATTCCAGCTTCAATAAGGTCATCTGCCATGAGGCGGCCCACATGGCGGGCGGTGCGAAGTGCGGCAAGCGGATTTTTGGCGTAGAGGTTGCCGTAGGCGCGCGCCGAAGGATATTTCCGCCAATAGTTTGACGGCGGCCCCAGGCGCTGCACCCGGCCGCCTTCCTGATCGACAAATACTGGCGCATCCCGGCGGCCAACGGCCTCGCGGAAGGCAGACGTAAGCGCCTTGATTTGCACGGGCGTTTCGCAATTGCGCTTGAAGAGAATGAGGCCCCAGGGATTTTGCTCGCGGAAAAACGCGATCTCGGCGGAAGACAGCCCTGTGGCTTCACAGCCGCTAATAAAGCTTCGAATTTTCATGGATGCAATTTCTTGTCAGGACTTGAACTACTGCTTGCGAACAAGACAATCTCTTTCACCGGCAGCAATCAGTGAACTGCAAATCCTGGTGGCCTCATCGCGCGATGCAAGTGGACCAAGCGCCAAGCGATAACGGGTGCTGCCACTCGAGGTGGCGGGATTAATGGCCGAGGGAAGGTTTCCAAGAATGCCTGCATGCTTCGATTTCAGCCGGCCAAACTCGGCGCTGGCTTCGGCTTGCGACTTGAATGATGCAAGCTGAACAAAGTAGCCGCTACCACTGCTTGCGACCTGCGTTGGTGCGGCCTGCTGTTGGACGGGTGCAGGCTGCGGGAGTGCCGCTACCTGTTGTTCTGGCACAGCAGGTGTTGTGGCGGGCGCTTGAGCTTCGGCAGGCGCCTGATCATTCGTTCCTCTCAACAAGCCAATAAGGGTCTTTTTCTTTTTGACAACGGGGGCCGGCTGCGGGGCAATGGTTTGTTCAACAACAGGAGGTGCTGCCGCATTTTGGTCCGCAGCAACTGACTCTGATGGAGGTACAAGGACAACGGGCGCGGAGCCCAATGAGTTCTCGGCTGTTGTCCTGGTTTTCTTAACGACCGGCTTTTTAACGATGGTTTCCGGATCTACGTTTACGATTTCTTCCTTGGCAGGCGCTGTCGCAGCTGGCGGCGTGGCCTGCTCAGTAGTAGTCGCCGCTGCTGCATTTTCACCCGGTACTGGAGCAATCTCCGATTCCACGGCCAAGCCTGTTGAATTTGTCGTTGCCGGGGGAGACGTCAAAGCCACAGTCTTGTTTGACGGAGGCGTAGTAAGCGTCCCTTGCGTGTCATTGTTCGTTCCTGGCGGCGGGGGCAAGGGCAATGGAAGAGCTTCACCGCTTTCCGATAGGGAATCAAGCGATCCGGCGGGCTGCGGGATCTGCTCGGCATCGCCCTGCTGGCTTTCCGGTTGAATTGGGGTTTCTTCCGTGGGGACTACCTGGCCGCCGAGAACTTCGTTGTCGCCGATGATGCGATCATAGATTTGCTTCTTCGACGTCGCAGAACCGGCAGCATCGGCCGGTCCATCCAGCGGCTGTTCGGGCGCGGACTTGGCCGACTGCTCAGGGGCTGCAACAACCGGCGCAGAGTCAGTGGAGACGTTGGCTGCAACTGTCTTGACCTTCGTCTGGTAATACCAGACGCCAGCGCCCGCAGCGCCGGCAGCCAGCATCAGGAACAACAACATCAGCCAGGGTCCGCTTGAGCGCCTGCGCTCATCGCCATAGGCTCCTTCATTTTCGCGGTAAGCCTGGTTGTAGTCGGTAGCACTGGCCCGGCGGGACGATCTCGGCGGTGGAGCGTCCTCAAACATTTCGTCGCCGTAGTCCTGGTCATAGGCCTGGGGCTGCGCCCGCAAGGCGCCTGGCCGCTGCAAGGAACGCTGCGGGTTTTCGTAGCCGGCCCCGGCGTAGCCGAGATCATCCGTTTGACCCCGGCGGAAAACATCCGGTTTTGTCCGCGCGGCCTGCAGGCGTGGCTCGGTTGCCGGAGCTTGTGACAGCGATCCGGTAAAGCCCCGTTGGGGTTGCTGCAGCGGGGGCGGTGAATAGGATGAGGGTGAATAGCTGCTGCGTGGCGGCTGGGGCCGGTACTGCGGCTGGAAGCCCGCCGGCGGACCCGCTGGCAGCCGAGACTGCCCACCCAGTGGAGGCCTTGGCGGCGAAAGCTGTGGCTGTTGGGAAACTGGTTTTTGCGATGGCCGGCCTGGCGGCAAGGTGCGTGAGTCGCGGTTGAAGTCTGATTTGGCTTCATCATCGGCGAAAGTGAACTTCGGCTTGGCTGCCGGTGGCGCGTCAGCTTTGACCGTAACAATGGCCGCGGCTTCTACAGGAGCATTCTCGGCCCGTTGCTTTGCCGCCGTGACCCGCTGTTCTGCCAATTTCTCTGCGGCAGCACGCTGGGAGCGAAGCTTCTCGGCCAGGACATCAGGCGCCTGTGGTGGAGCGCCCGGCGGCGGCATTTGCTGCTGCGGCCTGGCAACCTGCGCCTTCATTGGAATGCGCGGTGCCATGGGCGCTGGTTTCGCCACGGGCTGGGCCAGCTTAACCTCCGCCTTTTCTTCAAAGGGAATCGTTTCGGGCGCCCTGGAGAACTCTCCCGAAAGGCGCGGCAATTCTTTGCCACCTATGCCTAAACGTTCGCGCCAGTTGCGTTTTTCCGTATCGTTCGAGGAGTTTTGATCCATCACAAGCCAATTCCGTTGTTACATCTCTTCGACCGGGTTAACGCCTAAAATTCGAAGACCATTTGATAGAACATAGCGAATCGCCCGCAAAAAAGCGAGCCGCGTATCGGTTAATATTATGTCATCTCTAAGAATAAATCGCAATTGCGGCGACTCTTTGCCTTTGTTCCAAAGAGAATGGAAATCGCTAGCTAACTCATAGAGATAGAACGAAATACGGTGTGGCTCGTGGGCGAGTGCAGCACCTTCCAGCATTTTTGGATACTCCGCCAATCTACGTACCACATGCCTTTCGGCCTCGTCATTCAAAAGTGAGAAGTCATGGTTAACGGAGACTCGGCCAAGCTCCGCACCATTGCGCAAGACCGAACAGACCCGCGCATGGGCATATTGCACATAGAAAACGGCATTGTCCTTTGATTGTTCCGTGACTTTTGCAAAATCGAAATCAAGCGGTGCTTCGTTCTTGCGATAGAGCATCATGAAGCGGACGACATCGGCTCCAACCTCATCCACAAATTCGCGCAACGTTACAAACTCACCGGACCGCTTCGACATCCGCACGGGTTCGCCATTTCGAAACAGTTTCACCAACTGGCAAAGCCTTACGATAACATCGACCTTGCCTGGCCCTGCAATGGCCGAGGCTAAGGCTTCGAGCCTTTTGACGTAACCACCATGATCGGCACCCAGGACATAAATCAGTTCGTTAAAGCCGCGACGAATCTTGTTGCGGCTATAGGCAACATCGGACGCAAAGTAGGTGTAAGAGCCGTCTGACTTCAAAAGGGGCCGATCAATATCGTCGCCAAATTCCGTGGCGCGGAACAGGGTTTGTTCGCGGTCCTCCCAATCTTCCGGCAGTTCACCTTTTGGCGGTGGCAGGCGACCTTCATACACATGGCCGCGCGCGCGCAAATCAGCAACCGTGTCGCGCACCTCACCAGAATCATGCAGGGATTTTTCCGAGAAGAAAATATCCTGATGAATTTTCAAGCTGGCAAGATCGCCCTTGATCAGGTCCATCATCATTGTGATGGCTTTGCGGCGCGCGATGGGAAGCCATTGCTCCTCGGGCATCGCCAGAAGATTTTTTCCATGCTCGGCAGCAAGAGCTGCGCCTACTGGGATCAAGTATTCGCCGGGATAGAGGCCTGATGGAATTTCACCAATGTCTGTTCCCAAAGCTTCCTGGTAGCGCAGGAACGCAGAACGCGCGACCGTATCAACCTGGGCGCCTGCATCGTTGATGTAATACTCTTTGCTAACTTCGTAGCCAGTCACTTCCAGCAACGCGGCCAATGCATCGCCAAACACTGCACCACGACAGTGGCCAACGTGCAATGGCCCGGTTGGATTTGCGGAGACATACTCGACATTTGTCTTGATGCCCTTGCCCAATTCAGAACGGCCATAGTGTTCACCATTGGCAAGAATTGCGGAGAGGATTTTGGACCAAAAAGTTTCTCTAAGACGGAGGTTGATGAAGCCGGGGCCTGCAACATCGGCGGAGAGAACATCGGCTTGCTTCAGCAAACGCCTGGCCAATGATTCCGCCAAAACTTTTGGCGCCATGCCTGCAGCTTTCGCCACGACCATGGCCGCGTTGGTGGTCACATCGCCATGGGCAGCATCACGCGGTGGTTCTGCCGTTACCCGTGAAAGATCAAGATTGGGTGGCAGTTCACCCGCTGCCATCATGGCCGAAAGCTCCTGCCTTGCGGCGGTTTGAAAGTGTGCAAAAAGGTTCATGTCATCATTCTAAGTTATTGAAATTATGCAATTCGTTTCCGAGATTAAGATCACTTCAGGTCTGAAATGATCGCAATCGCCGTTTATGGTCTGGCGCGTGATATGACGGAAAACCGCATTCCACTTTTCCTGATCACGCGCTACCGGAAAAGCGGGTCGAGGTCAAACAAACGCTTGTGCTGATCCAGTGCAAAACGATCGGTCATGCCGGAGAGGAAGTCACAGACCTGGCGGGCATAATGGTTGCGATCAGAGGCAAGGGTATCGTCGCGCCAGTCCTCAGGCAGGAGCGAAGCATCGTTCATATAGGCCGCGAACAAATCGCGGATAACACGTCCGGCGCGATCCATGATTTCAAGAACCCGCTCGTGGCGATACATTCGAACTGAAAGAAAACCCTGCAGCACGCGATTGTTTTCTGCCATCTGCGTGCCAAATTGCGCCATGGCGCGCTTCTGTGAACGCACGTCATCGCTTGATTTCACTCCGGCTTCTGCACAATTTTTTTTCGTCTGCGCTATGACATCAGCAACCATTCCCGAAATCACGCGGCGCACTGTTTCATGAATGATGCGCGATCTTTCCAATGCCGGATAAAGCTTGAGCACTTCGGAAAGAGCGCCACCAACCAAAGGAATATCACCAAGGTCAATGATGTCGAACAGTTTTGCCCGGAGGCCATCGTCGATGTCGTGGGCATTGTAGGCGATGTCGTCGGCGATGGCCGCGACCTGCGCTTCAGCGGAAGCAAAGCTTGCAAGTTTAAGGTCGTTCACCTCAGCATATTCGATAATGACCTGTGGCAATCCGCTGTCCTTGAAATGGCCGAGGGCATGCCCACGGGAATCAATCAGCGGTCCATTGTGTTTGACCAAGCCTTCCAGGGTTTCCCAGCTGAGATTCAGTCCATCAAAGTTCGCGTATTTCCTTTCCAGCCTGGTGACAATGCGAAGCGACTGGGCATTGTGATCAAAGCCGCCAAAGGGTGTCATGAGCTTATCAAGCTCACGCTCGCCTGCATGGCCAAATGGTGTGTGGCCAAGGTCATGGGCCAGGGCCAGGGCTTCGGTGAGATCCTCATCAAGGCCGAGTACGCGGGCAATGGCCCTTGCAACCTGGGCAACCTCGATCGAATGGGTAAGCCGCGTCCGGTAGTGGTCGCCCTCGTGATACACGAAAACCTGTGTCTTGTGCTTCAATCTCCGAAAGGCGGAAGAGTGAATTACCCGGTCGCGGTCGCGCTCGAAGGGGGAGCGAGGCGAACTCTCGGCTTCTGAAAACAGCCTTCCCCTGCTCTCTTCCGGTTTGGCCGCGTAGCTTGCCGTGTGTCGCTTCATTACTGCACCATTGACAATTCAGCGTCCAAGACCGACATAAATGCCTATGGAAAGCACTGTAAACATTACTGCCCGCGCCGCAAACCGGATTTGTGAGATTACGGCTGACCAGAAAGAGCATCACAGCCTCAGGATATCAGTTAACGGCGGCGGTTGCTCGGGCTTTCAGTATGACTTTGCAATTGCCACTGATCGCAACGATGATGACCTGGCGATCGAGAAGGACGGGGCCACGGTTCTCATTGATTCTGTTTCGCTGGCTTACATGTCGGGTTCGACAGTCGATTTTGTCGATGACCTGATAGGCCAATCCTTCAAGGTGCAAAATCCTCTCGCCAAGGCCTCCTGCGGCTGCGGAACCAGCTTTACAATTTAATCCATCCTGCCGGGGTCAATAATGCGCGTTGCGACGTGGAATGTGAATTCGGTCAAGGCGCATATGGAAGCAATCACGCGGTGGCTTGGCGAAGCCAAGCCCGATGTCGTGTGCTTGCAGGAAATCAAATGTGAAGACCAGAATTTTCCCACGGCTATTTTTGAAGAGCTGAGTTACAACGCAGCCGTATTTGGCCAGAAGACCTATAATGGCGTGGCCATTCTTTCAAAGTTTCCGCTGGAAAATGTTGTTCGTGGCCTGCCCGGTGATGCATCCGATGAGCAATCACGCTATATCCAGGCAACTGTTGTGGATGGCTCGCAAAGCGCCACGGTAGCTTCCATTTATCTACCCAATGGCAATCCAACCGACTCGCCGAAATACCCATATAAACTGGCCTGGATTGACCGACTCATTGCGCACACCAAAGAATTGCTGAAACAGGAAGAAGCCCTGGTTTTGGCTGGCGATTACAACGTGATTCCCAAGGCCATTGATGCCAAGACACCCAGCCAATGGGTGGGAGACGCGCTGTTTCTGCCTGCCACGCGGGCGAAATTTCAGGAGTTTGCGGCTCTTGGGCTTACCGACGCGTTTCGCGCGCTTCATCCAACGGCTGCAAATCAGTATAGCTTCTTTGATTACCAGGCCGGCGCCTGGCAGAAGGAAAATGGCATCCGCATTGACCACATGATGTTGTCGCCCCAGGCCGCAGACCGCTTGATGTCAGCCCACATTGAAAAGCATGTGCGGGGTTGGGAAAAGCCTTCCGACCATGTGCCGGTCGTGATCGAACTTTAGAGCGAGATCAACTTTGACTGAACGGAAATTTCTCTAATTTCCTTCTCCCCATCGGGGAGAAGGCGGGGCCCGAGCGAAGCTTGGGAGGATGAGGGGAAACAGGTGATTCAATTGCAAGACCTGCTCCTCCTCACCTTCCCATCGCTTACGCGATGGGCGCTCACAAGCTCGCCCTATCCCCGATGGGGCGAGGAAAAGTAATGGCTGTCGATGCACATAAAGATGATTCCGGTCTAGAAACAGAAAAAGCCCGCCGATGTGATCGACGGGCCTTCCAATTTAGTGCCGTAAATTACTTAGGGGCTTTGATGCCGAAGGAAGCCAAGCTTGCTTCGAATGGCTTGTAAGCTTCCTTGGCAGTTGCAACATAAAGCTCGTTCAACTTGGCGGCCTGGGCCACGAAAGCCTCGTAGGCTTCCTTGGCATAGCCCTGCTGAACTTCGAGGGCCTTTTCAAAAGACTTGGTGGCGGTTGCCTTTTCGACAACTTCCGTGCCTTTTTCGAAAGATTTGCGAGAGAAATCAGTGGTTTCCTGGGCAATGGCCTGGAAACCCTTGGTCAGGGCGGTTCCCGAAGCGACAAAAGCTTCATAACCATCTTTGCTCAGGGTCTGGAAATCTTCAAATGACTTGATCATGGGGCTCTCCGTTGGGATCAGTTTCTTACCGTATGAACCGTATATGTGCACTGCACCATAAATGTCAAGAACATTTTTTGCAGTGCAACATAGAAGAAACAGGTGCGATTCAGTCATTTACGGGTTAGTAAGTCTAGAATCGTTAATTCGAGTGTGGGCGTTTCTGGGGAAACAATCGGGGGTCGGGGCTTGATTCCGACAATTTTGCGGTCAATCAGTACTCAGCGTTTGAGTACAAAAAAACGAGTTTGGGATGAATTCAATTGCTATTTCGCAGCTGTGCCGGCCTTTCATCCTGGCGCGCCTTATGGTCCAACTCACTGGCTTGGTCATTGCCAGTATGGTTTTCCTGGGAACTTTCGATCACACCGAGGCAAAACCTCAGTTTTCAGCCATTGCGGTAGACGCACGAACGGGAAAAATTCTGTTCAGCAGTGATATTGATGGAATGCGCCATCCGGCGTCTCTCACCAAGGTCATGACGCTTTATGTGCTGTTTCAGGATCTGAAAGCCGAGCGCATCAAATTGACCAGCGACCTAGAAGTGTCGCAGCGAGCAGCTTCCATGCAGCCTTCAAAACTGGGGTTAAAGCCCGGTTCCACGATCTCGGTTGAAAATGCCATCAAGGCCCTGGTGACAAGATCTGCCAATGACATTGCCGCAACCATTGGTGAAAACCTCGAAGGCACTGAAGCCAATTTTGCCGCGCGAATGACTCGCGTCGCCCGGGCGATTGGCATGACGAAAACCACGTTCAAGAATGCCTCGGGCCTGCCCAATCCAGCGCAGGTGACAACGGCGCGCGATATGGCGACACTCAGCCTGCGAATTCAGCGGGATTTCCCAGAGTATTACCCTTATTTCCGCATCACTTCCTTCTCTTACAAGGGACAAACCATTCGCACCCATAACCGCCTGCTCGGCAGGTATCATGGAACGGATGGAATCAAGACGGGCTATATTGGAGCTTCCGGCTTCAATCTCACAACCTCTGCCAAGCGCGGCGACAAACGCATTGTTGGCGTCGTCATGGGATCAAGCTCTGGAAACGCGCGCAATAAGTACATGATGAAAATGCTCGATAAAGCTTTTCCAAAGTGTGTGGACGGCAAGATGATTGCCGCTGCAGCGGGTACAGCGGAAGGGGCGCTGATACCTGCTACCAAAACTGCTGAGGTCGAAACAAAGAAAAAACCTGTTCCTGGCGAAAAGGGTGCCGATAAAAATTCAAAATCTGCGCCAACTGAAGGCAGCGACGCAGCACCCGTTGAGGGCACGACATTCAAGACGGTTGTCGCAAGCTTGGACAACTCATCCGCACCTGATCCAAAGGTCCTGGAAGCAAAAATCGAAGAAACCATTGTTGCTTCAACTGAGCAACCTGAAAAGCCAGTTGAAAAACCACCAACCAAGCTTCCCTTTGAAGTGAAGAAAAAGGTGACTGCGCCGCCAGCCAAGACGGTTGTGGCCAGTACCGTGCCAACCTGGAACATTCAAATTGGCGCTTACCCAAAGAAAGAGGAAGCGCGCCTGAAACTCAAGGAGATTCGTGCCTCCGGGTTTAAATTCCTCAGCGGAAAACAGGCCATTACGGTGCAAGTGCAGAAGGGTTCCAAAACGGTTTACCGGGCAAGATTCTCGGGCTTCACACAAAAAACCGCCAAGGCAGCCTGCGCGCAGCTCTCGAAAAAAGGCTTGCAGTGCCTGACGTTTTCGCCTCAGTCCTGAAGCAAAATATCCTTGGCCTGGTTGATTTTGGCGGCGAGATAGTCTGAGCCGCCGCGGTCGGGATGGAAATCCTTCATAAGGCGGCGATGGGCGTTCTTGATGTCATCGTTCGTGGCCCCTGCCTTAAGGCCGAGAACCGCCAAGGCCTCGTCGTGGGACATGGTGCCCGAATTGGACTGTCTGGCCTTATCTGTTCCCTTCCACGTATCGCGCCAGGCAGGGTTGTTGCGATCAAGCCATGCTTCAAGCAGTGAAACGCTTTGGTCAGATGCCCTTGCGCAGTGGTTGTAAAGTGATTGCAAGTCGTTTGGGTCCATCTCCTCGAGTCTTGCGCCTTTGAAAGGACCAGTGAGAACCTGCCCCGTCATCTTGCCGGAGTCATGATCGAGTTCCATGGCGAGAATGGTGGTTGCCACGCGCGATTTTTGCCCGGTCGATTTTCTGGCCCAGGGAAAACCATTGGGAAATGCTGCCGACTGGCCAAGCATGCCAAGCCCAAGGGCAAACAGCGGTACGGCATAGGCCATCATTCCGCGCAGCGCCAGCAGTCCTGACAATGCAATAAGCGCTCCGCCCGCCAGTTTCCTGGTGAGGCCGGGAACCTGGCCTGGTGAGGTTTTCGCAAATTTCCGGATGAGCCACAGGCCGCCAAAAACGATGACTACTGCAATGATAAAATTGACCATGGCGGTTCTATTTCAACTGCTGCAACAGCAGATTGGAATTTCCGCCCTTGGTTTTCGCATGGTTTTCGAGCGCTGCCCGGCCGCCTGCGGCATAGACTGCTACCGCTGAAAGCAGTTCACGCAGCATATGGGCCGATGATTCATTGAGCTTAAAATAGGCACCCCGGCTGAGCTTGGCCATTTCCCTGAAACAGCGTTCGGCGTTGCCATCGGTACCCTCCTGAAAGGCGAAAATGGGTGTGCCCTGCAAGCCGATTTCGCCGGCTGCCTGACACAGGACGTCGATGTTTTCTTCCATGGCGTCGCCCACGTAGATCACGGCGTTTACTTTGGTCTTGCTCATTTCCTTTTTGATATGGGCAAGGGCGCGGCCAATTTGAGTGTTGCCGCCACGGCAATCCACCGTCGTCATCAGCCTGGCGAGGGCGGTTGGGTTGCTCACCCACTTGCTGGCGCGGCATTCATTGAAACCCCTGAAATAGACCAGTTGCACGTCGAGCCCGCCAATACGGGCCGTCTCGGCAAACATTTCAGCTTGAATAGAAAGCGCGCGGTCCCAGCTCGGCTGCCGGCTCATCGTGGCGTCCATGGCAAATATCAGTTTGCCCCGATCACCGCCCTTTGCAACAGGTGGCAGACCACGGACTTTCTCAAGGAAGGCGGAAACATCGCCTTCGCTTTTTGACGTCACCGAGGTCGTTGATTTGGCCATATCCTTGCCCCCCTTTATCGACGGTGGCGTTACAGATAGTGCGCTTTTTGGGAATTCAAAGCAATTTCACCACGGCCTATTCGCAAGATTCTGCTTTCAGGAGCTCCAAATGGGCCAGCTTCCCCGAGAGGGCAAAATTTCCATAATCCATGACCAGACCGGTGGAAACACCATTCTCGTACATATCAAAATTGATTTGATAGAGCGGGGTTTCCGCGTTGTTTTCATCGGCTGCATAGTAACCGATGGTGACGGGCCAGGAAGGAAGGGAGAGCAGCGGAGCTGCCTGGGGATTGTCCTTGTCCTTCTTGCCTTGCCCGGCATTCACTTTTCTGCCGATGGTGCTGATGGCACGCACGGTTTTCTCCTCGTCAGAACCATCATAGACAAGGGAGACGTCACGGGTTTCGCCTTTTGCAGCCGCGTCCATCAGGCGCAATTGATGGCGCATCGGGAAAACCGTTTCAGCGGAAATGGAAACTTTCTTCTCCTTCGGCAAGGCGATGCTGACTTCGCCGGCACTGCTCTTGTCGGCACGGGCAACGCTCAGACGCTTCTCGCTTTCCTGCTTGTTGTCCACAAATTCCTTTTCGCTGTAGTTCATCGTCTTGCCGTCTCCGGTTTCCCATGACGAAGACTGGGTGTCGAAAAGGCGCGAGGTTCCCTCTTTGTAGTCAAAGCGGTTGACCAGGCGAAAGCTTACAGTCCAGCCGTCACATTCGCTGCCAGACACCTCATAGGCCATGCGGCCCGAGACACTGCCCAGATTGGCACTTTGGCTGGTCCGCAGCAGTACCAAGTCATATACGGCGCGGTGCGGCGCCACCACCGAAGCGAAAGCCGCCGGTGCCAGAGCCAAAAGGACGACCGTCAATAAAACTCTTTTCAACACCCTTGAATCTCCGTGGTTCCGGTGGTCCATTGCCCACCTGTTTAAACTGATTTGTGGCTTGGAAGGTTAAGGCAAAGCGAACATGACAACAATGGCC
This sequence comes from uncultured Aestuariivirga sp., assembly GCA_964530965.1. Classification (GTDB taxonomy): domain Bacteria; phylum Pseudomonadota; class Alphaproteobacteria; order Rhizobiales; family Aestuariivirgaceae; genus Aestuariivirga. Next base: position 996 of record CAZHCO010000057.1, on the reverse strand, counting down.
AAACCAAGGATTCTGGTGGCTCACCGGTTGCCAGTCGAAGTGGAGGTACGGCTTTCCCGCGACTTTGCGGCTGAGCTGAATACGGCGGACCGCGTGATAAGCGCTTCGGAGCTTATTCCCAGGGCTGGGGACTTTGATGCCCTTCTGATATCCTCGATGTTCAAGTGCCGGGCGGATGTCATCAATGCCTTGCCGGCCACCATACGCATGATCGCAACATTCTCGGTCGGCACCGACCATATCGACATCCCGGCGGCGAAGGCACGAAACATTGCCGTTTCCAATACGCCCGATGTCCTTACCGACGCCACCGCGGATATTTCGTTGCTGCTCATGCTGGGCGCCGCACGGGGCGCCAGTTGGGGCGACCGCATGGTGCGGGAGAACAAATGGCCGCCCCCTTCACTGGTTGCTCCACTTGGGCTCGACTTCAGCGGACGCAAGCTCGGTATCCTCGGCATGGGGCGCATTGGCCAGGCAGTGGCCAGGCGGGCGGGCGCCTTCAATATGGAGTTGCATTACCACAACCGCAAACGGGTGGATGCACGCCTTGAGCATGGCGCCAAGTTTCATTCTCGCTTTGAAGACATGCTGCCCCATTGCGATTTCCTGTCCATCAATTGTGCATCAACGGCTGAAACCCGCGGCATTGTAAATACAGGCACCCTTTCCCTGTTACCGCCTGATGCAATTTTGGTGAATGCGGCGCGTGGCGACATTGTGGATGACGATGCCCTGATTTCCGCGCTCAAATCCGGAAAGCTGGCAGCGGCCGGGCTCGATGTCTTCAAGGGCGAGCCCAACATCGATCCGCGTTACCGGGAGCTGGAAAACGTGTTCATGCTGCCGCATCTCGGCAGTGCCACGAAAAATACGCGCATTGCCATGGGCATGCGGGCGGTGGATAATTTGGAGGCATTTTTTAAAGGCGGGAAACCTCGCGATCTTTTGACAGGAGCATGAGATGAGATTGATCGACAAACGACTTGCCGAACT
>CAZHCO010000056.1:0-7792 GCA_964530965.1 uncultured Aestuariivirga sp. | reverse complement strand
GGGTGCAGGGCTGATTTTGTGGGTTAATCGGGTTGACGCGTAAGCGATTCCAGCCTAATGAACCCCCCAATCTTGGTCTGCATAAGAGCTGGCTTGGGGAGGGAAACCTCCCAGAGCGCGGCTTTGCGCTATTGAAGCGTCAGGTGTGACTATAATTTAAACGAGCCCTTGGACGGGTTAAGTCCTTGGAAAGCTTAGGAGAAAAAGAGTGGCCCGTATTGCAGGCGTAAATATTCCAACCAACAAGCGCGCGGTTATCGCTCTGCGCTACATTCATGGAATCGGCCCGGTTAACGCGGTTGAGATCATGGACAAGGTCAAAATACCGCACTCCAAGCGGGTGAATGAACTGAGCGATGCCGAGGTTCTGGCCATCCGCGAAGTGATTGACCGCGACTATATGGTGGAAGGCGATCTTCGCCGTGAAGTTTCCATTAATATCAAGCGCCTGACTGACCTGGGCTGCTACCGTGGCACGCGCCACCGCAAGAGCCTGCCGGTTCGCGGCCAGCGCACCCACACCAACGCACGTACACGCAAAGGCCCCGCTAAGGCCATCGCCGGCAAGAAGAAGTAAGGGCAAAGCAAATGGCTAAAGAAGCAGCACGTCCGCGCCGTAAAGAGCGCAAGAACATCTCGTCCGGCGTGGTTCACGTCAATTCATCGTTCAACAACACAATGATCACCATCACCGATGTTCAGGGCAATACGATTGTCTGGGCCTCGGCTGGAAAGCTGGGCTTCAAGGGTTCGCGTAAATCCACGCCATACGCCGCACAGATGGCGGGCGAGCAGGTTGCTCGCGCTGCCATGGAGCATGGCATGCGGACGGTGGAAGTTGAAGTCACAGGGCCTGGTTCGGGCCGTGAATCAGCCTTGCGCGCGTTGCAGGCCGTCGGCCTGCAGGTTACATCCATTCGGGATGTGACACCCATTCCGCACAATGGCTGCCGCCCACCAAAGCGCCGCCGCGTCTAACAGGTTAGTAATGGGTTCCTGCTCAAGGGAGCCCAACAAATGAGGCCGAGAACCGGGGAGCAAATTACCGCTCACCCGAGAAATCCACGGGATAGCAAAATGCATGTAAATCAAAAGAACTGGCAGGAACTCATCAGGCCGACCAAGCTCGATATTCAGCCGGGCCGCGAACGCCGCAAGGTTGCCACCATGGTGGCTGAGCCTTTGGAGCGTGGCTTTGGCACAACGCTTGGCAATGCGCTGCGTCGCATCCTCCTATCTTCACTCCAGGGTGCGGCAGTTTCTTCCGTGCAGATTGACGGCGTGTTGCATGAATTTTCGTCGATTGCCGGTGTGCGTGAAGACGTGACCGACATCGTTTTGAACATCAAGGAAATTGCCTTGGCCATGCATGCGGAAGGCCCCAAGCGGGTGTCGCTTCGCAAGGAAGGCCCGGGCGTGGTTCGCGCCGGCGACATTCAGCAGACGGCGGACATTCATGTGCTCAATCCTGAGCATGTGATCTGCACATTGGATGAAGGCGCTGAAGTGCGCATGGAATTCACCGTCAACACCGGCAAGGGTTATGTTTCATCGGAGCGCAACCGCCCGGAAGATGCTCCCATTGGCCTCATCCCGGTTGACTCAATTTACAGCCCGGTGCGCCGTGTGTCCTACAAAATCGAGAATACCCGCGAGGGCCAAATTCTCGACTATGACAAGCTGATCATGACGGTTGAAACCGATGGCTCGATGACGCCGGAAGATGCGGTGGCCTATGCGGCGCGCATCCTTCAGGACCAGCTTACCGTGTTCATCAACTTCGCCGAGCCTTCCAAGGTTGTGCTTGAAGAGGCACGTCCCGAGCTTGAGTTCAATGCGGCCCTTCTCAAGAAGGTTGACGAGCTTGAGCTTTCAGTACGCTCGGCTAATTGCCTGAAGAATGATAACATTGTTTACATCGGCGACCTCATCCAGAAGTCGGAAGCGGAAATGCTCCGCACACCGAACTTCGGCCGCAAGTCGCTGAACGAGATCAAGGAAGTTCTGGCGCAGATGGGCCTGCATCTCGGCATGGAAGTGCCGAATTGGCCACCTGAGAACATCGAAGACCTCGCGAAGAAATTTGAAACCCATTACTAAGATTTAAACGCCTTGCTGTGGCGGGGCGGGTTTAAGGAGAACGGTTATGCGTCATGGTTTTAGAGGTCGCCGGTTCAACCGCACGGTGCCCCATCGTCTGGCGATGTTTGCCAATATGTCGGCGGCATTGATCAAGCATGAGCAGATCGTCACCACCCTGCCAAAGGCCAAGGATTTGCGACCGGTGATCGAGAAGCTGATCACGCTGGCCAAGAAGGGCGGATTGCATGCGCGGCGCCAGGCCATGAGCCAGGTGCGTGATGAAACGCAGGTGAAGAAGCTGTTTGATATCCTTGCTGCCCGCTTCAAAGACCGGCAGGGCGGCTATGCCCGCATTATGAAGGCGGGTTTCCGCTTTGGCGACAACGCGCCGCTGGCGGTGATTGAGTTTGTGGACCGTGATCCAGCCGAAAAGGGCAAGGATTCAGGCCCGACGATGAAGTCGGGTGAGACCGCTACGGAAGCTGCTGCGGCTTAAGTTTGTCAGCGTTTTGGGTTCAAAGGGCAGGAGCAATCCTGCCCTTTGCTTTTGTGCGTTGGTCGAGTGTCGCGCTGGCGAGGCCGCTTCCAAGTATGAGTGCAATGCCGATCATGGCGAGCCAGTTCGGAATGTGGCCAAATACAACGAGCCCTGAGAGCATGGCCCACAGGGTGAAGGAGTAATAGAAGGGTGCGACTGCTGCTGCCTTGGCAAAGCGGAAGGCCAGAAATACGAAGGTGTGGCCACCCACCAGGAACAGGCCAGCCGCCAGCATCTTGAGGATGTTGGCGTTGCCCGGCGGAACCCACGTCTCAAAACTTACAGTGCACATTCCCGCCACGACCATGACGGCAATAATGGTTGTCAAAGCCACAACAATCCCTGGAATGCGATGGGGCACTTTTCTGCCCACGAGATCGCGCAAGGCCGAACCAATGGCCGTGAGAAAGCCAAACGCCGCGTAGGGCGAAGCGCCGGCACTTCCCGGTTGGGCAACCAGGAGTGCGCCGGTGAGCCCAAGCGCAATGAGCACTGTGCGTACTGGCCCAATTTTTTCGCCCCAGATCAGCGAAACGCCGACGACGACAAGAAGGGGAGATATCTGGAAAATTGCCGTGATATCACCGATGGGCATATGATCGAGCGCCAGAATAAAACTGGTGACAGCGAGAATTTCGCAAACGGCACGAAGCAGTACCCAGGGATTGACGACGCGGTGAATGTCACGGCCGTAACCCAATATGAAGACCAGGGGCAGGCACCAGAAGGTGGCCGCCATGCCACGCATTAAAAGCACCTGCATGGGGGGCGTGTCAGCCAATACGAGTTTCATGAAACTGTCGTTGGCGACAAAGGTGCCGCCAGCCAGAACCATAAAAACAATACCGCGCAGATTTGAAGTGTGATGCATAGCCTATGGTTAGGGCAGCGTGCCGGGAGCGGCAAGCCGGAGGGCCACATGGCTGGGTTGTGTTACAGCGCGAAAGCCTGGTCCACGGCCACGATTTCGTTGCCGCCATAACCATTGAAATTTGTCATGGTGGCAAGCCCGTACGCGCCGAGCGAGCCGAATTCGATGTAGTCATCTTCGCGCAGGGTGGCGAGGATATCGAGCCTGTGGGGCAACACGTCGAGGGGATCGCAGGTGGGGCCAAAAACCTTGAAGGACTTGGCCGGACCTTCAATCACCTTGCCATCCCTTATGACACGGAACGGCGGTTTCAATTCTGGTGCCTGCATGTATTCCATGAGGCCACCGTAAACGCCGTCATTGATGAAGATGTCATCGCCGTCGGTGCAGACGAGCTTGACGCGCGTGAGTAGTGACATGCATGTGGCGACCAGCCCGCGGCCGGGTTCGCATTCCAAGGTGGGTCTCTTATCTTCCGCAAAGGCCTTGATGACGGATTCTTCTATGATCTTGAAAAAAACCTGGGGCTCGGGTGCGGTGCTGAGCACATAGTTTGCGGGAAAGCCGCCGCCTACATTAAGTTTTGGAATAGTCACGTCGGCGGTATTGGCAATGCGCGCGGCGGCCTCGATGTGGCGCACGTAATGATGTGGCTCCTTGCATTGGGAGCCGGGGTGAAAGGTGAGGAGAGGCGTGTAACCCAAGGTGACGACTTGCTTCAGCAACTCCACGCAGATGTGGTCGGGGGCGCCGAACTTGGTGGAAAAATCATGGGCGGAGGAGGCGCGCTCGCGCGGCAGCACGAAGCGTACGGCGATTTCAATATTTTTCGCGGGGCCAATGATATCGACGATCTTTGCAAGCTCTTCGCGGCAGTCCACGACATAGCGGTGGCATTTGTGGATCTTGTAGGCATCAGCGATCTCACGACGCGACTTGACCGGATTGTGGTAATGAAAGCGGGCGTTGGGCACAATCTTGGCGACCGTGGCCATCTCATGCACAGAGGCCACGTCCCAGGCCTTTATGCCAGCGTCGGCCAATACCCTGATGACCTGCGGTGACGAATTGGCCTTCACGGCAAATGTCGTTTCACCGGGAAAGCCCTTGATAAAAACGGTGGCTCTGGCCCGCAGCTGTTCCGCACTGAAACAAAACAAGGGCGCGTCGGGCTGCAGGGCCAGGGAGGCTGCGGCGGCGGATTCAAAGGTTAAGTTTGTTGTGGCGTTAAGCATGTTGGGGCGCTTTGCAAAGGAGGTGTGTTTCGACGATTCGTGTTATACTATTATGACCGCCATCATATCGCCAAAGCGGGCGACTTGATACAATGCGTCTGGAAAATTTGGAGCTGACATGCGGCTGTTAATTGCTTTGGTGTTCACCTGTCTTACCGTGTTTGGGGCGTCAGCGTTGGGGGCGACGACGGTTCCCAACTCCCAGAGCCAGATGCTGCTTTCCTTTGCGCCGGTGGTTAAATCGACCGCGCCTGCTGTTGTGAATGTGTATTCAAAGACGCTGGCAACGCGGGATACCCAGCTGGGGCTTTTCAACGATCCGTTCTTCCGGCAATTTTTTGGCGACCGGGGCAATTTCAGGCGGCCACGAAAACAGGCGGAAAATTCGCTTGGCTCTGGTGTTATCGTCGATAGCTCCGGGTTGATCGTGACCAACAATCATGTGATCCGTGGGGGGACTGATATTCGAGTTGTTCTGGCCGACAAGCGCGAGTTTGAAGCGAAACTGTTGCTGGCGGATGAACGCAGCGACCTTGCCGTGCTCAAGATTGAAGCGGGCGAGGAGGAACTGGCCGCCCTGAGCTTTGGCGACTCCGACAATCTGGAAGTTGGCGATCTGGTGCTGGCGATCGGAAATCCCTTCGGTGTTGGGCAGACGGTGACCAGCGGTATCGTATCGGCGCTGGCACGCACGCAAGTTGGCATCAGCGACTATCAGTTTTTCATTCAGACCGACGCGGCGATCAATCCCGGAAATTCCGGCGGGGCCTTGGTGAACATGGCGGGCGAACTCGTGGGCATCAATACGGCGATTTTTTCGCGCTCGGGTGGTTCTATCGGTATTGGGTTTTCGATTCCCTCCAACATGGTGAAAACCGTGGTGCAATCGGCGGAAAGTGGCACGAAGATTCAACGGCCATGGAGTGGAGCGAACCTGCAGGATGTCACCGCTGATATTGCTGAATCGCTTGGCTTTGCCCGGCCGGAAGGGGCGCTTATTGGAAGTCTTCACCCGGAGAGCCCGCTCGTGGCCGCCGGACTGAAGCAGGGGGATGTCATTCTGGCCCTTGACGGGCACCCCGTTGAAAACGCCAAGGAGTTCAATTACCGGGTGGCGACCTCGAAGATTGGGCGAGCATCGATCATTGAGTTTCAGCGGGATGGCAAGGCGCGCGAGGCCAGCGTTACGCTTGTAGCGGCACCTGAAACAACCGAGCGGTCCGAAACACTCATGGAAGGCAACAACCCGCTCCAGGGCATGGTGGTTGCCAATCTTTCGCCGGCAGTGGCGGAAGAGCTTGGTGTGCCATCGAGCCTCAGCGGAGTCATTGCGCTTGAGATCAGGAACGGGCCAGCGAAACGGTTTTTTCGCAAAGGCGATATCCTGTTGGAGGTGAATGGGGTTTCCATTGCCAGCGTTGTCGATTTGCAGAGAGCGATTACCGTTGATGAGAGTTACTGGGAAATCCAGGTCAATCGGGGCGGGCGCAAATTGCAAATGTCGCTGCGTTAATGAGCACGCTTTTTGAGGCCGCAGGTTTTGGCAAGGAAGCGCCACGGCCATTGGCGGACCGGTTACGGCCGCAAAAACTTAATGATGTAGTGGGCCAGGGTCATCTGACTGGTGACGACGGCATTCTCAGCCGCATGCTGGCTGCAGGGCGCATTCCTTCCATCATTCTCTGGGGGCCGCCGGGCACGGGCAAGACAACGATAGCGCGGCTGCTGGCGGGTGAGACAGGGCTTGCCTTTGAGCAGATGTCGGCGATTTTTTCCGGTGTTGCCGATTTGAAGAAGGCTTTTGAGCAGGCGCGCATCAGGCGGGAGCAGGGGCGGGGGACGCTGTTGTTCGTTGATGAGATTCACCGCTTCAACAAATCTCAGCAGGATTCGTTTTTGCCCTATGTGGAGGATGGTACGATTACGTTGGTGGGAGCCACGACGGAAAATCCATCCTTTGAACTGAATGGCGCGTTGCTTTCGCGGGCGCAGGTTCTAGTGCTGAACCGGTTGGACTCCGATGCGATGACGGCGCTGGTGACCCGCGCGGAAATGTTTGAGAAGCGAGCTCTGCCAGTTGATGTCCAGGCTTTGGCCGCCTTGATTGCCATGGCCGATGGGGATGGGCGCTATATCTTGAACCTTGTTGAGGAAATTTTCTCCAGCGTTCCCGAAGGAGCACTGCCACTTACCTCCGAAGCTTTGGCCAAGACCGTGCAGAAGCGCATGCCGCTTTATGACAAGGCAGCGGATGGCCATTACAATCTAATCTCGGCGTTGCATAAATCGGTGCGCGGGTCCGATCCCGATGCGGCGCTGTATTATCTGGCGCGCATGCTGACTGCTGGCGAGGATCCCCTGTTTCTGGCGCGGCGACTGGTGCGCATGGCGATTGAAGATGTGGGGCTGGCTGATCCGGTTGCCTTGCATCAGGCGTTGGCTGCCAAGGACACGTATGATTTTCTTGGGTCACCCGAAGGGGAATTGGCACTGGCGCAGGCCACGATTTATATTGCGACCGCGCCGAAATCGAATGCGTCCTACACGGCTTTTGGCGCTGCGATGCGGCGGGCCAAGGAAACGGGTTCGCTGGCGCCGCCAAAGATCATTCTGAATGCGCCCACCAAAATGATGAAAGAGCAGGAGTATGGTGCTGGTTACCGATACGACCATGATGAGCCGGAGGCTTTTTCTGGGCAGAATTATTTTCCGGCGGAGATGGGCCGTGAACAGTTCTACAATCCACCGGAGCGCGGGTTTGAGCGCGAGGTGAAGAAGCGGCTGGATTACTGGGCGAAGCTTCGGAAAGATCGCAAATAAAAAAGGCCGGAGCGTATCCGGCCTTTTGAACAATATGGGTTAAGCTAGCTTTCGGTTTGCGTCCAAGCTCCAGGGACCAGCGCCTGCGGCGGCGAGGTAAAGGAATGCGAAGCAAAACATGATTGCCAATTCGCCCGCGTTGTTAATGGGGAAAAAGCCTTGAGACGCGTGGGCCATGAAATAAGCTACAACCATCATGCCTGCGAGCACAAAAGCGGTGACGCGTGTGAACAGCCCAATAATTAT
>CAZHCO010000055.1:0-22777 GCA_964530965.1 uncultured Aestuariivirga sp. | reverse complement strand
GCCGGGCAGAATGATTTGTTTGGTGCGGCGACCGGAACGAAGGAAGAGCTGGTGCTGCCGATGCGCGATGTGTGGCTGCCCATGGAGCGGCTATCGCAGGAGTTTGAAGCCGTCGGATTTTATCTATCGGGTCATCCGCTTGATGACTATATGAAGCCGCTGGCAAAACTCGGCGTGGATACGTGGGCTTCTTTCCAGCATAAGGCTTTGACGAAGGGGGCAAGTGCGGGGAAGCTTGCGGGTACGATTACGCACCGGCAGGAGCGGCGCTCAAAATCCGGCAACAAATTTGCCTTCATTGGCTTTTCCGATCCAACCGGACAATTCGAGGCCATTTGTTTTTCGGATACGCTGGCGGCGGCACGCGATCTGTTGGAGCCCGGCAAGGCCGTCATTGCGCGGGTTGAATGCGATGTGGAAGGCGATGAAATAAAACTGCGTCTGCAAGGTGTTGAGGTTTTGGACAAGGCTGCCGCCGCAATCGTTACTGGCCTTACCATTTTTGTACGCGATACGAAGCCGCTGGATTCCATTGCGATGCGATTGGGCTCAGGCGGCAAAACGCCAGTGCGCGTGATTTTGCAATTGGAGTCGGGGCGTGAAGTTGAACTGTCGCTCGGAAACAAGTTTGCTGTCACACCGCAGATCAAGGGCGCCATCAAGGCTATTCAGGGTGTCGTGGACGTGCATGATTTTTGAGGGTGATGCCCCCTAAAATTCTGTCATCCCGGCGAAAGCCGGGACCCATTTTCCCGCGTGACAGCTCTTAATTATTCAAGCTCGAGCAAACTGGAAGGTGAGTCCCGGCTTTCGCCGGGATGACGGAACGAGAGGGAGGTGAGGAGTTAATTACGGCTCGGCAATCTCGCAACTTTTGGCCAGGGTAAAGATCACCGCTTCAACATCTCCCAACTCAAAGCGCGCCTCGTCGGAAAGCCACAGCCAGCTCCAGCCCCAATTCCATGAGAGCTTCAGGGTTTTGGCTGTTCGGAGCTCGGCGATGTCGGGGGTGTTTTCGCGGGTGAGGAGACGCTTGTTGTCAGCGACGATCCAGAATTCCTCGCGCGGAATTTTTTGGTCGACTGTTGCGAGGAGTTCAATCTGGCCGCGGCTTGAAAGAGAATCCTCCAGTTTCAGCCATTGACTCCATTTGGTTGAATCTCCGGACTGGCAGGCGATTGTGTAAACGGCGGCGTAGTCGGACTCTTCGCTATTGGAAGTTATCAAGGTTGATGAAAGCAATGAGGCTGAATGGATGACAGCGTCATTCGGAGCTATAGATTTTCCGAAATTCCACGCGCCCAGCTCCTGTGATGTGGCATAATCTGCCGAAAACAGGGTTAATAGAACCAATCCTGTCAATTTGAGCTCTAATTTCATCGCGGGGGCAAACTATCGTTTGAATGGCTGTTATGCCACCCCATCTTATCTCCTGATTTGCCATTTTCCCAGTAATACGGCTAAATTAACGTGATTCATGTTAGAGAAAACTGTTGGCTTTCGGGCCGGTTTTGGAGACCCTAAAGATATGAAACCATTTGCCATTGCCGGCATTCAGATGCACCTGAATCATGGCTCCAATATTGCCGCCATGCGGCAGCGGATTGATCTCACCATGCATCTTTATCCCTGGGTGCAGATGGTGATGTTTTCTGAACTCGCGGCCTTCGGCCCGCTGCTTCAGCATGCCCAGCCCCTTCCGGGAACCGTGGAGGCGGATTTTCAGGACATGGCGCGGCATCACCGCATCTGGCTGATCAATGGCTCGATGTATGAGCGGCGCGAGGGCGGCATTTACAACACCACTTCGGTGATTAATCCGGAAGGTGAGATTGTCGGGCGCTATCGCAAAATGTTTCCGTTCCGGCCATTGGAGCAGGGCGTGCAGGCGGGAACCGACTTTCTGACTTTTGATATTGAGGATGTTGGCAAGTTTGGCGTGCTGAATTGTTATGACATCTGGTTCCCGGAAACCTCGCGGCAGCTTACGGCCATGGGTGTTGAAGTGATCCTCCATCCTGTGATGACGCATACGATTGACCGCGATGTGGACATCGCCATCAGCCACGCCACATCATCCATGATGCAATGCTACATTTTTGACATTAATGGCTTGGGGGCGGGCGGCATTGGCCAGTCCTGCGTGTTTGACCCTTCGGGCCGCGCGCTCTATCGCGGTGACGCAACGGAGCAGATTATCCCTATCGAAATTGACATGGAGCAGGTGGCACGTTCTCGCGAGCGCGGCATTCGCGGGCTTGGCCAGATGAGCAAGGCGTTCCGGGACAGGCCTGTCAATTTCCCGGTTTATGAAAAAGGATTTGACACGGGCTATCTGGATAGCCTGGGGCCGGTTGCCACGCCGCGCCGCGTTGATGAGGCGCCGCCCGCCAATGTGAAAGCATTTCCCATGCGGCGGAGTTTTTTGAAGTAGGTCTAATCCGGTTCCCTCACCCTGAGGTGCTCTGCGGAGCAGAGCCGCGAAGGGCTGGTGGACCTGCACGCAATGCTTCGAGGCTCACGCTTTGCGTGAGCGCAGCATGAGGGAAGCCATTTAACGTTAGAACATTTTATTCGCGGCGTGCATCGGCGGTGGCTTCGGGGCGGAGGAGCCGGTGACGGCTATCGATTCAAATTCCCGGTTGATGGCTTTCACCCATGCCTTGGCGCGATCGGTCAGCTGCCGGTCGTCGGTCTGGAAACGGCCGCGCGACACCAAAATGCCGAGGTCCGCGCCGTGGTAGCGGTAATCGCCGGCTGAATAGACGCGGAGGTAAAAGGCCTCGTCTTCATCGGAGACCACGAACCAGTCGATGGATTTGCGCACCAGCTTGATGGCGCCTTTGGCGTCCATGCGGTAAATGCCGGACGATGGCGCCTTGGTGATCATCTCAACCCGGTCAACCGGGTATTTCAGGATGAGCTGGCTCCAGTTATCGAATTCGGACCACCGCTCCTGCACTTTGGAAAGATCAAGCTCCCAATCCACATCCATGAATTCCAGCAGGTGGAACATGTAAATGGGGCAGCCGCCGTAAGTGGAGGTGATCAGGTTTGTCAGCGGCGAGGCGCCGGAGATGCGGGGATTGATTTCACCGAGATAAACCTCGCGGGTATCCGTATCGATCAGGAAATCCATGCAGAAGGCGCCCTTGTAACCTGACTTGTAGAGCTGGTTGCCGAGCTTCTGCGCCATTTCGGTGACGGCCTTGCGTTCCCTGTCCATACCGCCGGTGAACACATCATTGCCGCACCAGCCGCCCTTGTAGGGGGTGACTTCAGGAAAGCCCGTGATATCGGTTTGCATGGGACCCACAAGCGTTCCGTGCCGCGTGGCAACCGCCTCAACGGTGCCTGGCAGATGGTTGATACGGCGCATGATTTTCAACTGCTCGTCTTTCATGTCGTCCACATGGATTTCCCAGTCTTCCTCGGATTTGATGAAGAAGGTGGTGCGGCCTGAATCGCCATAGGGTGTTTGCACCACGAGGTCGCGGCCCAGGTTTGCCCTGTCGGCGAATTCGCACAGGTCTTCGTAGGTTTTGGCCGTGCCCATGGTGTTGGGGGCACTCTGGATGCCTGCCTCATTGCCGAGCTTGGTGGTGGTAATCTTTGAATCAATGTGCTTCCGCAATTTGGCGGGTGGCAGCGCTATCTGCAGGCCCAACTCGCCGGCCAGAAATTCGGTTTCCTCGTCAAACATGACGAGCATCAGAAGACCTGGCCCGCGCTCCTTAAGGCGGGCGCGCACTTCCTTGTGGCGCAGCAGGTAGTTGTTTACGTCTTCGATGGATTTGAATTCGTGGGGGCCGTGTTCGCGGGGCACGACAATCTTGGGATGGGTGCCATCGAAGCTGTCGAAGAAATTTATGTATTCGAATTTGTTGATCCAGCGGCCGAGGCCCAGGATGTTGTAAGGCGTCGGCGACAGAAAGGTGATGGGCGTTTGGTTCTGCCTGAAGAAGGCATAGATTTCTGACAGGCTTGTCAGCTTTGTTTTCTTTGCAGGCTTCGCCAAAATCACTCTCCCAGCACAGGTATTGGGAGCAGAGTTAAGCCTAAATCATACAAATAGAAAAGCTGCTGATGCGACCGGGAAGCGAATTTTTATTTGGTCGCGGCGACGTTCGGGCGCTCTAGGGGGCGGGCAAATTCGATGCCAATTCCGTTTTCAAGGTAACGCACTACGCGGCCGCGCATTTTGCCCAGCATGACGTAGGTGCCAAGGCTTGGCATTACGTCGACGACGATACCTGCCCCGGAAACTGAGATGTCGATGACTTCGCAGTTATACACCCGGCCATCGGGGAGAGTGATTTGCGACTGGCTGTCGCGTGGTTCAAAACGCGAGTGCCTGCGGCCCTCTTCGCCGCTTGCTGTCTTGTCATTCAACCATTTGATGCGTGATTCAAGTTTTTCGAGGCGCACGCCCTTAAGGGCGAAGGTGATGCGGAAACCGCCGGGTACGGCATTGTGGGTGATCGCTTCAATGCGGCCCAGTTCTTCGATGTAGGCAACAATGGTCAGGCCCGAGTAGGGCATGTGATCGCTTAGGAAGGTGGCGCCCGTGGTGGTTAAATCGATGACCTGACAGGGATGCTCGGACATATCGGGGAGCATGTAGCGGCCAAACAACGCCTTGGGTTGATCCGGGCTTGTGGCTTCTTCATGTTTTTCGGCAGTTGCGTTCACTTCAGAACCTCTAATCTCCGTCCCGCTTCGGACTCTCTCCCCGAGGGCGTTTCTGGTTAGACTTATACCAGAAACAGTAACCCTAATGCTGGCCTGTAAAGGCCAAGTTAAGGAAAGTGCATATTTTGACTAGGGTCGTCCACCTTTAATCAGGCGCAGGCCACCCGGAGAGGTGCTGGCGCCCCGCAGGCTGGCAACCAGCTTGTCGCCGGGCAGGGGCTCGGTCCAGATGTTGCGGGTGCTGGAAAGTTCCATGTGGGTAATGCCGTCATAGCCAAGACCGGAAATATCGCGGAACGGGAAAACTCCGCCAAATATATGAAATCGCAGACCATTTCTGGCATGGATGGGCAGGCCTAGAAGCTCCGCCCCAATGATTTGATCCCTGTCGGTTGTCAGGCGAAAGCGAACGAGGCAGGGCTGCAAGCTGGTTACAACTGTATCAAATGCCTGTTTCATCGTGTTTCGCTCAAGACCGCCCCATCCCTTGAGCGCGTCGGTGTTGGTGAGCTGCTGGCGGTAAAGGTGGCAGGTTTCGCTGCCAGCAAGGCGCCACTTATAGGTCTGATGGAGGAAATCGCGGTCCAGAATTAACAGGTTTGGAACGATGTCGCTGATCTGTCTCAAATCGAGATCGTTCCGGCTAGGCGCGGCGTTCTCGGCCCGAATTTTTTCCCAGAAGCGGAACAGGGCGCGGGAGCCGGGATGCATGAGGTGGGAAACGGCTTGGCTTGTTTCCGTATTGTCGTTAACTAACATTGCTTAACCCCAAGGGCAGGGGCCGCCTCGCCGCCTGTGCCAATCATGAACTTTCAGGCCATGTGTTGCAGGGGTCATGCCATTCGACCGGAGACAAATCACCTATGAATGAGCCAGCAACGATGGACGTTGAAACTCCGGCCAAGGAGCCATTTTTCCGGGCTCCGAAGGTTGTCCTGATTTTGATTGCCCAGCTGGCCATTGTGCATGGGGTCGTTCAAGTTGCGGGCGAGAGCTGGCAGGTTTGGAGCCTCTACGCCTTTTCATTAATTCCGGCGCGGATCACAGGCGAGGCGGCCTTTCCGGCGATCTGGGGGTCGCAGGTCTGGTCATTTATGACCTATGCGTTTCTCCACGCGGATTGGCTGCATCTGTTTTTCAATAGTCTGTGGCTTCTGATTTTTGGCTCCGTTGTGGCGCGCCGATTGGGACCTTTCAGGTTTCTTGTGCTTGCCGCCGCCGCCGCAATCCTTGGAGCAGTGGCAACGCTTCTTACACATTGGGGGGAAGTGGCAATTGTGATTGGGGCATCAGGTGCGGTGTCCGGCGTCATGGCGGCGGCCATTCCCCTGATGTACGGGGGTGGACTTCGCCTGGGTGATACTTACCGGATAGACATAGCCACGGTTACGCCGCTGCGGCCTTTCGAAATCCTGACGAACAGGCGCGCATTCATTTTTACCCTTGTCTGGATTGCGGTCACACTGTTTTCAGGCGCGAGCGGCTGGACCGGCGCTTCATTCGTGGAGGAGGGCCGCATTGCATGGGAAGCCCATCTCGGGGGATTTATTGCAGGGCTTTTTACCTTTTATTGGCTTGATCCCCGGAATTGATTTATCTTCTGCGCAGGCGTGATAGAGTGCTCTTACAAGAGCTTTAGCCACGGGAGGTATGAATGTCCGTATCCCACATTCTTGGTGTCAAAGGCCGGTCCGTCATTACGGCCACGTCAAAGGAAACGGTGCAAAGCATCGCGCAAAAACTTTCGCAGAATCGCATCGGCGCAGTTGTCGTGGTTGATGACAAGGGAGGCATAGCGGGCATTGTTTCCGAGCGTGATATCGTGCGGGCCCTTGCCGATCATGGAGCAAAATCCATGGCCATGGCGGTGTCAGGCATTATGAGCAAGACGGTTAAGACATGCAAAGTCGGCGACAGTGAAATTGAATTGATGGCTTTGATGACAACCCATCGCATACGCCACTTGCCCGTGGTGGACGGTGGCAAGCTTGCCGGCATGATATCCATCGGCGATATTGTGAAATTCCGCATCGAAGCCATTGAGCGCGAGGCGGAGGACATGAAGAGCTATATCGCTTCGGCGGGGTAGGCGGCTATTTTTCGTAAACGAAATCCGGATCGAAAAGTTTTTCGTTATTGGTGAACTCAAGTTCGCCTTCGACTATTTTCCGGTAGAAGCAGGATCTGCGGCCCGTGTGGCAGGCGGCACCGTGGCCTTCGGCGCTCACCTTGATTTGCAGGACGTCCTGGTCGCAGTCGGTGAGTATGCTGATTGCGGCAAATGTTTCGCCGGAGGTTTCGCCTTTTTTCCACAGGACCTTGCGGGAGCGGCTGTAGAAGTGCAAGTGGCCGGTGATAAGGGTTGCATCGAGTGCTTCCCGGTTCATGTAGGCAAACATGAGCAGCGCTCCATCGCGCGCATCGGTGACGATGGCGGGGATGAGGCCCGTCTCATCAAACCTCAGTTGAAGCGCCTTCGTTTCATCGAGGGCGCCGGTCATCAGAGGGAGAAGCCGCCGGAAGGCGAGCGCACCAGTTCCATGAAGCGGGCCTGCATGGTTGGGTTGGATTTGAACTCGCCGGTGAACTGTGTGGTGATGGTTGCGACATTGCGCTTGCCGATGCCGCGCATGGACATGCAGGTGTGAACCGCTTCAATCATCACGGCGGCGCCGCGTGGTTTCAGGCTGGTGCAAATAGCGTTGGCAATCTGGGCCGTCATGGTTTCCTGGGTTTGCAGGCGGCGGGCAAAAATTTCAACGACGCGGGCAAGCTTGGAAATGCCCACGACCTGCTCCGTGGGGAGGTAAGCCACATGGGCGCGGCCCACGAAGGGGGCGATGTGATGTTCACAATGGGAGGTGAACTCAATATCGCGCAGCATAACGATATCATCATAGCCGCCGACATCGGTGAAGGTGCGGGAAAGGGTATCGGCAGGGTCTTCGCCATAGCCGCTGAAATATTCTAGGAATGCCTTGGTCACCCGGCGGGGCGTATCGAGAAGGCCCTCGCGGGCAGGGTCATCGCCGGCCCAGGCCAACAGGGTGCGCACGGCGGCTTCGGCCTCTTCCTGAGACGGACGCTTCAGTCTCGAATCCGTGGTTTCGCGTTGGAATTTCTTGATAATAGCGTCCATGTTGTCTCTTTGGCGTTGGGTACTATATTGACTTTACTACTGTTTCGGTTCTTCCCATATCATGGGGGGTAAATTGAGGCAAACCAGCAAAGACCATTGGTTAAGCAAGACCGACCCGGATATGTGAATGATTAACGAGATTTACAACAGGAAGATTCTGGAATTCGCGGCTGATATTCCCGGTTTGCAACGCTTGGGTGCGCCGGATGCCACGGCTGTGGCCCATTCCAGGCTTTGCGGCTCAAGGGTTACCGTTGATCTCAAAATGAAGGGCGATGTAGTTACTGACTTTGGCCAGGAGGTGAAAGCCTGTGCCCTTGGGCAGGCCTCGTCATCGGTCATGGCCCGCCATGTCGTTGGTTCCACGGCGCCGGAACTCCGCGCCCTGAAAGAGCAGATGTATGCCATGCTGAAGGACGGCGGCCCGCCGCCCACCGGCAAATGGGCGGATTACGAGGCCTTTATTCCGGTTCGCGATTTCAAGGCGCGGCACGCGTCTACGCTCTTGACTTTTGATGCGGTTACGGATGCCATAGCGCAAATTGAAGCGAAAGCAGAAGCTGTATGAGCAAACCCGCCACCGTTGACCCCAAGACAATTACCCCCAGAACCGCAACGGTCTACCCGCCGGAGTTTGCGGGGGCCGTCAAGGGCCGGGAAAAGAGGGCCCTTGGGGATTTCTTTGGCCTCACGCAGTATGGGGTGAACCTGACAACGCTGGCTCCCGGTTCGTGGTCGGCCCACCGCCATTGGCACGAGAACGAGGATGAATTCGTTTATGTGATTGAGGGTGAAATCACCCTGATTGACGATGCGGGCGAGCATCTGCTGAAGCCCGGCATGTGCGCGGGCTTCAAAGCAGGTGTTCGCAATGGCCATCATCTGGTCAACAAGACAGAGACGCCTGTGACTTATCTGGAAATCGGCACGCGGGCTCCCATCGAACGGGCCTATTACCCCGAGGCCGACATGTTTTTTGAAAAGGATGGGGCAAAAACCACGGTCACTCGGCGCAATGGTTCGCCATTTTAGCGTCTCTTATTTTCAATATCGGGTGCTTTGGGAAAGCGTGATTGCAGGTCGCGGTCGGTGACGCTCATGTGATTGCGGGTGTATTGCTCGGAGGCATCGCGGAGCGGCTGGAAATCCCAGGGGAAATGATTGCCGCTTTTGAGAGCCTCGAACATCATGAGGCGGGCGCGCTGGCTTTCGAGAACTGCCGCATTGATTTTGGGAATATCGAATTTGGTCACTACTTCGGAGTGGAATTTCGCAGCAATGGGATGACTTGTGGCCATGTTGTTCAACTCGTTGGGATCGTCAATTAGATTGAATAACTGGTCCGGATCGGTCGGGCAGTGGATGTATTTCCAGGGGCCGCGCCTTTGCATGTACATCGGCGCGACTGTGCCTTCAGCGAGATATTCGCCCCAGGCGGTGCCTTCCAAATGTTCTGCAGCACCTTTTAGCAGCGGGTAGAGCGAGCGACCGTCCGTTGGTCTCGCCAATTCGCCTTTGCCTTCTGTTGCAATATCAACAAGGGTTGGCAGTATATCAGTCAGCGATACGGGTTCTTTGACGCGGTGCGCTGAGAAGTTATTTGGCGCGCAAATGATCAATGGAATATGCGCCGAAGGCTCGAGATAGGACATCTTGTACCAGAGGCCGCGCTCGCCGAGGAAATCGCCGTGGTCCGAAGTGAAAACAATCGCCGTGTTGTCGCGTTGGCCTGTGGCCTCCAAAGCGGCAAGCAATTGCCCGACGAGGTCATCGATATAGGAAATATTGGCGTAGTAGCCGTGGCGCGCGGCGCGAATATCGGCTTCGGTTACGGTGTAGTCCTGCATGGCGGAAACATCATAAAGGCGCTGGCTGTGGGCATCCAATTTGTCCCGCGACATTTGGCCGACGTGGGGCAAGTCCATATCTTCGTCGCGGTAGAGGTTCCAGTATTTGGCACGCGCCGCGTAGGGGTCGTGGGGGTGGGTGAAGGAGGCCATCAGGCAGAAGGGCTTGCCGGGCTCAAATCGCGCGTAGTCATAAATCTTGCGAACTGCCAGAAAGGCAACCTCATCATCATATTCAAGCTGGTTGGTGATTTCGGCAATGCCGGGCTGCAGCACGCTGGTCATATTGTGGTACCACCAGTCAATGCGCTCCTGCTTCAAGCGCCAATCGGGCGTCCAGCCGAAATCAGCTGGGTAAATATCGGTGGTCAGGCGTTCTTCAAGGCCATGCAATTGGTCGGGGCCCACGAAATGCATCTTGCCCGAGAGGCAGGTCTTGTAGCCTTGCAAACGGAGATAATGGGCCCATGTGGGAATGGAAGATGGAAACTCGGCGGCATTGTCGTAAACTCCGGTGCGCGAGGGTAGAAGTCCGTTCATGATGGTGGCGCGGGCTGGCGCGCAGAGTGGGCTGGAGGAGTAGGCGTTTTCGAAGACGACGCCGGATTGGGCGAGGCGGTCAAGGTTTGGCGTTTTGGTGGCCTTGTGGCCATAGGCGCTCAAGAATTGCGCGGCCAGTTGATCTGCAATAATGAAAAGAATATTGGGTTTGGCCATGATGAAATTTCTGCTGCTGTTTCTGATCCGGACTTACCAGCTGACATTGTCGGCAATAATGGGCAGGCGTTGCCGCTATTTGCCGACCTGTTCGGACTATGCCCGACATGCGATTGAAAAGCACGGGGCGTGGCGGGGGTTCCTTCTTGGCCTGGCGCGGGTTTTGCGCTGCCACCCCTGGGGTGGGGATGGCTTTGACCCGGTGCCGGAAATCTATGAGGGGCCGGAATGGCGGCAAAAGAAAAGGGGCCCGTGAAGGGCCCCTGAATCACAAGGTTATTTGATTTTACCAGCCGAAATTATAGGTCAGGCCGGCACGGACCATATGGATGTCATTGAAGGACTGCGTGGCGTCAAATGTCACCAGACCCGTGTCGGTTATGCTATAGTCGGAGTCATCCAAGTTGACGTAAAGATACTCGATCCGGCCACTGAAGTTCTGTGTGAAGGCGTGCTCAAGCCCTCCGCCCGCTGTCCAGCCATAGACCCACTGGCTGTCGCTATAGCCAATTAGGTCAGGCATGACAGCGCCAAATTCCATATCGACTGCGGCCAAGCCACCGGTAAAATAGAGCAAGGTGTTGTCGAACGCCATGCCAGCACGGGCGCGAAGTGTTGCAATGTTGTTGAAACTGAGGTCGGTATCGATGCCAGGTTCGTCATTGGTGGCAACAGTGCCGCCAAAGGCCCAATCGCCTTCGATGCCCATGACAAAGCTGTCGATCTGATAGTTCCAGCCACCCAAGATGCCGTAGGCGTAGCCGATGCCGCTGTGCTCAATGTCGGTGTAGGTAGGAGTGCCGCAAGGCAAAGCCGCCGTACAAGTGCCATCAAAAGTGCCATCGACGGCAACGGCCGCGCCGAAAACGCCGACATAGGGGCCGGACCAGTCAAAGGTGGTCGGGCGAAGATCTCCAATCGGCGGCGGCACGTCGAGATCAGCTGCAAATACCGATGCAGATGGAATCAAAGCCGCGATTAGAAATGCAAGACGCAAGAAGAATTTGTTCATGTTGTTACCCGACCCTATTGTTAACCTATCGATCGGGCTGAACATGAAGTGTTAGGGTTAATACGAGGTTAGCTGGAGATTGAGGCCGGGTAAATAATGCAGTAATTTGTGTGCAGACTTGACCTGACCGCGAATTTGAGGCCATAAGCGCGATGTCGAAAGCTCAAGAAATCGCTTACCTGCAAGTGTTGGCAGGAGTGGGCAGGAGGATAACATGATTACGTTGACATTCCCTGATGGCGCAAAGCGCGAAGTCGAACAGGGACTAAGCGGCGCACAGGTTGCGGCTTCCATCGCAAAATCACTGGAGAAAAAGGCGGTGGCGGCAATCGTCAACGGCGCGCTGGTTGATCTCCATGATCCCATCACTACAGATGCTACGTTGCAGATCGTCACGCGCGAGGATGACAGGGCGCTTGAGCTCATTCGCCACGACTCCGCTCACGTTTTGGCGGAAGCCGTGCAGGAACTTTTTCCGGGAACGCAGGTGACCATTGGCCCGGTGATTGAAAACGGTTTCTTTTATGATTTTTTCCGCAATGAACCCTTCACGCCGGAAGATTTCGCGCCGATTGAAAGGAAAATGCGCGAGATCATTGCGCGCGACAAACCTTTCACGAAGTCTGTAAAGACGCGCGAAGAGGCGAAGGAATTTTACCGGGCGAAAGGCGAGAACTTCAAGGTGGAATTGGTGGATGCCATTCCGGGCAATGAAGACATCAAGTTCTATGACCAGGGCGGCTGGGTGGACCTCTGCCGCGGGCCGCACATGACGAGCACCGGCAAGATCGGCAATGCCTTCAAGCTGATGAAAGTGGCGGGGGCCTATTGGAGGGGCGATTCCAAGAACCCGATGCTGACGCGCATTTATGGTACGGCATGGGCGAGCGACAAGGATTTGCAAGCTTACGTCACGGCATTGGAAGAGGCCGAAAAGCGCGATCACCGCAAGCTTGGCCGCGAGATGGACCTGTTTCATTTCCAGGAAGAGGGGCCGGGTGTCGTGTTCTGGCATGCCAAGGGATGGACGATTTTCCAGCAGCTCATCGCCTATATGCGCAGGCGGCTTTCCAAGCTCGACTACCAGGAAGTGAATGCGCCGCAGGTTCTCGACAAGAGCTTATGGGAAACATCGGGCCATTGGGGTTGGTACCGTGAGGGGATGTTTGCGGTCACCTCAGCGGGTGAAGAGACGGGCGACGAACAGGTGTTTGCGCTGAAGCCGATGAACTGCCCCGGCCACGTGCAGCTTTTCAAGCACGGTTTGCGTTCCTATCGTGAACTGCCCATGCGGCTCGCCGAATTTGGCAATGTACATCGCTATGAACCCTCAGGCGCGCTGCACGGCCTTATGCGGGTGCGCGGTTTTACGCAGGACGATGCGCATATTTTCTGCACCGAAGAGCAGATGGCGGACGAATGCCTGAAAATCAACGATCTCATCCTGTCGACCTACAAGGACTTCGGCTTTGAGCAGATCGTGGTGAAACTGGCTACGCGACCTGAAAAACGCGTTGGCACCGATGCGATGTGGGATCATGCCGAAGACGTGCTGCGCCGCATTCTGAAACAGATCGAAGCGGATTCAGGCGGACGCGTCAAAGTCGGTGTTAACGAAGGCGAAGGCACTTTTTACGGTCCCAAGTTTGAATACGTTCTCAGGGATGCCATTGGCCGTGACTGGCAATGCGGCACGACGCAGGTGGATTTCAACCTGCCGGATCGGTTTGGCGCGTTTTACATCGGGGCGGATGGCGAAAAGCATGTGCCGGTGATGATCCACCGCGCCATTTGCGGTTCCATGGAGCGCTTCCTTGGCATTCTGATTGAGCACCACGCGGGCCATTTCCCGCTATGGCTGGCGCCAACGCAGGTGATGGTAACGACGATCACGTCCGAGGGCGATGAGTATGCGCTCAAGGTGCGCGATGATTTGCGGAAAGTCGGATTGCGGGCGGATGCTGATTTGCGCAACGAAAAGATCAATTACAAAGTTCGCGAACATTCGCTGGCGAAGGTGCCAGTCATTCTGGTTGTAGGTAAACGCGAGATGGACGAGCAGGCGGTGAACATGCGGCGGCTTGGATCGCAGGACCAGAAGTCGATGAGCCTTGTTGATGCGATTGCTGCACTGGTGGCGGAAGCGATTGCACCGGATCTGAGGTAGGCCCCACTTCGGTTACAAGCGTGATACTTGAACTGTAATTGCTGACGCTACATATGTCTCCAATGGAGATTGGGATGTATACGTTTGCCGATATTGGCCCGACGATTTCGGCGGGGCAGCGGCTGAATAATCTGATTGAAGAGATTGAGCTGGCTGATCAGGTCGGGCTTGATGTTTATGGGGTGGGTGAGCACCACAGGCCGGATTATGCGGCTTCAGCACCGGTTATTGTACTGGCGGCGGGTGCGGCGCGGACGAAGAATATCCGGCTTACGTCGGCGGTGACGGTTCTTTCTTCCGACGACCCGGTGCGGGTATACCAGAATTTTGCCACGCTTGATTTGCTTTCGAGTGGCCGCGCCGAAATCATGGTGGGGCGGGGATCGTTTATCGAGTCCTATCCGCTGTTTGGCTATGACCTCAATGACTATGACGTGTTGTTTTCCGAGAAACTCGATCTCTTATTGAAACTGCGTGAGCAGGAGCATGTGAGCTGGTCCGGTACAATCCGCGCGCCGCTTAACAACGCCGGGATCTATCCGCGCTCGAAACAGACTCCGTTGCCGATCTGGATAGGGGTTGGCGGCACGCCGCAATCGGTGGTGCGGGCGGGAACGTTGGGTTTGCCCATGGCGCTAGCGATCATTGGTGGTGAGCCCGCACGCTTCAAGCCCCACGCGGACTTGTATCGTGAGGCGGGAAAAAATTCCAAATCCTTGCGCCTCAGCCTCAATATGCATGGCTTTGTGGCCGATGATGCGCAACAAGCGCGCGAACAATTCTTTCCCGGCTATCAGGAAGTCATGACCCGCATTGGCCGCGAACGTGGCTGGCCGCCCACGACGCGGGCCCAGTTTGATGCCTCGTGCGGGCCGCGCGGGCATCTCATCATTGGCAATCCCAGAGATGTAGCGGACAAGATCATTGCCCTTCACAGGACTTTTGAAAATGATCGAATTCTGGTGCAGATGGGCCTGGGATCCCTGCCGCATAAGGACATGCTGCGGGCGATTGAGCTGATGGGGAAAGAAGTTGCACCTTTGGTGCGCGCTGCTGTTGGAGTAAAGACATGACATTACCTCACATTCCTGATCCCTCGCCCGGCGACGCCGCTGCTGCGGATGCCCTGCCGATCGTTATTATTCCACGGGTGCGTGATATCGGCGGTTTTGAAGTCCGGCGGGCGCTTCCGTCGGCTGAGCGCCAGATGGTGGGGCCATTTATTTTCTTTGACCAGTTTGGCCCGATCATCATGCAGGCGGGACAGGGGCAGGATGTGCGGCCGCATCCGCATATCGGGCTCTCCACAGTCACCTGGCTGTTTGACGGCAAGGTGTATCACAGGGATAGCTTGGGGTCGGAACAACAGATAGCGCCCGGTGAGTTGAACTGGATGACGGCTGGCAAAGGCATTGTACATTCCGAGCGCACACCCGCATTGGAGCGGGCACGAACACGTCAGGTGTTTGGCATTCAAAGCTGGGTGGCCTTGCCCAAGATCCATGAGGAAACCAAGCCTGCTTTTGAGCATGTTGCAATGTCAGCGTTGCCATTTATTAGTGATCATGGCCGCGAGGTGCGCGTTGTCGCGGGTTCGATCTACGGAGCTTCGTCACCAGTCAAAACCCATTCGGACTTGTTTTATGCCGATGTGAAGCTCGCAGCGGGTGCCAGGCTGCCGCTGCCGGTTGAGCACGAAGAGCGCGGAATTTACATCGCGGAGGGTTCACTGGAGATTGCCGGACAGGTTTATGGCGTAAACCAGTTGCTGGTTTTCCGCCCCGGGGATGCCATCACGATCACGGCGCGCAGTGATGCCCGCTTTATGATGTTGGGCGGCGAGCCGATGGATGGGCCGCGCCATATCTGGTGGAATTTTGTCTCTTCCTCGAAGGAGCGGATTGAGGCTGCCAAGGAAGACTGGAAACGGGCGCGCTTTGATATCGTGCCCGGCGATGAAACGGAATTTATCCCGCTGCCTGCGGCTTAAGAGGCCCCCATCCGGCCTGTCGGGCACCCCGTATCAAGTACGGGGCAGGCTCTTCTCCCATGCCAAGGGGCACGGGAGAAGGCGATAATCTTTAAAGGTTTTGCCTTCGCCCGTCCGAAGGTTGGGGTGCCCGACAGGGCGGATGAGGGCCCTTCGGTGCATGATTTAATAGAAGACGATCATGCAAAACCAAAGTCCAGCCTTGCCAATGCCCTCCGGCGGCGGCAATCTCTGCCTCGACAATCCGACCCCCGGTGGAGGCCGGACAAATTGCGTCACGGGGCTACGCACCCGGGAGACGGCCATGGGCATGGTGATCGACTGCGCCGCCTACGAGGGCGGACGGCGCGTCGCGGATATCGACC
Source organism: uncultured Aestuariivirga sp. (assembly GCA_964530965.1). GTDB lineage: Bacteria > Pseudomonadota > Alphaproteobacteria > Rhizobiales > Aestuariivirgaceae > Aestuariivirga. The sequence continues at coordinate 6,848 of CAZHCO010000055.1, read as the reverse complement.
TCGAACAGGCAGGCTCCGTCGAATCCGGCAAGGGCCGCTTCATCTGGATCGGGCTGCATGAGCCTGACGAAGAATTACTTCGCAGGGTTCAGCAGCAGTTCGGCCTCCACGATCTTGCTGTCGAGGACGCCCATCAGGCGCACCAGCGGGCGAAACTGGAAATCTACGGCGAGTCGATTTTCATCGTCCTGCGTACAACGCAGCTGCACGACGGACGGATTGTGTTCGGCGAAACCCATATCTTTGCCGGGCGCGGCTATGTTGTGACGGTGAGGCACGGTTCGACGACGGCCTACAAGGAGGTGCGCTCGCGCTGCGAAAGTGCGCCTCGGATGCTGTCGATGGGTGAAAGCTTCGTCATTTATTCGCTGATGGATTTTATCGTCGACAATTACCTGCCCATCCTCCACCAGTTTGACGGCGAGATCGACGCGCTTGAGGAAACGATCTTCGGGCGCACGTCGGGCAAGCTTGAAGTCCAGCGCATCTATGTGTTGCGCCATGAGCTGCTGCTGATGCGCCGTGCCGTGCAGCCGCTGCAAGACGTCTGCGCGCGGATCATGCGGTTCGACGTGCCGCTGATCGAGCAAGAGATGCACCCATACTTCCGCGATGTTCAGGACCATGTCGTGCGCGCCGTGGAAAGCATCGATAATCTTCGCGAATTGCTGAACGGGGCGCTGGAAACCAACCTGCTTCTTGCATCGATCGAACAGAGCGACGTGACCAAGAAGCTGGCGGGCTGGGGCGCCATCCTCGCGGTGCCGACGGCGGTCGCCGGGATCTATGGCATGAACTTCAAATTCATGCCCGAACTGGAGTTGCCCTTCGCCTACCCGGCAATCGTCCTGGGGATTCTGGCGGCCTGCGGCTATCTCTATTTCCGCTTCAAACGAGCGGGCTGGCTGTAGAGCATGACCGTCACATATTAAATTCTTCCCTTCTTTCGTCATCCCGGCGAACGCCGGGACCCAGGCTTTCCGCAGTTGAACGGTTTCAAGTCTGGGCTCCGACTTCCGTCGGGGTGACAGAAATTTGGGGCGTTCGCCGGGATGACAAAATTTATTCGCCGTCGGGTGGCCGGAAGCAGGCCTTCGGTTGTCGCATTCCTGTAGCGCGGGTGTCACAATCCGGCTAGATTTTTCCGGGTGGACCAATCCCGACAGGAGCCCCTTGCATGGCAACCAACAATCCGGCTTCCGTTCTGATCGACGCGGTCCGCAAAGCTGTAACAGGCAAGCCGGGCAAGGAACTTGCCGCCCTGCTGCTTGAGAATGCCCCGCCCGACGATCTGCTGGGAGCCTCGCCCGAGATGCTGGCGCAGCTTGTAGGCGGCAGGCTCGCTTTCCTTAACGAACGAAAACCGGGCCGGGCGAAGATTGCGGTCGCCAATCCAGATGGCGCGCTGAATGGCATCACCACCATCGACATCGTCAACGACGACATGCCTTTTCTGGTCGATTCGACCATAGGCCTGCTGGCCGAACGCGGCCATGAAGTGCGCTTGGCACTCCATCCGGTCGTGGCGGTGAAGCGCGATCTCACCGGCAAGCTTCTCGATATCGCGGCAAAGCCTGCGGCCGACGGCACGGCAACCCGCGAGAGTTTCATCCATATCCATCTCGCGCGCCTGTCCGCGGAAGAAGCAGCTGAGCTTGAAGCTGACCTTCGCGCCGTCTTCGCCTATGTGCGCCAGGTGGTGATCGACTGGCGAGCCATGCAACAGCGCCTGCGCGAAGCGATCGACCACTACCAGAAGGACCCGCCGCCAATTCCGATTGAGGAATTCACCGAGGCGATGGCGTTTCTGCAATGGCTGCTCGACAATCATTTCACTTTCCTCGGCATGCGCGAATACCGTTTTGCCGGAGGTGCTGCGAAGGGCTCGCTCGAAGCGATGCAAGGCAGTGGGCTCGGCATTCTGCGCGACGCCGCCAAGGAGGAGGTGAGGGGAGCCTCGGCTTCGCACCTGCCGGCGCCGATCCGCGAATTTTTGCGGCTGCCGGCGCCGATCATTATTACCAAGTCGGATCTTCGCTCGACTGTTCATCGCCGGGCCGCCATGGATTATGTTGGCGTCAAGCTGTTCGATAGTGCGGGCGAACTCACGGGCGAATTGCGCGCCATCGGGCTTTTCACCTCCTCGGCCTATACCCAGAACCCCAACGATATTCCGCTGCTCAGGCGCAAGCTCACCCGCGTCGTGCAGGCCAGCGGCTTCTCGCCGTCGGGCCATTCCGGCAAGGCGCTGATTGCCGTGCTCGAAAGTTTCCCGCGCGACGAGCTTTTCCAGATTGACGGGGAAACCCTGGAGACCATCGCCCACGGAATCCTGCGGCTCGAGGAACGGCCGCGCACCCGCCTCTTCGTCAGGCACGACAAGTTCGACCGCTTCGTTTCGGCCTTCGCCTTCATCCCGCGCGACCGGTTCGATTCCGACGTGCGCCGCAGGGTGGGTGAAATCCTGGGCGAGGCCTATGGCGGACGCGTCGCATCCTTCCAGCCAACCTTCGGCGAAGGCACACTGGTGCGCGTGCATTTCATCATCACGCGCGAAAGCGGCGCCACAGTGTTTCCCGATATTGCTGAAACCGAACAGAAGGTCGTGGCGGCCGTGCGCAATTGGGACGACCGGCTGGAAGAGTCCCTGCATGCGGCAGGCAGCGATGGCTTGCGTATCGCCCGCTGGCGCGGCGCCTTTCCCCCGGGCTACCGCGATGCGAGCGAGCCCGAGCATGCCATTGAAGACATCGCGGCAATCGAGGCGCTGGGCGAGGGCAATGAAGTGGGCGTCGAATTCCTGCGAGGGAGCACCGATGCAGCGCAGGACTTGCACTGCCGCCTCTATCATCGGGGTGACGCCATAGCATTGGGTCTCCGTCTGCCGGTTCTGGAAAACCTCGGGCTCCGGGCGATTTCGGAAACGACCCATGTTTTGTCTCCCGGAACGGCTACGGGACGCGCCGTTATTCATGACGTGCTGCTTCTCGCACCTTCCGGTGCCGCAACCGAGCCTCCGACCTTGCGCGGACTTGAAGCAGCCTTCCGCGCCGTGTGGACAGGGCTTGCCGAGAATGACGTGCTCAATACGCTGGTGCTGACCTCGGCGATGACCTGGCCTGAGGTAGCGCTGCTCCGCGCCTTCGGACGCTATATCCGCCAGTCGGCCGCGTCCTATTCAAATGACTACATGGCGCAGACGCTGGTGAAACATGCGAGCATCGCGCAACTCATCGTGCGGCTCTTCTTCGCCCTGTTTGATCCCCGTGCTGTCGATGAGGCGAAGGCCGAGGTATTGCGCGGCGAGATCGAGACGGCCCTTGCCAAGGTTCCCAACCTCGATGAAGACCGCATCATCAGGCGCTATGAAAATCTCGTAGGCGCAATCCTGCGGACAAATTATTTTCATAAGGCGAAGACTGACGGCGAACCGCCGATCATTTCCTTCAAGATCGATTCGAAGAAAGTAGAAGGGCTTCCCGATCCCAAGCCCTTCGCCGAGATCTTCATCTATGCACCCGACGTCGAGGGCGTGCATTTGCGCGGCGGCCCGATCGCCCGCGGCGGCATCCGCTGGTCGGACCGCCCCGAGGATTTCCGCACCGAGGTGCTTGGCCTCGCCAAGGCGCAGAGCGTGAAGAACGCGGTGATCGTGCCGGTAGGCGCCAAGGGTGGCTTCGTGCCGAAGCGGCTCAAGTCGGGCGACAGCCGCGAGCAGATCCAGGCCGAGGGCATCCGCGCCTACAAGCGCTTCATCACCAGCCTGCTCGATCTCACCGACAATCTTGCAGGCGCCGCAGTAAAACCTCCGGAAGCAACCGTCAGGCGCGATAGCGACGACCCTTATCTCGTCGTTGCCGCCGACAAGGGCACGGCAACTTTCTCCGATACCGCCAACGGACTGTCGGAAGCCCACAAATTCTGGCTCGACGATGCCTTCGCCTCCGGCGGCTCGGCGGGTTACGACCACAAGAAGATGGCCATCACGGCGCGCGGCGCCTGGGAGGCGGTGAAGCGGCACTTCCGCGAAATGGATATCGATATCCAGGCGCAAGCTTTCAGCGTGATCGGCGTGGGCGACATGTCGGGCGATGTGTTCGGCAACGGCATGCTGCTGTCGCGGCAGATAAGGCTTCTCGCCGCCTTCGATCATCGCGACATCTTCATTGATCCCAATCCCGATGCGGAGCGCTCCTTCGCCGAACGCGAGCGGCTCTTCGCGCTGCCGCGCTCGAGCTGGCAGGACTACGACAAGTCGTTGATCAGCAAGGGCGGCGGCATTTTCCCGCGCCAGCTCAAGGCCATTCCCCTGTCGCCGGAGATGCAGGCGCTGAGCGGCCTCACGGCCAAGACCGCAACGCCGCAGGAACTGATGCATGCGCTTTTGCTGGCGCCCGCCGATCTCCTGTGGTTCGGCGGCATTGGCACCTATGTCAAAGCGACCGCTGAGCAGAATGCCGAGGCGGGCGACCGGGCCAATGATGGGCTCCGCGTTGATGCTTCCGAGCTGCGCGTCAAGGTCATCGGCGAAGGCGCCAATCTCGGCCTTACGCAGAAAGCCCGCATCGAATTTGCCCTCAAAGGTGGTCGCGTCAATACCGACGCCATCGACAATTCAGCAGGCGTCAATTCATCCGACATCGAGGTCAATATCAAGATCGGCCTGTCGCGCGCCGAGGCGGCCGGCCGTCTCACGCGCGCCGAGCGCAATGTCTTCCTGGCCGCCATGACGGATGAAGTGGCAGGACTCGTGCTGCGCAACAATTATCTGCAGACCCTGTGCCTTTCGGTGACCCTCGAACAGGGGACGGCAGAGATCAGCTATGCCATCCAGCTGATGACGAGGCTTGAGCGCGGCGGACTGCTCGACCGGAAACTCGAAGCTCTGCCGGCCGATAGCGTCATCCTCGAGCGTGACATGCGCGGCGGCGGACTGACGCGGCCTGAGCTCGCAGTGCTGCTCGCCTATGCCAAGATTGCGCTGAGAAGGGAGATCGTGGCCAGCGACGTTCCCGATGATCCCTATCTCTCCCGCGAGCTCCGGCGCTATTTCCCCAAGGCCATGCAGGAGCGCTTCGGCGAGGATATCGACAATCACCGCCTGCGCCGCGAGATCATCGCCACCATGCTGGCCAACGGCATGATCAATCGCGGCGGCCCGAGCTTCGTCGCACTGATAGCCGGCGAGACGGCGGCAAAATCTGCCGACATCGCAGCAGCCTATGCGGTTGCCCGCGACAGTTTCGATTTTCTCGACATGGCTGGAGAGATTGATGCGCTCGATACGCGCATTGCCGGCAGTGTGCAGAATGGCCTTTATGCCGATCTGCAGCGCCTGCTGCGGAGTGCCACGATCTGGTTCCTGCGCCATGAAAAGCTGGGAGACGGCCTTGAAGATCTGATCGGGCGCTATCGCAAGGGACTGGATGCCGTCGAAGCAGCCCTTGAGGGCAGCGTGCCGGAGGCTGACCTTGCCGGGATGCGCGCGCACAGCAGCGACCTGGTGAAGGCCGGCGTGCCGGAGCAGACGGCGGCGCGGATCGCCCGCCAGCGCTTCCTGGCGCGGGCACCCGATGTGGTGAAGATCGCCGCCCAAAGCGGGGCAAGTATTCCAGCCGTTGCGGCCGCACTCTACGGCTCGGCTTTCGAACTCGGCATCGAAAGGCTGATCGAGGAAGGGCTGCGTCTCAAGGCGCGTGATGTCCTCGAGCGCCAGGCGATCAACCGGCTGATGGCCCAGCTCTTTTCCACCCACCGCGCCGTCGTCACCGGCATCGTCAAAGGCGAGGGGGGCCTTGAGGGCTGGCGCAGCCGGAATGACGAACGCCTTGCCAATGTTATTGCCACGATCGAGACGGTCCTGGCCAGCAAACCCTTCGACATCGCCCGCCTCGCCGTGGCCCAGGGGACGCTTGCCGATCTGGCGGTGCTATAGAGAAGCACGACGTGGGAGTTGGTCAATGCGTTTTGAACTGATGTTGCCACACAAGATCAAGACAGCCATTGAGAAGAATTGGCCGGTGGTACTGCCATTGGGCGTGCTTGAATATCATGGCGAGCATCTGGCCGTTGGCATGGACACGCTCGCCGTGGTCAAGACTTTGGATATCCTCGAACGCGAGATGGACATCGTGATACTGCCGCCGTTTTACTATGGCGCCAGCAGCTATGTTGTCGAGCCGCCTGAAGGCACGGGATCGCTCCATGTCGACGCCCAAGTGCTTTTTCCGGTCGCTCAGGAGATGTTCACCGGGCTGCTCCGCATCGGTTTTCGCAACATTCATTTCTTCATTCATCACCAGACCGAGAATTTCACCGTTGGCATGCCGACCGACCTTGCTTTCAAGTTCGCGGCGCGGCAGGCAATCTTCGCTTTTCTCGAAAAGGAGCGGGGCGAGGGCTGGTGGGGCAAAGCTGAAATGGCGGACTACTACGCCCGGCAGAAAGGCGGCAACGATCCCTTCAATTGGATCAAGGGCCATCCGCTGATGACAGAAGAGACGATAAGGAACTATCCTTTCGATCATGCCGGCGTGGGCGAGACATCGCTGATGCTCGCACTTTGCCCGGAGGCCGTGGACATGGAGCGTCTTTCGACGGAAACCTGGTACACGCTGGATGCCGCGGGGGCTTCAATCGAACTGGGAATGAAAGGCCGCGATCTTATACTTGCCCACATGCGAAAAGTTTTGGGGCCGGGGGCGTAGAGGGCCCTCATCCGGCCTATCGGCCACCTTCTCCCATGCTACCGCACGGGAGAAGGCGATAATCTTTGAAAGTATTGCCTTCTCCCGTCCGAAGGATGGGAGAAGGTGGCCGTCAGGCCGGATGAGGGCCTCTTGACCACA